>DAIDMG010000388.1 GCA_027449105.1 Acidiphilium sp. | reverse complement strand
TTGGTTTATGGGCCAGAGATTAGGATAGGTCCTGGGAAACGCGGCAGTGTTCCGCGTTCCACCTTGTCGGATAGTCGCCGACGCGGCCTTGTGCCGCACCCGCGTGCCTTTCCGGGCCCTAGCGAGCGCGTTGCCCGTTCTACGTCAACTTGCCCGTTCTACGACCAAGTGAACTTGATTTGTAAAGCCTAGCCGACTTATCGGGAGCAATCCGTTTTGGGCTGTCTAAGCGAGCCCGTCATCGATGCCAGGAAACTTACCAGGCAAAGACTGCAGAATGTCGGCAAGAGCAGCGCGCATTGAAGCAGGCATGTCAAGCACGAGAAGACGCTTACCGAGATTCGAAATTGGATGTCCGCCCACGAAACTTAGACGCTGGACGAATTCGCGGGAAAGGACCCGATGGTTAGTATCTGATTGACGAATTGTTCACTTGCGGTTTTCCTCAGTCGGATTGTCGCCACAAGGTGCTAACTGCCAGTTCTAACCGCTGCAGTTATT
>DAIDMG010000387.1 GCA_027449105.1 Acidiphilium sp. | reverse complement strand
AGGCTGGCGAGGGACTGGACGGCGCTGTCTTCTCCGTAGAGGGTGAAGAAGGATGGCGTGGCAGGGGTGTCGGTCCTTCTCCGGTCGAGACATCCTTCAAAAAATTGTCCGGCTTGATCCAGACACCCCCGCCAGAGGGCATTTTCTCCCAATGCGAACTGGATCTGACAAGTATCGGCGGTAGACAGGTCCGGCAGATGCCGGGCCTCCTCCAGGCGTTCGAGGAACTTCCTCGATTCCTGGAGCCCGTAGCGGGCATTCGTCGTGGCCCAGAGGCTGTAGAAGACGGGAATCGTCTTCTTCGACACTTCCAGGGTGTCGAAGATCGCATCCCGCCGTTGGCAGATATCGTGGACGTAGTCCGAGCCGACACCGTGGGTGAACCAGGAAGCCTGGGCAAGGGCGGTCAGGACCTCCTGCTCCCGCTTCCGTCTTTTAAAAGGATCCATAATCCCGGGGACGAGCCCCAGGGCGTGCTCGAGATGTTCCCGGGCATGTTCGG
>DAIDMG010000386.1 GCA_027449105.1 Acidiphilium sp. | reverse complement strand
GCCGCCTCACCCGCGAAACCCCGGTCCCCACCCCGCCCTTCTGGGGCGCAAGGATCATCGAGGCCCCGCAGAAAGCCCTCGTCCCCTACATCAACGAACGCTCCCTCTTCCAGTTCCAGTGGGGCTTCCGCAAGCAGGGCAAGTCATTGGAAGACTTCATGGGCTGGGCCCGCCAGGAACTCCGCCCCGTCATGAAGCGCATGCTCGACCTCTGCGCCGCCGACTCCATCCTCAAGCCCCAGGCCATCGCCGGCCAGGGCAACGATCTCATCCTCTTCGCCGAGGACGGCGCCACCGAACTCGCCCGCTTCACCCTCCCGCGCCAGCCGCGCGACGACGGCGAATGCATCGCCGACTTCTTCCGCGACGTGGACGACGCCGAGCGCGACGTCATCGGCCTGCAAGTCGTCACCATGGGAGAAAAAGCCTCCGAAACCGCCCGCGCCTGGTTCGAGGAAAACCGCTACCAGGACTACCTCTACCTCCACGGCCTCTCCGTCGAAATG
>DAIDMG010000385.1 GCA_027449105.1 Acidiphilium sp. | reverse complement strand
GTGTTCGAAGCCTTGCCGGAGACACCATGTGGACGCCAACCACCCGTGCGCAGCATAGCCGCACTGGGCTGCGCTGTGGAAGTGACGTGACTGACGCGGAGTGGTTACTCCTCTCGCCGTTCTTGCCCGCGCCGAGCCCATGTCGCATAACTTGTAAAACTCGCGACAGGCTGCGGCGAGCCACAACACATTGTTTTTCCTCGAATTCATTTGTCGCGTGTTTTGCCGCAGAACCCGCCTAACACACGACAAAATTAGAGATACTTACCTCCTGCTTTTGGCGGAACGACTGCTTTCGGGGATAGGACCCAGCCCCGCGAATGACCAACATGGGCGCTGAGCGTCCGTAGCGCGTTTGTGATGTTTCCAGAACGACAAAACCCCCTCGTCCTGAGTTGGGACGAGGGGGCGTTGTCATGTGGATGAGTTCGGATCGGTGAGGGCGAGGAGGTTCCTGCCGCTGGCGATGGCGCGGTTGCCGCGGTTTTCCACGAGGCGGCAGGCATGG
>DAIDMG010000384.1 GCA_027449105.1 Acidiphilium sp. | reverse complement strand
GCGGGGTGTGCGATTTGCAGTGCCCGGCCGACCGGGCAGCTTACTTCACGATGCTGCCCGTGGCGGATGTCTGGGGCATTGGTAATAGGGCCGCCGCGAAGCTGGTGGCTGCGGGGATCGAGACGATCGCGGATTTCGTCAGCCACGACCCCCAGGCGGTGCGCGACATACTGACCGTGACCGGGGCGCGCGTCCATGCCGAGCTGCGCGGGATTTCCTGCCTTCCTTTGTCCCTCATGGCGCCAACACGGCAGGGCATCGCCGTGACGCGAACCTTTGGCAGCCTCATTGAGACATGGCAGGGGCTTCGCGAGGCGTTGACGAGTTACACGGCCCGCGCGGCTGAAAAGCTGCGTGCCGAGGGGCTTGAGGCTGGGCAGATCGCCGTTTTCGCGCATACCAATCCCCATAACGGCGACCCTTGGTATTCCGCGCAGCGGGCGGCCGAGATTGAACCGACCGCTGACACTGGCGCACTGATCGGCGAGGCCGTGCGCTTGTTGCGCGCTG
>DAIDMG010000383.1 GCA_027449105.1 Acidiphilium sp. | reverse complement strand
CAACTTCCCGCCACCGTTCTACCTGGCACGTTCGCGCTGAAGGCCGACATCCGCCTAGTGCCGGGGCTGATTGCAGACCTCGGCGAGCAGGCTGGCTGGCGCTACATCGACTTCTTCACCGCCAACATCCGCAACCCGAACACGCGCCGGGCCTATATCCGTGCGTGCAGCCGGTTCTTCGCCTGGTGCGAGGAGCGCGGTCTGTCACTCGAGGCCATCCGGCCGTTCGACGTGGCGACCTGGGTTGAGCGGTTGCAGCAGGAGCATTCGGCGCCGGGGGTGAAGCAGCAGCTCGCCGCCGTGCGGATGCTGTTCGACTGGCTCATCACAGGTCAGGTGGTGCCGACGAATCCGGCCTCGGCCGTGCGCGGTCCGAAGCATGTGGTGAAGACCGGCAAGACCCCGGTGCTGGAAGGCTCGGAGTGGCGTAGGCTGATCGACAGCATCTCGACGGAGACCGTGCGGGGTCTACGCGACCGCGCGTTGATCGCCACCCTCACCTATTCCTTCG
>DAIDMG010000382.1 GCA_027449105.1 Acidiphilium sp. | reverse complement strand
GAGCGCTTCCTCGGACAAAAGAACGGAAATCTCATCTGGCTCGCGCTTTTCTTCGTAATTTTCAAATAGTTTCATATGAATCCCTTTGGGGGAGCCTAACGTTGAGCTAACCGGCGCTGCGCGGCGTTATCGCGTAGTGTCTCGCGGACGAAGGGAGCAAGGTGAAACGCCATGTTATATTTCTGGTGTGCGTTGGGCGTCATCGACGCTATCTGGCACTTCGCACGTTGCTTCGTATTCAAACACGTAGGTTCCGACAGGAAGACGAACATCCGGCTCCCCACAAATAATGTGAATGTTGAAGTCATGTCTTGTACCGGTTCCGGAATAGATTCTGTGTCTTGGTAAAGTATCAGGTGCGCTTATCAAGCGAACGACCAGGTGGGGAATATCGGCCATGTTGGGATATAAATGGCCACTCACGGTAAAGTTCTTCACCGGTCGTTTTAGCTCAACACGTAAAGAGCCTGAGTTATTGTCGCTTGTTCTCTCAGTTACAGATTGCTCCTGCA
>DAIDMG010000381.1 GCA_027449105.1 Acidiphilium sp. | reverse complement strand
CGGTCCGTGGCATCCTGCCCGATGCCCTGGTCACGGTCGTGAGCGTCCAGTGGTTTGGGTCGGAGGCGCTGGAACTGACCTATAAGACCGCGGCCGGCAAAGTCGCCAATGAATTACTCTATCGCCATGACGAGCCACGGCTTGTTATGGTCGAGCAGAGTAGGCCGTGGAGCTTCGATGGAGACGGCGCGCTCTTTCGGCTTGTCTCGGAGGCTCAGCGCATCCATCTGGCCCACCTCTTTGATCCGGTGCTGGCGGTGCATACCTCGGTCGTCGAGCCCTTGCCGCACCAGATTACCGCCGTCTATGAGTCGATGTTGCCCCGTCAACCCTTACGCTTCTTGCTGGCCGATGACCCGGGAGCGGGAAAGACCATCATGGCGGGCCTGCTGATCAAAGAGCTCATCGCACGGGGGGATCTCCAACGCTGCTTGATCGTGTGCCCCGGAAGCCTCGCCGAGCAATGGCAGGATGAACTCTTTCGGCGTTTCCAGCTCCCGTTTGAGATCCTG
>DAIDMG010000380.1 GCA_027449105.1 Acidiphilium sp. | reverse complement strand
ATCCGCCCTCTGCGATACGCGACATGTCCTTCACCGTCTCAGCCACCTCGCGGGCGCGGCCAACCTGGACGTGCCGGATGCCCAACCGCGGCACCACGCCGGCTCGCAGAGCCTGGATGGCACCGTCACGTTCTTTGGCGGGGATGGCTACAGGCATTGATGATGTTGCTCCAAACGACGTCCGCTGTGGCTCGCTCTACTTTCAGAGGCCAGAGGTGATCACCGAAAGTTCTTCGGCTAATAAATCCAGATTCAGGACGAGCGGGTTGCCGTCCTCGATCAGTGCTTCGCCGTATCGGTCGAATGCCCACTCGTTGATGGCTTCCAGGGCGCCGTCAGGCATCAAGCTCAAAGACGCGACGATGGCTTCGAATTCGTGCCGTGCCCACTCCGACTTCGTTACAAGCTTGGTCAGCAGTGCCGCATGCTCGTTGTCTAGGTCGAGCAACTGGATGTCGGATGCGGGTAACGCCTGTTCTGATTCAGATTCCGCCTCAGTGAAGATGCTCGCAAGC
>DAIDMG010000379.1 GCA_027449105.1 Acidiphilium sp. | reverse complement strand
ACCCCGGGGCTGAGGGTCCACATTGGCCTCCTTTTCTGAGGGAGGTCTTGGTTGGGATGCTGGTTGTGGAAACGATAGCGAAGATACGGCGCGCCTATTTTTCCCAGAAGAAGCCGATCAAGGAGATTTGTCGCGAGCTGCGCGTGTCGCGGAAGGTGGTGCGCAAGGTCATCCGGTCGGACGCGACGGAGTTCCGCTACGAGCGCGAGACGCAGCCGCTTCCCAAGATCGGGCCCTGGCGGGAGCAACTGGAAGGGCTCCTTTCGGAGAACGAGGCGAAGTCGTCGCGGGAGCGACTGACGCTTGTGCGACTTTACGAAGAGCTGCGGGGTCTCGGCTACGACGGAAGCTACGACGCCGTCCGCCGCTACGCGAAGAGCTGGCGCAAGGAGCGCGGCGCTGCTCTGGCGCAGGCCTATGTGCCGCTGAGTTTCGCACCGGGCGAAGCCTATCAGTTCGACTGGAGCCACGAAGTCGTCTTGCTGAACGGCGTGACGACGACCGTGAAGGTCGCCC
>DAIDMG010000378.1 GCA_027449105.1 Acidiphilium sp. | reverse complement strand
GGGGCTGATCGCGGCAAGCTCATCATGACATGTGGCACCGGGAAGACTCTGACCTCGCTGCGGCTCGCCGAGAAGATGGTCGGCAAGGGCGGGCTGGTCTTGTTCCTGGTCCCCTCGCTCAATCTGGTCTCTCAGACGCTGCGGGCCTGGACCCAGGAAGCTGCGATTCCGATGCACAGCTTCGCGGTGTGCTCGGACGCCCAGGTAGGAAAACGCAAGCGCGATGGGGATCCAGAAGACAGTGAACTGTCGGAGCTGGAATATCCAGCCACGACTGATGCCAAGCCACTTGCCAGGGCAGTCGAAAAGCGCCGGGACGACCGGCACATGAGCGTCATTTTTGGCACCTACCATTCGATCGAGGTGATCCGGGAGGCACAGAAAAAGCACGGACTGCCCGAGATAGACCTCATGATCTGCGACGAGGCTCACCGAACGACGGGTAGGCACGTCAAGGGCGAGGAAGACGCCGCCGCGTTCATGCGTGTGCACAACAAGGCGTTCATCGCGGCGGATA
>DAIDMG010000377.1 GCA_027449105.1 Acidiphilium sp. | reverse complement strand
CGAAACCAGGATCAGAAATCCTGCGGAGAACAGCCCACCCGGCAGCGCCCAGCCCGCTCCCGTGAAGGTACGGCCGATCGCGCCCCAATCCGGGTGCGACATCAATGCGAGCGGAACGAAGACGAGGTTGAACGCGGCGACGAACAGCGAAATCCGTTCCCAGCTATAGTATTTCAGGAACAGCAGAATGCTGACGATGAAGACGAAGGCGGCGGGAATCGTCACGAGGTAAGGGATATGAAAAATCGCGCTGGCGACCCGGATGCCGATGAACTCGGTCATCAGCGTCAGGATATTCGCGACTACCAGATCGATCAGCGAAAACGCGCCCCAGAACGCGCCATAGCGCTTCCAGATCATCTCGGCATGGCCGCGGCGGGTGACGGCGCCGAGCCGGACGGTCATTTCCTGGACCAGATAGGCGATGAAGCCGAGCGGGATCATCAGCGGGATGAACAGGCTGAACCCGTAGGTGGCGCCGGTCTGCGCGTAGGTGATGACGCCACCGGCATCGTTGTCGC
>DAIDMG010000376.1 GCA_027449105.1 Acidiphilium sp. | reverse complement strand
ATCTTGCGAAGTTCATTCTCGTCCTTGGGCGCCATCACGACGAGGTTGGGGATATGTCGAAGGTAGGAGATGTCGAAGACCCCATGATGGGTCGGGCCATCCTCGCCCACCAGTCCTCCCCGATCAAGTGCAAAGAGAACCGGGAGATTCTGGAGACAGATGTCGTGAACGACCTGATCATAGGCCCGCTGCAGAAAGGTCGAATAAATCGCGGCCACCGGTCGAAGCCCCTGGGCCGCCATCCCGCCGGCCAGGGTGACGGCATGCTGCTCGGCGATCCCCACATCGACAAAACGCCCGGGAAAAAGCTTGGCAAAATCGGACAGCCCCGTCCCTTCGGGCATGGCCGCCGTAATCGCAAAGAGCTCGGGAATCTCCCGGGCGAGTTCGATCATCGCCTGACCAAAGACCTTGGTGTAAGCCGGAGGACCGCCGGACTTCTTCTTGAAGACCCCCGTTTCCGGATCGAAGGGTCCGACTCCATGGAAGGCGATGGGGCTTTTCTCCGCCGGCTCATACCC
>DAIDMG010000375.1 GCA_027449105.1 Acidiphilium sp. | reverse complement strand
AGCCAGGCCAGGCGCTGCATGTTGTAGGGGTCGTTTGCGGGAGGGGGCGGAATCCTACGCTAACGCCTGAATCGGTTTCTTGATTACGAACCTCTGCGACACGCTGATTGTGATACCGGTTATGGAACAAGGAAATTGGCTTTTGCTCGTCATCTGCCGGCCGTATCCCAAACACTCGTTTGCGATACATAGTCGATTAGGCGATTGAACCGCTGGGCTTTTTTGCCAGGCGTAGAATTTCGCCCTTTCCCGCAAACGGCCCCACAGTTAGGCCTGTGCGGCTGAGTGGAACAGAAAACCGGCATAAGGCGACCTACGGCTCGATGACGCGGTAAATCGTCGCCGGGTGAACGTCGAAGGTCCTGGCAACGGCACTGACCGACTTGCCGTCGCGGACGAGTTCCCTGGCCACTTGCTGCTGGTCCGGGCGCATTTTCTTCGGCCTGCCGAAGACGACGCCGCGCGCCTTGGCGGCTATCCTGCCGTCGTTCGTCCGGCTGATAATGAGGGTGCGCTCGAATTC
>DAIDMG010000374.1 GCA_027449105.1 Acidiphilium sp. | reverse complement strand
GTGATGCTGATCTATCTCGATCACGCGCTGGCTGAAGCCCGCACCCGGCGCGCGGCCGAAGACTGCCGGCTCTACCGTGGCGATCTCGAGGGCGCCATCATCGCCGGTGCCGTGGAGCGGGTGCGGCCGAAGATGATGACGGTCGTCGCCATCATGGCGGGCCTGCTGCCGATCCTGTGGAGCCAGGGCACCGGCTCGGAGGTGATGCGCCGGATTGCGGTGCCGATGGTGGGGGGAATGGTGTCGTCCACCGTACTCACTCTGCTCGTCATTCCGGCGATCTATGCGATCGTCAAAGGCTGGTCACTGCAACGGCGCGGGGCTGTCGCCGTGCCCGCCAGGGAACCGATGGAAAATCCAGCCGAGTGAGGGTCGTGCGGCTGGTTGGGGGTGCACGCTCAGCCCCTCGGAATTTTTGATTGTAACAGAGGAGCCGGTCAGAGGGTGACACCCGCGAGGATGGTATCCGGATCGATTGGCTGACGCGGGCCGCGGAACAGATACCGCCCCATGAAATGCACATG
>DAIDMG010000373.1 GCA_027449105.1 Acidiphilium sp. | reverse complement strand
ACGCCCCGGCGCAGATCATCCGCGATGCGCGCGAGCACGGGGTGGATGTGTTGCCGGTGGATGTGAATGCCTCCGCCTGGGACTGCACCGTGGAAGGCGGCGCGTTGCGGCTAGGCTTGCGGCTGGTGGATGGCTTCCAGCAAGGATGGGCGGAGAAGCTGACCGGGCGGCATTTTACCCGCATCGAAGAGCTGGACCTGCCCAAAGCCGCTTTGGAAGCTTTGGCCGCTTCCGAGGCGCTGGCCAGCCTGACCTCCGGCCGCCGCGACGCGCTCTGGCAGGTCGCAGTGCGTCAGACGGGTTCGACGCTGATCGCACCAAGCCCCACACCGCAAGCCGAACTGCCTTTAATGAGTGCCGGCGAAGAGGTGGTGGCGGATTATCGCGCCATCGGCCTATCGCTGCGCGCCCACCCCTGCGCGCTGCTGCGCGACAAGCTGACGGCAGCCGGTGCCGTTACCTGCAGGCAAGCCACCCAGGCCCGGGATGGGACAAAACTCCGTCTGGGAGGGGTGGTAATCGTC
>DAIDMG010000372.1 GCA_027449105.1 Acidiphilium sp. | reverse complement strand
GTGGATTGTTATTTATGGAATCACAAGTGATGGGGTAAAGTTTCGCCCTTCGTCGTGGGCGGAAATGCTTATTGAGGGGGTTGGGTTAACATCCTTTGGCAGAGACCACAAAATTCATTATACAAGACATATTTGGACAATATTAATGAATGGCAATGCCGGCATTATAATGAATGGCTGGTTTAAACATGAGCAACCTATAGCATTTGCTGAGATTATGCGCTTTGCCAATAATAATAGATTAACAGTCAATACGTATAACGATACCATCGCTCTTCTATAACCATATGAATTTGAGCAGGTATTTGGTGTCCATGCCCAGCATGGTAAAAATGTCCAACTTGCCGCGCGGGCCAGAATGGAGGGAGTATCCGCTCAGTAATGGGTAATCCCTACCGCGATAGCCAGTTGCAGTGGGCGGTGGCCTGAACTTGCCCGCCCTGGGGCTACCTCCCGTTCTGTCCGGGTAGATTCCGTCAAACGATCCTTAGTCGGTCATGCCGGACAATGTCCGGGAACGTGCTT
>DAIDMG010000371.1 GCA_027449105.1 Acidiphilium sp. | reverse complement strand
TCATGTGGTGGGCCACAAGGCCAGCCCGGTCAAGTTCGACTGGTTGGAAAGAGCCACTCGGCCGTCCGAGTCGGCACGGATGAAGGCAGCTCTGACTATCAATCGCGGCGATCTGGGTTTCACCAACCGCATCGGCGGGCGTGCGGCGGATCCTTGGGTTCCAGCCAACCGCGCTCTTGTAACATTATTTGCTCGGCTTTATCCGCCGAGGTCGGATGGACAGTTCTTCCTGCGCTGGGGCCAGGGAGACGGCGAGGGGCGGCTGCAATTCGTGGAGTGGTTCAGGGCCCTGCTGGCCAAGTACCAGCAGCACCAGATGGTCATTTTCGATCCCTATTTCGATGCTGCCGGCTTGGGTCTGTTGTTGCTCGGTGCGGCCCCTAATGCCGACTACATCGTTTTCAGATCCCTAGCCAAATCATCCAAAGAATGCGACAACACGATGGGTGAACCCGACAAGCCCACCACGAGCGGGATTGACAACCTATTGGTGAACTGTCAGAACAACCGCCATCTACTGAAACGCA
>DAIDMG010000370.1 GCA_027449105.1 Acidiphilium sp. | reverse complement strand
AGTGTGCTGTCCGAAGCGAAGCAGGCGTTGGTTGACATCTGCGCGTGTAATGAAGAGGAAGTAAGCAACTCGACAGACACTCAACGGCCACGTCGGCAGGCTGATCAGCGGCCTCCTACACCACCACCAGGGACACGACCCACTTGGCCTGTTCGACCGCACCATCGGGATCGCCCGCAATAGCGGAGATTCGGCCCGGGCAATCTCGCCTAAAGTAAGCGGCGCACGTGTGGCTCAGGGAAAGAGCAGCTTCCGAACGCTGTCCGCTGTCCACGGCTTTCCGGTCGCGCTGCGAACCGCGTCCTTGGTAAGGTCTTTTGCAATCGACTCGAACGTCTTTCCCGCAGAGTGCAGTCGCTGGGCCGCTTCATGGGCCTTGGCGACGCGCTCATCCTTGCTCGCGATCCATTCGCGCTGCCGCATACGCCATTCCGAGAAATGGGCACTGGGATCGAATTCCGCTCCATCGATCAGGATCTCGTCTGGATAGAGGGCCTCGACCTCGATGCCCGCGCGCTGTGCCGCCGC
>DAIDMG010000369.1 GCA_027449105.1 Acidiphilium sp. | reverse complement strand
CCCCATAACGGTCATGGCCAAAGTGCACGGTACATTGGCGGTACAGCAGCCATGCCAACGCGACACAATGGAAAACGTTATAAATCTAATGAAAATAACAGGATGGAACAAGTGTGCACGAACACGCCCAATTCGCAACAATATAACTCTTTGAAATATAACAAAACTGAAAATCCTCGTGTCGGCGGTTCGATTCCGTCCCTGGGCACCAAATAAATCAATGGCGTATACAATAAATACCCATCAGAAAAACCATTGGCACAGGCGGGCGGCACAGTAAAACCCTGCTGGATCGGTGGACAAAAAATCCTCGTGTCGTAGCAAAACCCCTGTAGCCGTCGGATGTGTATGCGCTTGAGTTTGGCACAGCCCCATATCACCTTGTTTGGAATCCGTCAGAACAAGACGGGTGAATGGCGAGCATCAATCGTCGCGGCAAGTATTGGCGGGTGCAGATCCGCAAACGGCGCCGGTGGCACCTGCGCGGCCTGTCTAGATTTGCCAGTCCTTGGGATAGTTCAGAAAGAAT
>DAIDMG010000368.1 GCA_027449105.1 Acidiphilium sp. | reverse complement strand
TGGGATCTCCATCTACACCCAAACATCAGACAAGCGATGAACTCATCCATCTGGACGCCCATACACATGGACCGACTTTAGCCTATCCATACGTCCGCTTCCAGTCTGGTACCGCCCTTCCCGGCAACGGTGAGAGAATGACCCTCTACCTCACCTCACACGGGAGATTGTGTCATGCAAGACAGAAACCGTTCAACCTCATCATCCTCCATACCCTGGAACAAGGGCAAGATCGTCGGCCAAAAACGCCCTTTCAAGTTGCAAGAGGTCTGGGCTATCCGGATTCGTCTGCAGTTGGCGTCCAGAACCCGTGACCTCGCGCTTTTTGACCTCGCCATCGACAGCAAGCTGCGTGGCTGTGATTTGGTGGCTCTGCGTGTCAGCGACGTTGCTCACGGACAAAGCCTTTCCGGTACTTGGGCATTGAGGTGGACGACGCCCTGGCGATCGCGGAACAAATGGAGGTATAGGCAGGACCATTCCTTGAGATAGTGCAATAGATGCCCTATCCTGAGCCTATGACGACGTATCC
>DAIDMG010000367.1 GCA_027449105.1 Acidiphilium sp. | reverse complement strand
ACTAATACTTTCACCGAATTGACGCATTCTGTTGCGACAATATCAACACCATTTTGATTTTGCCCATTTCTTCCATATTTCTGCGCTTGTTTGTCATTTAACTCTTCCCGCCACAAATCTAAGCACAAAGATTCAAATTCCTGCCAAATTTTTGTGGGTGGGATATGGTAATCTGACAGATAAGACATAAAGATTCCTTAGTAAATCCTGCCCTGATCGGCAGGCGTCAACCAGAGCTCTCGCTATCCACTACATTAAAATGCAGAGAAAACACAGTAGCTAGCTACATGCATCGAAAATCATAATTTCTGTTTAACATGAATCGCTATTATGGGGCAAACCCAGACTCTCCTCTTACTGCTAACCCCAAATGACTGCTTTTGGCCGATATTACCCGTTCCCAGTCTGGATGTGAACGACTGCTTACGACCCTATGCAGTCAGTTGACTCCTCTTCGTTTCGATGACCGCTGTTACTGCCGAAACAGACAACAAAATCTATAACTTGTCGATGTGCCTGATGGCAACTCAAT
>DAIDMG010000366.1 GCA_027449105.1 Acidiphilium sp. | reverse complement strand
GTGCGCGACTTTCAAGGCTACGCGGACGGTGTTAACCCGCTTCGTCACGACAGGAACTCCCGTTTGCGTGTGAGGGGCGCCCACCCGTCCTGCTGATCCTCGCCCCCCAGGGTCTCGACGATCCGTCTCCGATATCCGCCGCCGGGTGGATTTAGGCGTCCCATGCGTTACCTGTCGTCTTTCGTCGGCAAGGGCTCCGCCCTCCGTTCGGCTCTGGTTTCGATCCAATCCCGAGCGAGACCCTCATCCCTGTCGTGGAGGACAACGTCTCACAACGCACACTCAACACCGTGTGACCGGAGATCATCCCCGCCCTCATTCCGCGACCGCCGTTCTTGAGGGGAGGAGGGCACGGCTTCCGCGTCGCAAGGATGGACATGGCGCGCTCCTTGAATCGTCCCGGGGACCGTAGCAAAAGGCCGAAGACTTCCTCGAGCCCATCCTCTATCACGGAAAACTCCCGCGAGCAGAGGCTCCTGAATTTCTCGGGATCAGTGACCGCCAGTCTCGCCGCGTGGCCACCGCTCCAATCGAAC
>DAIDMG010000365.1 GCA_027449105.1 Acidiphilium sp. | reverse complement strand
ATGAGGTTTTCTTCTCCGGTGGCGGAGATGTCGAGCAATACCATGCGGCCGCTCACCCGTTGTTCAAGATTGATGTATTCTTCCAGTTCCATGTTGGGCCAGAAGTTGACGAGCTGAATGCGGCTGTTGAGCGACCCGATGCGATCGATCCGGCCGAAACGCTGGATGATTCGCACCGGGTTCCAGTGGATGTCGTAGTTGATGAGCCAATCGCAATCCTGCAGGTTCTGCCCCTCCGAGATACAGTCGGTGGCGATCAGGAGATCAATTTCGCCTTCGTCCGCCAGGTCTTCCGGCCGCTCTTTGGAACGTGGCGAGAAGGCCGTAAGAATGGAGGAAAAGTCTTTTCGCAATGAAAGAATGGTGGAGTCGTTACGACCTGAACCGGTAAGAAGCGCGGTGTCGAGACACAACGTCTCCTTGGCCCAGAGAGCGAGGTGTTCGTAAAGATAATGTGCCGTGTCGGCAAAGGCCGTAAACACAATGACCTTGCGATTTCCGGAGTTAATCGGGTTGCGACATTTGTACTCAATAAC
>DAIDMG010000364.1 GCA_027449105.1 Acidiphilium sp. | reverse complement strand
AACGCGGCCCCCGGTTGCGTTGTGCCGCCTGAAGGCGGCCTGTCAGTTCCAGATCTGCATCTGGTCGATACGTTTGTCCTCAGTTTCCTGGTTGCGAATGTAGTCCCGGATCACCTTCTCGTCCCGGCCTACCGTCGACACCAGATAGCCTCGCGCCCAAAAGTGCTGCCCCACAAAATTCCGCTTCCGCTCTCCGTACACGCGCGCCAGGTGAATCGCGCTCTTGCCTTTGATAAACCCGATCACCTGACTTACTGCGTACTTGGGCGGAATCGAAATCATCATGTGTACGTGATCCGGCATCAGATGCCCTTCCTCGATCCGGCTTTCCTTCTGCGCGGCCAGATTCTTGAACACATCGCCCAAGTGCTTGCGCAATTCCCCATACAACTTCTTGCGCCGGTACTTGGGGATAAACACCACATGGTACTTGCAATCCCACTGCGTGTGGCTTAGGCTTTCATATTCGTCCATCCTGATTCTCCTCTTCGTGCGCTTGGCGGCTCACGTTTGGAGTTTCTGGGATGGACTCCCGT
>DAIDMG010000363.1 GCA_027449105.1 Acidiphilium sp. | reverse complement strand
GCATCGCAACGCCTACGATAGGACGGGCGGGTAATGGAGAAACTGTACACCTTGAATCCGAAGGCGCTCTGGGCGCAGCTGCGCAAGGAGCATTTCTCCTTCTGGATGGTCTGCGCCTACATGATCCTGCAGTATTTCGACCCGATGGAGATCTATCACTCGCTTGCGGTTCTTCATTTGGACAAGGTCGTGTTTTTTCTGGCCTTGCTTGCCCTGCCGATGGATCCCCGCAGGCGCTGGGTGCGGGATGCGACCAATGTGTGGATGATCCTGTTCTGGCTGGTGCTCGTGGCGTCCTCCGCACTGGCCATTTATCCGGCCCTCTCGTGGAAGCATTGGTTCGATTTCTTCGGCTGGTTGGCGATTTACTTTCTCATCATCAATATCGTGACGACCCGGGAGCGATATTTCATTTTCTTGACTATTTTCCTGGTGGCCAACTTCAAAATGTCGTTCTTCGGCGCGCGCACGTGGGCGAAGCGGGGCTTTGGCTTCGTGAATTGGGGTATCGAGGGGCCGCCGGGGTTTTTCCAGAAT
>DAIDMG010000362.1 GCA_027449105.1 Acidiphilium sp. | reverse complement strand
CAGAACTCACCGTTTGCGCGAGTGCGGATACGCGCTCCTACCCGTGGGGCAAGCCCCGATGGAAAAGCCAGGCCTGCTCGGATCACATCTCACTGAAAATCAACAGCTGGGCGTCAGTGCGGCTGATGCTCAGAAGACTTTGCCACAACAGGGTATGATCTTGGACCGACTCTAAACAATCTCGGGATCGCTGAGAAACGCCGCATCACGCGGGTAGCGGTGGCGACTTGGCGGACGTGCGAATAGCGACCACGCCTCCATCGACCCGCCTCCAATTCATGACCGGATCAGTGAATCATGAATTCACCAACCTTCACAGGGGCAATGCGGGCGGCAAGATACCCTGCCACCACGGAACATAGCGGCAGGGCAAGATGAAATTTTATTGGGCCATTGAAATCGAATTCACAAGTTGATGTGTTTGGAAGCCTTACGGCTCTTGCGCATGACAAGACCCAACCCGGCGAGGCCGCTGCCCAACAACATCAACGAGCCTGGCTCCGGAACATTGGTTGTCGATGAGAAAGACACGTTTACGCCCTTGCCG
>DAIDMG010000361.1 GCA_027449105.1 Acidiphilium sp. | reverse complement strand
CCGGGTCCAGTCCGAGGTGCTGGCCAGGGGCTGTTGCACGATCCGCTTCTGCCGATTCAGGATCGCCTGCATCGATTTCAGGCCGACCTGCTGTCGCTCGGGGCTACTATAGGCGAAAAGGAACGCGGTGATGTTGGTCATCTGCCCCTCGCGCGCAAGGTCAAACAGCCGCAATTGATCCTTTTGCTGCGGCTCCAGCATGTCGACCAGCTCCTGCACCCATATCTCGCAGGCATCATCGAACTTGGCCCGCTCGTTTTGCAACAACGGAAAGACCACATCCTGGAACAACCATAGCTCGGTCCAGGCCAGTTGCCGCATATGCCCACGCATGGAATCGACCAGACACCTCAGCTCGTCGGAAGGAATGGTCGCAGGCAGTGCCTCATGGAGCGCCGCGACCAGGCCCTTGTAAATTTCGGCCATCTTCGGATTTCCTGCCGCATGATGAACCATCCAGCCCAGGGCACGCACCCGCTCCGGGCAAGCAAAGTCGGTCACCAACTGCAGGACTGTGACGAGCCCTTCCGGTTTTTCCAGCTGCATCTC
>DAIDMG010000360.1 GCA_027449105.1 Acidiphilium sp. | reverse complement strand
CTGAAGCCGTGGAAATTTCGCCCGCGCTTAAAGCTGAACTAGAAGCGCGTTTGGCGGAATTTGAGGCAAATCCGGAAGCGGGTTATTCATGGGATCGAGTGAAATCACGCCTTAAAGATGGCTCATAGCGTATCGCCTGAAATTCTCTACTTGTTTCTGAAGACAGACAAACTAGCACTAATTCGCTTGGCTGGCGGCGGAGCACAGCCGAACATCTCACAGAAGATCGTTCGCGAGTTCCAGATCCCCCTCCCACCTCTCGCCACGCAGCAAGCCATCGTGGCCGAGATCGAAGCCGAGCAAGCGCTGGTTGCCGCCAACCGCGAACTGATCACCCGCTTCGAGCAAAAGATCCAGGCCACCCTCGCCCGCATCTGGGGCGAAGCCGAACTGGTTCCAGCGGAGGCGTAGGCCACGAAAGGGCATAGCCGAGGTGCTGAGTCCTCTGCGCGACATCGACAAATGGCTGCGGCGCAATTTACGCTGCACTATCTGGAAGCAATGGGGCAGGTCAGGCTACCGGGAACTGCGCAAACGTGGAGTGTCTGTAC
>DAIDMG010000359.1:273-551 GCA_027449105.1 Acidiphilium sp. | reverse complement strand
ATCGAAGAACTTGCGCCGCACATGCGCCCAGCAGGCAGCCTCGGTGACGCCGCGGTCATACAGCCCGGCGTAGCCGGCGTAGCCGTCGGCCTGCAGGATGCCGCGGAACGGTGCGAGATGCGTGCGCGGATGCTCGCCCTTGCGGTCGGGGCTGAAGCGATACAGCACCGCCGGCTGCGCCTGGCCGCCGAACGGCCGGTCGTCGCGCACGTAGCACCAGAGGCGTCCGGTTTTGGTCTTGCCGCGGCCCGGGTCCAGCACCGGCACCGTGGTGTCAT
>DAIDMG010000359.1:0-263 GCA_027449105.1 Acidiphilium sp. | reverse complement strand
CTCGGCTGCCATGACGTGCGCACCGACCGCTTCGACCAGCGGACGCATCAGTGCCGCGCTCTGGCCCACCCAATCGGCCATGGTGGAACGATCGAGGTCGATCCCGTCGCGGGCATAGATCTCGGCCTGGCGATAGAGCGGCAGATGGTCGCAATATTTCGCCACCAGCACGTGCGCCAGCAGGCCCGGGCCGGCGAGACCACGCTCGATGGGAAGGCTGGGGACCGGCGCCTGGGCGATGCGCTCGCAGGCGCGGCACGACA
>DAIDMG010000358.1 GCA_027449105.1 Acidiphilium sp. | reverse complement strand
GTCGATGATTCAGGCCGTCGCCGACGACGAGGAGCGCGGCGCGCTGGGGATGCACTACACCAGCGTTCCGAACATCCTCAAAGTCCTGAACCCGTTGTTCCTGGATGATTTGCGCGCCAGGCTGGCGGAAGCGGGTGACAACCCGCGCATGTTGCTGAATTTGCGCAAGCGCATGGCGCGGATCAGGGTGTTCGATCCCGCCTGCGGCAGCGGCAATTTCCTTGTCATCGCCTATAAGGAAATGCGAGCTATCGAGGCCGTCATCAACCAGCGCCGGGGCGAGGCTGAGCGGCGTAGCGCCATTCCGCTAACCAATTTTCGCGGCATCGAGTTGCGTGATTTCCCGGCCGAGGTCGCGCGCCTCGCTCTTATCATCGCCGAGTTTCAGTGTGACGTGCTGTATCGCGGGCAGAAGCTGGCGTTAGCCGAGTTTCTGCCGCTGAACGCGCAGAACTGGATCACCTGCGGCAATGCTTTGCGATTGGATTGGCTCAGCATCTGCCCGCCGACCGGGACGGGCGTGAAGCACCGGGCAGACGATTTGTTTTCAACG
>DAIDMG010000357.1 GCA_027449105.1 Acidiphilium sp. | reverse complement strand
TCGGCAGATGCTCCTCGAAATAGGCCCGCCGGATCTGCCCGATCAGTCCCACCTTCATCATCCCCATACGTCCCTCCAGGCCGCCAGGCGGCCAAAAAAGGGACACTGACACAACCGCAGGGGGGGTCACGATTGGACGCGAAAACCGCCCCTCAGGGGGTCAGTATTGCGCGCGAATTTACAGTCCGGATCGGCACCGCGCGGCCCTCGCGCGATGCGCCGCACCTGACAAAGCTGCTGCAAGAGCGGTTCGAACAGGTCGATCCCGGCGAAGGCGTCGAGGCCATGCACCTGATCGCCGCGACCGCCGAACCCCTGCCTTTCGTGCAGATCGATGCCTTGCCGACCCGCGCGGTCAGCAACAACCAGGATCTCGCGGGATTGCTGGATCGGCTCATCAATCGCTACGGGGAGGATCGAATTTACCGCGCTGAGCCATTCGAGAGCGACGTGCCCGAGCGTGCGGTCACGCACGTCGCGCCCCTTGCCCCGCCGACCGGCCATGAGTGGCCGGTCGCCCTCCCCCGGCCGGTACGGCTGCTGGCGCCGCCGCA
>DAIDMG010000356.1 GCA_027449105.1 Acidiphilium sp. | reverse complement strand
GCTAGCAGAGAATTGGCTCAGATGGCATCTAGCCCGCATTTCTCTCACGCGGGTTTCTGACGAGACGGTCGGCGCGGTGACGTCAGCGGTCGAAGGGGGGCGAGCCAGTTGTGCGGGGTCTATCGCTGTGATGTGGGCGAGCGTGTCCAGCGCCGGTTTTGGTGGCGTGATTTCTGGGGATGGCGGCTTGCGATGTCTGGGTCGTGTCAGGCGCCGGCGTTTCCGAGCAAGGCGTGGGCGATGCTGAATTCGTATTGCCAGGGATGGGCTGAAGCCATTGCGATGCGGATGCGCCGGGCGCTGCGGGTCACCTGGGCACCGATCTTGAGCAGCTTCAGACGGATCGTGCCACATGTGGCCTGGGCGAACTGGGTGTGGACCAGGCCGATCCGGCGCAGCGCGCAGAGCAGGACATAGGCCATCGAGGCGAACCAGAGGCGCAGCTGATTGGCGCGCATGGTGGCGGCCGAGGTGCGGTCGGCGAACAGGTCGAGCTGGCATTCCTTGATCCGGTTCTCCATCTCGCCGCGGGCGCAGTAGATCGCCTCGTAGAGGT
>DAIDMG010000355.1 GCA_027449105.1 Acidiphilium sp. | reverse complement strand
ACCTGCCCCTTCTCCCAGCCCGATGCCGGATTGCAAAAATCCGTCTCGAACAGATAGTGGCTGGCCATGGCGGCAAAGCGCGCATTGACCTGCCGGGCTTTGCCTGAGCCGATGCGATCGACCGCGGTCCTCATGTTATCGAAGATGCCCCGCTGGGGAACGCCGCCCAGCACACGGAATGCCTGGGCCAGTGCGTCAAACAGCATCTCATGGGTCTGCAGCAGGTAGGCCCGCACGATGAAGGCTCGGCTATGCGAGAGCTTGGTGTGCGCCACCTGCAGCTTGGTCCGCTCGCCGCCGATCAAGGCCCAATCCTCGCTCCAGTCGAACTGGAAGGCTTCACCGGCTGCGAAGACCAGCGGCACGAAGGTGCCTCGCCCGGTGGTCTGCTGCTCAATCTGACGCTCCACCTTCCAGCAGCGGACAAATGCCGCAACCCGGCCATAGGAACCGTCATAACCCAGCGCCGCGAGATCAGCATGCATCTGCTTTGTCGTGCGCCTCTGCTTGCGCGATTTGGCCCCCTCCTGCCGCAGCCAGCCCGTCAGCTTCTCAGC
>DAIDMG010000354.1 GCA_027449105.1 Acidiphilium sp. | reverse complement strand
ATTGAAGCATGGCCCCCTGGCCCTGGTGGACCGCGACATGCCCGTGGTGGTGATCGCGCCCAATGACCGCCTCCTCGAAAAGCTGGCGGCCAACATGCAGGAAGTCCACGCCCGTGGCGGTGAGCTTTATGTATTCGCTGATTCGGACAGCCACTTTAACGCCAGCGAGGGCGTGCATGTGATGCGTCTGCCGCGTCATGCCGGTCTGCTCTCCCCCATCGTCCACGCTATCCCGGTGCAATTGCTGGCCTATCACGCGGCGCTGGTGAAGGGCACCGATGTGGACCGGCCGCGTAACCTCGCGAAGAGCGTGACGGTGGAGTGATGGGGCGGTTCGGGGTGCCGGGGGTTGTTAACGGACAAAAAAGTATCATCCCGGACAAAATAGTTTCATCCTGAACAAAAAAGTATCATCCCGGACAAAATAGTATCATCCTGGGTTTTCAGCTCTGGATTGAGGGTGTATGCTGATCCATAGATCAGCAGGTTGGGGATACCCGCTATGGCCAGTCGGCGTTACGGATTTGATGAAGACAAAATCGCGCGATTCCAGAAAGAA
>DAIDMG010000353.1 GCA_027449105.1 Acidiphilium sp. | reverse complement strand
AACCTGGGCAGCTCGTGGAAATCACTAGAGGCTATGCGAGCCGTCGTGTGTTACGCTTCAATTACGGAGGCCAAAATCGCGTAACGTTCAGGTGATACACAGGAGACCGCTATGGCGTTCGTCGCATAAACGATCGGACAGGCCTCGCCGGGGAAGGAAAAGAACGGGATGACTTCCTGCCACACCCGACGCCAGCTCTGGCCGATGGCAGGGTATTTCTGGCCCCATGGGCCGGCCTCGAAGGCGGCGAGCGTGCGACCACCGGGGCGGCCTTGGCATTCACGGCACGTTGACAGCCGAGAGACGATGCGGATGGCATCATAGGGACCGCCCTGCCGTGGCGGGCAAGGGAACAGCAGCTTTCGCCCCGCTATACGACGCGGGCCGACGAAATCCTGATCGGCCGCGCGTTTTAATCGTACGTTATCCGCTCCTATTCAGCTGCTTTGACGGCTTTGCCAGCAAACCGATTCTCGCCCACACGGGCGGCCATCTCAGGCCGCCGGAAATAGATGGCCCGGCCGCAGCGCAGCGGCCTGCCGGATTTCGGGAAGATGATCTGCT
>DAIDMG010000352.1 GCA_027449105.1 Acidiphilium sp. | reverse complement strand
CCCAGGGCCTGCGCCTGATGCACGACCTCCAGCGACTGGTAGGTGCTCAGGATGACCGTGATCCCCTGAGAAAACGGGACGCTGGCTTGGCGCACGAGCCGTTCGGGGTCCGTGGTGCTTGGGTAGGCGAGGTCGTGGACGCGCATATCCTCATGATCTTTGCCTATGCCGCTATCCGAGCATACCGCATAGAACCGCAAGGGCACGTGGGCTTGATTGGCCCACTCCCGGAGGGTCTGGGCCAGCAACGTCAGGGAGGGCACCGCAAACAGGATGAAGCCGCCGATCGGCACCTGCCCCTCGACAATGCGTAACCCGGTCAGGGTCTTGCCAGTCCCGCAGGCCATGATGAGCTTGCCGCGATCATGATGCCGGAAGCCCTCGAGGACATCGTCATAGGCGCGCTGCTGGTAGGGCCGCAGGGTCTTCTGGGTGTGTTTGGGGAGCGTCTTCTGGTCGGGCGACCAGCGCGACCAATCGATGTCGCTGGCCTCCAGGTCGTCCAGATTGATCTTCTCGACCGGGATGGTTTGCTGGGCAAGCCCCTTCTCGAGGTTGGCGGTCCAC
>DAIDMG010000351.1 GCA_027449105.1 Acidiphilium sp. | reverse complement strand
ATCATTACCATCAATGAGAACGGTTGCCATCCGCCCGATTTATGATCGAATGCTGGTCATCGCGGAACCAGGCCGGTGGCCACTCTGGCTTGGAAATACCAATGGCGGTGCCAGGACGTTACTACATCCCACTTCTGAGGGCGTGCCACCCTGCCGGACTGTAAGCCGCCGAGTAAACAATCCGGACAACAACGATGCGAAACTGCTGGATCTGGTCTGACGTTCGCCTGAGCACGTTGATGCTTCAGCAGAAATCCGTTTCCTTACACGCCAATGTACCACCATGCGACTCGGGGGAAGCTCTCGCGGCCCCGATCGCCTGCTAGGCTAGGACGCGGCTGAACCATCGGCTGCTGGCTGCTACCATCCTATGAAAGCCGCGTCGATCACGCGCCCATTTGCCGCCCTTACCGCTCGCGACCGTGGTAGGTACACTCGACTGCAGCGTCAATTGTCAAAGCGGCACCAAATCGAACCCGTTAAATCAGTCCTCTGGTTTCGTGCGCGAGGGCCGACCGCATCGGGTTATGTCGTGCGAGCTCCAGCACAACATGAAACTCGATACGAG
>DAIDMG010000350.1 GCA_027449105.1 Acidiphilium sp. | reverse complement strand
GAACTATCCGCCCAGATGTTTGTGCCTTTGTGATCGGCCGCCCAGGCCTCGGCTAACGTGTCCAACATCCGGTTGGCGAATTCTGGTGGCGTAAACACCTCATCGTTCGAGAGATTCGCGATGCACGTCAACACATCCGGGTTGCGCCCGCGCAACATGAAACCAACCTGCTCGCTCATGCGGATGCGCCCTGCACGGCAAGCTCGCTCAGCGTCATCGGCGGATAGGTCTTAACTGGCGTGAATATCTCGTGTTTGCCCATATGGGCGAAGAGCGAACCCTCTGCACTAAAGGCCGATGAACCGGTGAGAACATCAAGGCGGAAGTCGCGTCGCTGGAACCTGCCCTTGCCGAGGTAGCCCCATTCGGCAAAAGTAATCGGCTTGCCATCGTGAGCGCGCATCGTCAGCGCATCGCCATGTACAAGATTCTGCGAAAGCACATACGATGCCGCCCGATAAAGGTCATCCGACTCATTGAGGCTCAGGTACTCGGTCAGGATTTTCAGCATGTTCACCCGGCACTCGACGATGTTGTCTGGAAGCAGCTCGATACCGTAGATGCACATCA
>DAIDMG010000349.1 GCA_027449105.1 Acidiphilium sp. | reverse complement strand
CCCGTTCGGCCGCTTGTAGTCCTGCGCCAGCAGCTTGCCGCCCGCCCGCACCGATGCACAGGCATCAAAGGCCGTGGTGACAGTCAGCCCCAAGCGGGTGAGGTTCGCGCTATCGATCTGCATGAGGCCGAGATCAACTGAATGCCCGTCAGCAATCAGCCGTCTGGCTACGGCTATCGCGCTACGCACATCCGATGGCCGCATGCTCTGGCGCGTGGTGTTGTCCTGAATCGCCAAAGTGTTGAACCCCGACTCGGTGCTGGCAACCGCCGCCAGCGTGCCCGGTGCGACCTCGGGGGCGCAGCGATTCGCGAGAGCGAGGAAATGGGCCGGGGTGATCAGCATTTCCCGTCCTTCCGGCTCGATCTGGCTACCATGCTGTAATTTTTCATAAATTGTATATTGCCAAACCGACCTATATTAGTCAATTAATCATATTAAATATCACATAAAGGATATGTTTTTGCAGGAATCGGCGCGGCATACTTACAATCGGCGTATGGGACGTCGGAAAATGGATGCGCGGGCGATCAACGTTTTGCTGCCAACGGTCGCGTTGGCGGCTATCTCGG
>DAIDMG010000348.1 GCA_027449105.1 Acidiphilium sp. | reverse complement strand
CGAACATCTCGCACATCATCGACTCGATCGAAATGCCCTTCGCGAGATCATGTCCCGCCGGACGGTGAGTCGATGCCATTAAATCCGTGCCGCGGACGTCACACAGCATTCCCACCGCGCATGCTTCCTGTCCGTGCGACTGATGGATGCTTCCCGAGATCCTCCCTTCCAGAAACAGGAAATATATCTGCTCTTCGTACTTACGAATCCGCACCATCGCTTCGTACATTCGAAGCGCCTTTTTTCTATCCGGGAGCGCATGGTTTGTTTTCGCGATCGCGTATCTATCCAACGGAACTATCTCCACTTCATCTCACATCTGGTGTTGCCCAACGCTCGTTTCCTCCGTCTTTTCCGGCCCGCCCAGCCAGAATGCGCACGACCGAAGGTCCGACTGCATATTTATGCCGCATATTTACTCTTGACGCCATTGATAGCATAGAGTACGGTGCCGCACAAGCATAAATAGGGGGGACATCGTCAATGAGAACTAATCCGCTGATCCTTGTCGTGCCCGGCATGCTGCTTACCGCGATTGCGCACGCTCACCCGGGAACACAGTCGCATTCTGT
>DAIDMG010000347.1 GCA_027449105.1 Acidiphilium sp. | reverse complement strand
AGTTGGTCTGGACGTTGACGCGGCGCACGGACATGGAACTGCCCACGATGCCCGCTTCCAGATGCCAGGGGATCTCCACAATGTAGCGGGAGCCGTTGAGCGTCTGGATGTAGTCGCCTTCCTGCGGGATGAACCCGGGGATGGGCGGCACATAGCAAAAGTAGTCCGCCTCGCCCGTCATGCCCGGCACATACGGCTTCATCTGGTCTTTTTTCGGGCGGCTCGTGGGGTTGAGCCCGATGGGGATGGCGTCCGCCGTCGCCCCCACCGCGCCGAACGAGGCCGCGCCGTTGACGATCTGGAGAGGCTGGCCGCCGTTCATCCCCGACTGGTAGTAGCCGGTACCGTCCGGCGCCGACGAGGGGCGGATATACGTCGCCAGGCGGTTTAACTGGATGCCGTAGGACGGCTTGGCGACGGCATGGTGGGCGACGCAGATGCCCACGAACTCGTTGGTGGTGTAGTCCACCAGGGTCGCGCCCTTGCCGTAGAAGGGATCGTTCTGAATCCACACGTCGCCCGTTTCCAGGTATGTCAGGTCGCACACGAGCATGAAGTAGACAAGCCCCATCCC
>DAIDMG010000346.1 GCA_027449105.1 Acidiphilium sp. | reverse complement strand
AAGTCTTTCCGGCGGTCGCGCACCTTGCGGTGAATGACGCCGACACGGCGCGCCTCTGCATCCGTCTGCGTGCCGATCCTTTTTTGCGGCGCGAGAGAACCCGCTGCGCGCGCGTGAGCCGCTTCTGCGCGCGGCGCAGATGTTTTGGCGCGATGAATTCCTCAAATTCCGCGCCGTCAAAGGCCGTGATCAAGGTAGAGACGCCGAGATCAATGCCAAGTGTAACGCCAGTTGCCTCCATCGGCGCCGGGCGGGCGCACTCGAACTGCGCCGAGATCATCCAACGGCTGCCGTCGCGCCAAACGCGGGCCGCCAGTAACCTGCCTTCCGGCACGTCGCCGCCACGGCATCGGATGCGCCCGATCTTGGGCAAGCTGGCCTCACGGTTCACAATTCCTGTCGCCTGCCCGACGCAGTAGACGCCTGCCTCGTTGACGAACTTCTTCTTGGCTCGCGGAAAGCCGCATTCCTTGCCTTGCTTGCGAAGCTGTACCATGCGGCGCAGCGCGCCATCCAACCGGGCCACGGTATCCAGCACGGCATGGGCAGGCAGATCGGCCAGCCATTCCAGACCAGCTTC
>DAIDMG010000345.1 GCA_027449105.1 Acidiphilium sp. | reverse complement strand
TGAGGCGAGGGATGTCGTCAGGAGACCCCACTCCTTCGGAAGGTCATCCGGAGGGAGGTGACAATCGCCAGGGGCTCTGGCAGGGGAGGATAAAAAGGCGGACAAGGGGTTCAAACAGTTTTCTTGAAATCTAACCGAATCCAATCTATACGCTCCAAAATGGAGAGGTTGGCTAGCATAGGCGAAGCATCAAAAGCGTTGGGTGTGTCCATCACCACCCTGCGGCGATGGGAAGCGGAAGGCAGACTGGTTGCCGAACATACGGCGGGCGGCCATCGGCGTTACGATTTGGCGAAGTTACGCCCCGAGTGGTTTCATGCCGCCGATACCGCGAATCGACGCACTGTCGCTTACGCCCGCGTTTCCAGCCACGACCAGAAGGATGACCTGGAACGGCAAAAACAGGTTCTGGAATTGTTCTGCGCGCGGCAGGGTTGTACGTTCGAGGTCATTGCCGATTGGTTCTGGCATGAACTACCACAAGAAGGGCCTGAAACGGCTCCTGGACGCCATCATCGGCGGCCAGGTAGGGCGCCTAGTCATCACCCACAAGGACCGGCTGTTGCGCTTTGGCGCGGAACT
>DAIDMG010000344.1 GCA_027449105.1 Acidiphilium sp. | reverse complement strand
ATGGCGAAAATGTAACCCCTTGAAATTAGGGTCGGTCGGGATCGGTTATGGCTTTGGCAAGCGACGCAAGTAGTTGTTTTATAAGTATTTATATGATGTCAGGAGGACTGAAAATCCTCGTGTCGGCGGTTCGATTCCGTCCCTGGGCACCATAAAAAACAGTAAGTTGCATCAAAAAATCCCATCAGAAAAAACCATTGGCACAGGCGGATGGCACAGTAAAACCATGCCGGATCGGTGGATCAAAAATCCTCGCGTCGTAGCAAAACCCCTGTAACTGTCGGATGTGCCTGCGCGCTCACGAAAGAGGCTGAACTGGAACGGCAGACACCCGAAGAAGCCTACCAGGATGGCGTAATGCACCTTGTTTTGCACCGTGGCGAAAAACTGCTGAGTGAGCGGATGGCGCGCGTCGTAATCCACGCTGGTGGCGTAAATGTCGGTGATTTTCTGATAAAAGCGCCGCTCACTGGTGCGGATGTCTTGCAGGCGACGGGTCAGCTCGTCGAAATAGTCCCGGCCCTTACCAGGGTTCTTCAGACGCGCGTCGTCCAGCACGAAACCCTTGATGATATACTCCTT
>DAIDMG010000343.1 GCA_027449105.1 Acidiphilium sp. | reverse complement strand
GATCTCATCGATATAAACGATGCCGGTCTGTGCCTTTTCCACATCATAATCACATTTCTGCAGCAACTTCTGGATGATGTTTTCGACATCCTCACCCACATAGCCGGCTTCCGTGAGCGTCGTGGCATCGGCCATGGCAAAGGGTACATTCAGGAGGCGCGCCAGGGTCTGCGCCAGCAGAGTCTTGCCCGAGCCGGTGGGACCGATAAGCAGGATATTACTCTTGTCCAGCTCTACCTCATTGTCCTTGCCACCATGTTCCAGACGCTTGTAATGATTGTAAACCGCCACGGACAAAACCTTTTTGGCAACGTCCTGACCAATGACGTAATCATCCAGCGTTTTGCGGATTTCCATGGGCTTGGGCAGTTTGTCCTGACCCTCGCTGTGATCGTCCAGTATCTCGTCCTTGACGATGTCGTTGCACAACTCAATGCATTCATCACAGATAAATACCGAAGGACCGGCAATCAGCTTGCGGACTTCATGCTGGCTTTTGCCACAGAATGAACAATACAGCGTCTTTTCACCGCTTCCCTCATGCTTTCCAGCCATAGCTGTTCTCCTGCCTGTTCAGGCGGT
>DAIDMG010000342.1 GCA_027449105.1 Acidiphilium sp. | reverse complement strand
CGGGAATGGCCTGATTAACCCGATCCGGGAATGGCCTGATTAACCCGATCCGGGAATGGCCTGATTAACCCGATCCGAGGGTGGCCTGATTAACCCGATCCGCGAATGGCCTGATAGAGGCGATCCACAACAGGGGGTCGACGACGACTTCAAGGCCAAACTCGAAATCGAAGCGGACTTCTGGCGCCGCTGGAGTTTTTATCTCGATCACCAGGAGGAAAAGATCGAAAAGTATCTTGTGAAACGCCAACGAAAGGTCGAACACGAACAGGAAAGAGAACTCGAGAGAAGCACGGAAAGAAATCTGACCCCCGAACAGGCCGTCCATCGGGAGGTCACCCTCGATTTCGCCCAGTCAGTCAGCCAGAAAGAGTCGCATGATCGAGACCTCGAACTGGAGGGCGGGCTCCAACTCGGATCGGACGATTTTTGAGGCTGTCGGACAAAAGCCACTTTTCCGATCCGGAATCGGACAAAATGCTTTTCGGGCATTTTTTCGTGAAAGAATGTTCCTAATCGGGAGGTCTTCTTTTGAAAACGCTCAAGCTTTCTTTTGAGGATGGCGCACTGGAGGCGTTTGAAG
>DAIDMG010000341.1 GCA_027449105.1 Acidiphilium sp. | reverse complement strand
GCCAGCACCGGGTCGTGGCGGAGTTCGTCGTGGTCGATCAGATCCTCATAGCCCAGCGCAATGCCAACCACCCGCTGCGTCACCAGCGTCTGCACACTGTGCTCCACGAATGGTGCGTGGCGCGCATCCTTGAAGCAGGCGGCGAAGCGGCGGGTCAGGCCGATCACCCGGTCGGCGGCGCCCAGCAAGAGCGCACCGGCGTCCGTGGTGATGCGCCCGCCGTCGAAACTCGCCACAACAGCGCGCCCTTCCAGGCGTGGAAATTCAAACTGCGCCGGGTTACAGTCTGTCGGCATCGGGGACCTCCTCTGCATCGCCGCAAGGCTTTGTTGCAGAAGAACTTTCGCCGATTCAGAGCCCCGATGCACCTACTTTCTGTGAGATATCCGGGCTAACCTGACAGTGCGGCCAGCTTTGACGATCTGCGATCTGTACAAGAGCCGCTGGCAGGTGGAGCTTTTCTTCAAATGGATCAAGCAGCATCTCCGGATCAAGAAGTTTTACGGGACCTCCGAAAACGCGGTGAAGACGCAGATCTGGATCGCGGTGTCGGTCTACGTGTTGGTCGCCATCGTTCGGAAACGG
>DAIDMG010000340.1 GCA_027449105.1 Acidiphilium sp. | reverse complement strand
CGTGCATGTTCCATGCCGAAGGGGAGGCATGAACGCCGATCGCCAGCAGGCCAAGTTCGCCACGACTCCTGCTCCTGAGCCGCTGGAGTTCCGTATCCACGTCATCGAGTATCCGCTTGGCGCTCGCGACGAACTCCAGCCCCACCGTGGTGAGGCGGGTGCCGCCATTCGTCCTTTCGAACAACACCACGCCGAGCTGGCGCTCGATCTCGTGCAGCCGGCGGCTCAGGGTCGATTGGCGTATGTTCAGAGCTTCCGCCGCCTGTCGCAGGCTGCGGTGCTGTGACGTTACGAGCGCCAAACGCAAATCACGAAGCTCTATGTCCACGCCGTTCACATCGTCGGCCCGCATACGCGCCGACGCCTCCTACAAACTTTGCCGCCCCTCCCTGTTCGCCTCCATCTCGATATACGTTGCGCTTGGTTTCGATCTTCCCCTACGCGTCAGGCCGGCAGAGGGTCGGTGCCGCGATCGAGCAAGGCCAGATAGTCCGAATAGGCGTAGATCCGGCCGCGTTGCCGTCCCGTGGTCTCGCGCACGACGTTGATCTTGGCGAGACCAAAACCAGTACCAAACCCCTGCGAT
>DAIDMG010000339.1 GCA_027449105.1 Acidiphilium sp. | reverse complement strand
AAGCAGGAAATCTCCCTCGTCCGTTCATCGGCGGCGGAGTACCTGACTTTTATCGCCGCCAGCGGCCAGGGTGGTGTGGAGGCCATTTATGCGGATACAAGCATCTGGCTGACCCAGAAGATGATGGGGGTTCTCTACGACGTGGAAACCCACACCATCAATTACCACCTGAAAAATGTGTTTGCAGACAGTGAGTTGGAGGAAGGCTCAGTTATTCGAAAATTTCGAATAACCGCCGCCGATGGCAAGAGTTACCACACTCAGCACTATAACCTGGCTGCGATCATCGCTGTGGGCTACAAGGTCAACTCCGAACGCGCGGTGCAGTTCCGCAAGTGGGCTACCGGTATCATCGAGGCGTTCACCATCAAGGCCTACGTGATGGATGACGAGCCCGCTACCTCAACGCCCTGCGCGAGGAAATCGACCTGCTCGGCCAATCCGTCGCGGCGCTCCAGACCCAGAAGCGCGGCCTGATGCAGAAGCTGCTCACTGGTCAGTGGCGACTGCCGACGGCTGACGCGCCCTCTCCCCCGCACCCTCTCCCGCATGCGGGAGAGGGTGGCCGAAGGCCGGGAGAGGGTACGT
>DAIDMG010000338.1 GCA_027449105.1 Acidiphilium sp. | reverse complement strand
GCATACGGCATATTGCACGTCCTCTCCTTTCCCGTTTTGGCGGTACCAGGGCTTATCTCGCAGCGTCTGCGCCTCGAAGGTTTCCCGATCGATATGTTGGGATCCCGCGTTTTCTGGCCGCAGTTTGTAGACGTCCATTCTCACCCCTCAAGCCTCAATCCAGGATGATAGAGTACCGCCTCGCCACCTGAATCCACCAATCGCTCGGGAGCTTGGGAATCCCGCCTTCCTGTTCCGCCATTCGCAGGCATTGGAGAATGGTAGATAACCCCATGGAAAACTTGTGATGTTGATCCTGAAGCGCAAAAACCATCTCCTCTTCATTCACAGAAGAATCCTGTGCGTCAGCACTGGCTAGATCTGCCCGGTTATCCAAAATAGCCTCGTGGTCCATACCGATTTTCCTCCCGTCATACCATCCAGAGCATCGACAGGGTATAGATCAGCGCACAGAGGGATAACCGGCCTCAGAGCCCGATGCCTTTCAGGACAGGAGGTCGCCCAGGACTTCTTTCGCCATCTCCACCAGGTCCATCTGACGACGCGCTTTTTCGCCATGGATCTGGACCAGTCGCTGAAACTCCTGGTGG
>DAIDMG010000337.1 GCA_027449105.1 Acidiphilium sp. | reverse complement strand
CCCGACTCTGACCGAGAAGAATAAGACGGACTTGACGCGCTGCGCGGAAGACATCTTGCTGGCGCGGGAGCATCACTTTCCGGCCACCATCGCCGACCTCTACGACCCCGACGCAATGCCCGCCGACCTGCGCGCGGCGCATGAGCGCAACGACGAAGTGCTGGAGCGCATCTACATCGGTCGCCGCTTCAAGAACGACACCGAGCGGCTGGAAAAGCTGTTCGACCTATACACCGAGATGACCGCCGCGGCCGCACCGGCCAAGGCAAAGAAACGCAAAGCGGGAGCCGGCGCATGAGCACCCTTACCGAAGTCGATAAACGTTATCTTGAGAAAATCCTTGGGATGGAAGGCGGGTACCTTCTCGATTACAACGATATGACTTTCGGTCAGTTCTTCAATCGCCATGGGGTCGATATTCACAGCACGAAGTACCAGACCTACGGCACCTCCAAGGCCAAGAAAACGCGTGCGTTCTGGCAGAGCGAACCTGACGCTTTGGTTGGTAAGGTCTTGACTGAAATGCTTGATGTGTACGAGGCCAACTGCAAGCTCAACAATAAGGGGATTGATACAGCCACTCTTCAAGA
>DAIDMG010000336.1 GCA_027449105.1 Acidiphilium sp. | reverse complement strand
GTTTTCGTTGGGCGCCGTCTGAAAGCGCCTGGCAACGGCAGTGGACAGGCAATGCCGTACATGCCGCGCGGGATGTCATCAAAAAGCTGGATGCGCTGATGCCGCCTGAGCAGACGGTGGCCTTGCGGGCGGCAGCCGCGCCGGATTCTGCCCCCAGGCTCGACAACGCCCCCGCTCCAAAAGGTCATGAGGTGAACCCATCCGGTGCTGTCCGCGACCCGAGCGCCGCGCTGGCTGCGGCCATCAAGGACCGCGACGGCGACTGGTACAACCTTTCCGTGCAGGAAAACGATGGCCGTCTGGTGGGGACCTTGCAGCGGCGCGATGCGGAAACGGGTCTGGTGGAGACGATGCCAGCCGGTGTTTTTCAGCCTGACGTGAATTATGGGGTGGTGGCCAGGTTTGAGCGCGAGTCCGGGGAACTCCTGGCGGTTGGCCTTTCCCGTGGTCGGGATGGCGGTGTGGATATGAAGATCTTTTCCCAGTCGAGGGACGCCGCAGTCTTCGCCTGGCAGCGGATTCATGAGTACCCGGGACATCTGAGGGCCAATGAAGCGCTCCAGAATATCCCGGATCACCGGGAGGGCAAGG
>DAIDMG010000335.1 GCA_027449105.1 Acidiphilium sp. | reverse complement strand
AGGCGAAGTTCATCCTCGCGACCGACGGCACGGACTTCGAGGCCGAAGACCTGACCAATGGTGAGACCATCGCCTGTGCCTTCAAGGACTTTCCCGACCACTTCGGCTTCTTCCTGCCGCTGGCGGGCATCAGCACCGTCCGCCAGATCAGCGAAAACGCCTTCGACATCCGGGCGACCAGCCGCCTCAACCGCCTCTATGTCGAACTCCTGAAGGACAACCCCGATTGGGGCAAGGCCGAGCGCCGCCACGACATGAACCACTTCATGGCGCGGCTGATCTTCTGCTTCTTTGCCGAGGACACGGACATCTTTGGGGGCAAGGGCAAGTTCACCGAAACGGTCGCGCAGATGGGTGCGAAGGACTCATCCAACACGCACGAGGTGATCAGCACGCTGTTCCATGCCATGAACACCAGGCGCGAGAACCGGGCAGCGGCCAAGCTCCCCCGCTGGGCCGACAGCACCGATTTCCCCTACGTCAACGGTGGCCTGTTCTCCGGCAGCATGGACGTGCCGAAGTTCAGCAAGATCGCCCGCTCCTACCTGCTGCATGTCGGCGGCCTCGACTGGACCAAGATCAACCCCGACAT
>DAIDMG010000334.1 GCA_027449105.1 Acidiphilium sp. | reverse complement strand
AGATATTGTGCGGAAGCTGTGCGGTGCCGTGCCACAACTTGTTGGGATACTCCGCGGCATACACCGCGGGAAAATTCCAGAAGCCCACCCCCAGCACGGGGTGATGTTCGATCATTTTCAGCCCCGCTCTCCAGTAGTCGAAGCGCTGAAGGGACGTCGGATCGGTTCCCGCCCGGCTGAATCGCGCTTTTTCCCCCGCCGGCAGAAGCGCGTAGCCAATCCATCCGACCAGTGCGATGCCGATCAGCACCTTGACATTCAGCTTGCGCTGAATGGCCACCCAGGCCCCCTGGAACGCCAGCGCGACCTGGGCACCGCGGCTGCTCGCGCCGAGCACGGTCATGGCGCCCGTGGCGGCCCCGAGCATCAGAAACCAGTGAGTGATGCGCTTGACGCGCGGCTTGACGAACATCGCCAGCTCGAATGCGATGGGCGCAAACATCAGCATCTCGATGGAAAGGTCCGCGGAGTTCTGGAAGTCTCCCGGCGGTCCCATGCCGGGCTGCAGGAGGCCTTTCTCAGGGAAATCTCCGAGGATTCCGACCGGTCGAAGGAGATCCGCGCGGCCTTTCACTCCCGAAATCCCGATCGGC
>DAIDMG010000333.1 GCA_027449105.1 Acidiphilium sp. | reverse complement strand
AAACGATATTCCTATATTCGATCGAGTTGGCTGGGCGATCGCTGTGGCAAACGCCCACCGTGACCTTCTCAAGCGAGCAGACGAAATCGTCGCTTCGAACAATGCCGACGGTGTCGCAGCAGTTATCGAGGAACTGCTGGGGAACTCGAACACTGGGAGATCGCGATGAGAAGGGTGAGCTGGTCCCCATGATGAGGACCATGGACCTGAGAAATTAAGTGGGAAGTGGCACCGTTCTGACCCCCATGAAAATCAAGCTGCCTTTTGCTGCTGCTGTGGCTGTGGCTGTGGAGATGTGGTCGACGCGGTAGCGTCGTCCAAGCTCGCCGCCATAGCTCATCTGCGCCTCGGTGAAACGGCTTTTCCTCATCTCGTCTGCTCCTTCAGGGTGGGCAGACTCTACATAACGGCGAGGGCGCTTCCGGGGGGCAGGTCAACATGCTTGCTGCCGATAAGCTCTTGCCTCGCCGCAATGTCGATCACCCGCTGACGGGTGAATGGAATGATCATCGCGATTGCCACATCCGGCCAGACCTGATTCTTATCTACCGCAAGCCGGATGATGCCAGCCTTGACTGAAGTTCGACACCTCGAA
>DAIDMG010000332.1 GCA_027449105.1 Acidiphilium sp. | reverse complement strand
ATTGCCTTTCTATCTGTCCGGCATACTCAGCGCCGCCATGGTGGTCCTGATTCCTCATATCCCCCTGGGCTTCCTGAACCTGACCGTCCAGGTGATCGCCTCCATTTTCATGCCCGCCGCCATGCTGTTCCTGCTCATGCTGCTCAATGACCGGGACATCATGGGAAGCTATGTCAATCGGCCATGGCAGAATTACTCGGCATTCGCCATCGTCGGATTTCTCATCCTGGCCAACGGACTGTAGGCTATACCGTGGTTTTCCCTTCCTCCTAAGGAGTTCCCATGCACCGCAAAGAAGATTTTCATTCGGCGCCAACCCAGGATTTTCTGGAGTTTTTCGAGGAGGAAACCCATCTGGAACCCCAACCCCTCACCCGCGCGCCCCTTCGGGGATGGATCCAGGTCGCCTTCTGGGGGCTGCGCATCTATATCGTGGTGATGCTGGTCATGGTGGCCATCGGCTTCGCGCGCGGGATTCATTGAGCGGGGGATATCCGTCATGACGCCACAGATGCCCGACCTCGTTCTCACTGCGGAAGACTTGTTCCTCGCCTTTGTCCTGGGTGCCCTCATTGGTATTGAGCGGCAATGGCGCC
>DAIDMG010000331.1:322-597 GCA_027449105.1 Acidiphilium sp. | reverse complement strand
AAGAAACGCACCATTCTCATGGACCTGCGGATTCTCTTGAAAACGGTGCGCGTCGTCATTTGGGGGCATGGCGCGTACTGAGCCGATACCGCCGCGACAGCTCGCAATCATCCGTCCGGGCGGGGGACAAGGCATGCATCCTCAACGCGTGACCGGCCTGCCAGACTCGAAATCATCGGGCGCAATACTCATCCAGTGGCTGAGCGATTTCGCAAAATCGTATTGAAACTCAAAATTGAGGCGGATCAGCTCTGCGGGCACGATATGCGTCGATT
>DAIDMG010000331.1:0-312 GCA_027449105.1 Acidiphilium sp. | reverse complement strand
GCGCCGCCTTGCGCACCCGAACCGGATGAATCGGACTGCGCCCGCCCGTTGCAACTTGCGCTGCTCGCGCCAGACCGACAAGCACCGACTTCGGAATCCGAAGCCGCGCGCGCCGAATGCCAAGCTCCGCGATGATGCTCTCAACGAGTTCGGACAGCGTGTCCGTATCCCGCTCAACGTAGTTGTAGCAGAGATAGCGCTCGGACCTCCCCATCATAAACTCCATGCTTTCCAGCAAACCGTATATATAAGCATAGCTCTTGCGCACAGAACCGTCTCCCGGCATGACGAAGATCCCCTTCTGAATCGCCC
>DAIDMG010000330.1 GCA_027449105.1 Acidiphilium sp. | reverse complement strand
GCGGCTTGCGATGGGCGTCGAGGAACAGATCGACGAACAGCGCCTCGATGGCCGCCGGGTCATGGCTGATCCGGTGATACCGCGTGGCATCAGCGCGGCTCAGCTCCAGCCGGTTCAGCGTCGACTTGCCGGCCAGCGGTGCGCAGCCCGAACGCCGTGCCGCGAGCTTGCCGGCGAGGACGGCGAGCACCGGGTCATGGCGCAGCTGGTCATGATCGATCAGGTCCTCGTAGCCGAGCGCGATGCCGACCACCCGCTGCAGCAGGAGTGTGCGCACGTCGTGCTCAATGTGATCGGGGGAGCGCCGGTCGGTGAAACAGGCGGCGAAGCGCTCGGTCAGCCGGATCGCCCGATCGGTCGCACCGAGCAGCAGCGCGCCGGCATCCGAGGTGATCGCGCCGCCGTCGAAACCGGCAACTACGACACGGCCCGCAGCCTCTCCAAATGCAAATCGCTCCGCGCTACACTCTGTCCGCATCGGGGAATTCCTCCAAATCGCAAAAGGTCTTTGTTCCAAAAGCACTTTCGCCGATTCAGAGCCCCGATGCACCTACCTGCGTGAGAAATGCGGGCTAGTTGTAGGCATTGCCAGTTATCGTCG
>DAIDMG010000329.1 GCA_027449105.1 Acidiphilium sp. | reverse complement strand
TAATGTTTGTGGTGCGTCTCCCCGGAGTCGAACCGGGCTCTCCTGCTCTTCAGGCAGGCGCTTGCCCACGTCAGCTAGAGACGCGATTTTGCGGGCGGGTCTATCACCTTCATTGTGGGCCGCACGGCCCATCACGAGGCCGCAAGACACTCGCCAGGTACCCCCAACCTCTGGTGGAGCCAAGCGGAGTCGAACCGCTGGCCTCCTACATGCGAAGCAGGCGCTCTCCCAACTGAGCTATGGCCCCCAAATCGTTAAGAAACTCCCCAGTGGAGCAGGGCAATCAATCGGCCCGCGGACGCTCGTCCCATGCGCTCCGCTTCCTGAATCTGTTCTTCCGAGATCGAGTCGGGAATCAGAACACATATCGGTAAAAAATCACCCAGCAGGTCCGGATTTGGCCGAACAAGATTGTCCATAACCCATACATTTTCTGATCCTTTTTCTCGGTGCATACAGGGCCTCGTAGGTAGTGTGATGGTACGCGCAGAGGGACTCGAACCCCCACACCTTGCGGCACTGGGTCCTAAGCCCAGCGTGTCTGCCATTCCACCATGCGCGCATGGCAACCCTTGAATTGGCGGATGGTGTGGGATTCGAAC
>DAIDMG010000328.1 GCA_027449105.1 Acidiphilium sp. | reverse complement strand
CGTCCGTCCTGCCCGTCTAGGGTCTGCATTGCGTCTGGGTAACGTAGGGGAATGGGTGCCGATGGGCAGTACAGGCCAAAAGTTACCCCAAAAGTTACCCCAGACGAAAAAGGCACCTAGGGAACTTTCCTAAGTGCCTGTTTTATTTGGTGGGTTGTGAGGGGATCGAACCCACGACCCGCTGATTAAGAGTCAGCTGCTCTACCAACTGAGCTAACAACCCGAAGGACCCGTATTATAGGAATTTTTGCCGAGAAGGCAAGTGCTGATGCCGTGCTTTAGTGGGCCGCGCGTTGCCGCAGTCGGATCACCACCTCGACTTTTTCCACCTCAGTCTCCGGTGGTAGCTCGGGGAGCTCGCTAATTTGCAGGGCAGACCCAGGGATATCCTGGAGCTCTCCAGAATCTACATAGTAGAAATGATGATGAAGGGATACGTTGGGGTCATAGAATACCTTGCCGGGCTCTACAATCACTTCGCGCACCAGGGCGTGATCGGCGAAGAGGCCAAGGGTGTTGTAGACAGTCGCCTTCGATACTACGGGATAATCCGCATTGACGCGCTGCATGATCTCTTCAGCGGAAAGATGCGCGCAAGAGGAG
>DAIDMG010000327.1 GCA_027449105.1 Acidiphilium sp. | reverse complement strand
CGCCTAGGGATGTGAAGATAATGTAGTTGGCATTCTGTGCCGCATAGAGCAACACTAGACCCAAGCCAGCTTCATCAAAATACGGATCAAAAATAACCACTTGGTGATGCTGATATTTTTCTAGAAGCGCCTTGAACCACTCCACGAATTGAAGTCGTCCCTCGCCGTCGCCCTGGCTCCAACGCTGAAAGAACCGTCCCTCCGACTTTGGAGGATGGAGTCGCTCAAAAAGGGATTTGAGATCATGATTGGCTGGAACCCAAGGGTCCGCCTCACGCCCGCCAATGCGGTTGGTGAATTCTAAATTGCTGCGATTGATCGTCAGGGCTGCCTTCACTCGTGCCGACATGGATGATCTATGAGTAGTTTTTTCCAGCCAGTCAAACTTGACCGGGCTGGTCCCGTGCCCAGCCACATGGGTCTGAAAATGAATCTCCCGAATGTACCCGACCCGCCACCGGCAACACAGGGTGCCTTCTCGGAAATGGTCACCATAGAAGCCAAAGATCTCCAGTTCGGTGCGGTCTGTTCTGGCGCGAAGTTGCTCGTTCAGGTCGAACTTGCATTCGAACATGCCTTCTGTATTGCGTTCTGCTATGGCGAC
>DAIDMG010000326.1 GCA_027449105.1 Acidiphilium sp. | reverse complement strand
TAATCATGAACGTTTCTTCAGTGCAGGTTAACCCCGCCAGTTAATACAGGGCTGGGACCAGGGCACCACCCAATGCCTGGGGCGGCTGGTACACCGCGAAATTCATGGATACCCCCGTGGCACTGGACGCATGGGCATAATAACCCATGCGTCCACCAAAGCAGCGATGCTCCTCCCGTGTTTCTAGCGGAGCCATCAATACACCACCACGCTGCGAATGGATTGCCCCGTTTCCAGAAGATGGAACCCTTCGTTGATATCTTCCAGCTTGAGGCGGTGAGTGATCAGGTCGTCGATATTGATCTTCTTCTCCATGTACCAGTCGACTATTTTCGGAACGTCGGTACGCCCGCGGGCGCCGCCGAACGCACTGCCGATCCACCGCCGTCCGGTAACCAACTGGAAGGGGCGGGTCGATATCTCTTGGCCGGCGCCGGCAACACCGATGATGCAGGAAACACCCCAGCCTTTATGACAGCACTCCAGGGCCTGACGCATGACTTTTACATTACCGATGCACTCGAAGCTGTAATCCGCACCACCATGAGTCAGTTCGACCAGATGGGATACGAGGTCGCCTTCCACCTCCTTCGGATTGACGAAAT
>DAIDMG010000325.1 GCA_027449105.1 Acidiphilium sp. | reverse complement strand
GGCGGTCGCACTCACCTTCGACGAATACGACGCCTGCCGTCCGGACGTCATGTTTGTGATTCAGCGGGTTCTCGAGGCGAACGGCCGCTTCACGCTCGTGGAACAGAACCGCATAATCAGTGCCCATCCGCAATTCCGGCTGTTTGGCACCGCGAACACGCTCGGGCTCGGCGACGCCACCGGGCTATACCAGGGCACGCAGCAGATCAATCAGGGGCAGATGGATCGCTGGTCGATCCTGACGACGCTCAATTATCTCGATCACGACGCGGAGGCGGCAATCGTGCTGGCCAAGGCCGAGTCGTTCGATACCGATGCCGGCCGCCGCATGATCATGGCGATGGTACGCGTCGCCGACATGACCCGTAACGCGTTCATCAACGGCGATCTCTCTACGGTGATGAGCCCGCGGACGGTGATTACCTGGGCGGAAAACACCCGGATTTTTCAGGACGTCGGCCTGGCGTTCCGTATGACGTTCCTGAACAAGTGCGACGAGTCGGAGAGCGCGACTGTCGCCGAGTTCTTTCAGAGAGCCTTCGACGCCGAACTCCCTGAGAGCGCCGCGCGCGTCATGGTTGTCTGACCCCGGACACCCAGTCCCGTGC
>DAIDMG010000324.1 GCA_027449105.1 Acidiphilium sp. | reverse complement strand
GACGACGCTGATGTCGCTGAGCCCGGCGCAGCTTGCCACGCTTCTTGAAGGCTGCGAGTGGCGGGCTCCGGTGCAAAGCCTGCGTCCGACGCTGGCGGGATAGGCCCCGCTCACGCGAGAGTCATTGGCATCCTGCCTGGTTGCTTGCGATAGTTTGATCGTGCCGATCGATCTTGCCGCCCTTCCCGACGACCCGGGCATCCTGCGCGACCTGGTGAGCCACGCGGAGCATGAGAATGCCGGCCTGCGCAGCGTCAATGACGATCTGCGCGCGGAGATCGACAAGCTGCACCTGCTGATCGCGAAGCTGCAGCGGCATCGCTTTGGCCAACGCTCCGAACAAATGGATCCGGACCAGCTGGCCCTGGCGCTGGAAGATCTCGAACAGGCGGAGGCTGCGGGAGACGAAGCGGCGCAAGCTGGCACGGCGGATGGGCAGACACGTGAACGCAAGCGGCGGCAGCGCAATCTCGGGGCGTTGCCGGACAGCCTGCCGCAGGTCGAGGTCGTGGTCGATCTCGAGGAGAAGCAGTGTGCCTGCTGCGGCAGCGCGCTGCATCAGGTAGGGGAGACGGTGAGCCGGATGCTGGACTTCGTGCCGGCGTCGTT
>DAIDMG010000323.1 GCA_027449105.1 Acidiphilium sp. | reverse complement strand
AGGCAACGCGGGAACAATTGATCGGCCGACTCCGGGCGCACGGCGTGGCGACATCCGCCGCCCAAACCTTGGCGCAATCCTGGCTCGTCCAGGGTGATTTCCTTCTGACGCCGCTTGAGGCGGGTTTCGACTATGTCGTCGGCAATCCCCCCTATGTGCGCCAGGAGCTCATTCCGGATGCGCTCATGGCTGAGTACCGGGCACGCTACCGGACCGTCTACGACCGGGCGGACATCTATATTCCCTTCATAGAGCGGTCCCTGACGCTGCTTCGTGAGGGCGGCGCGCTGGGGTTTATCTGTGCGGACCGCTGGATGAAAAACCGCTACGGTGGGCCCCTGCGTCAGATGGTCGCCGAGGGGTTCCACCTGAAGGTCTATGTCGACATGTACGGCACGCCGGCCTTTCATAGTGATGTTATCGCGTATCCGGCCATTACGGTCATCACACGGGAGAAAGCCGGGCCCACTCGGATCGCTCGGCGCCCGGTGATCGAAGAATCCGCGTTGCGCGAGTTGGCGGCGTCCTTGTTGGGCACCGAGACCTCGGGCCACATACAGGAAATGGGCGACGTGGTTGCGGGCCCGGGGCCCTGGATTCTCGATACAGCGGAC
>DAIDMG010000322.1 GCA_027449105.1 Acidiphilium sp. | reverse complement strand
GTGTTCGACTATGAAGCCTACGGTGCACAGATCAGCACGCTCAAGGACTACCTGGGCAAAATGGGCTGGCTCAGCGTAAAGCTGGTGGAAGTGGAGGCTTTGGGTAATCTGGAGCAGCATCTGGTAGTTGCGGCTGTTACCCATGACGGCGAAAAACTGCCGGAAGACGATCCCGAAAAACTGTTGCGTCTGCCTGCACAGATCCAGCCCGCCGGGCTTTTCGATGCGGGTAACGCAGCGCTGCATGAAGATACGCATGAGCGCCAATGCGCCTTGCTGCAAATCATCAATCAGCGCAACCTCGGTTACTTCGAGCAGGAGCTGCTCAAGCTCGACGCCTGGGCCGACGACCTCAAACTGGGCCTTGAGCAGGAGATCAAGACCATCGATATCGAGATCAAGGAGGTGCGCCGTCTTGCGGCAACCTCAGCGACACTGGAGGATAAGCTTGCCCAGCAAAAACGCCAGCGCGATCTGGAAGCCAAGCGCAGTAAGCTGCGGCGGGATTTGTTTGCGCGGCAGGATGAGGTCGAGGCGCAGAGGAATGTTTTGATTTTGGCGCTCGAATTGCAAATGCAGCAACGAGTGCGTGAGTGTGTTCTGTACACCATTGAATG
>DAIDMG010000321.1 GCA_027449105.1 Acidiphilium sp. | reverse complement strand
AGCGACGTCTGGGATCAGGTTCGCGCGCTGCGGATAGACCGCGGGGGCGATCATCGCTTCGCTCAGGCCTTGCCGTAACACACTGGAAGCCTCCGCGCCGAACTCTCCCGGCTCCTCGTAGTACTTACTTTTTGGGCGTCTGGCGTAGCGGGGATTGATGGTGCCGAGCACCTCGTGGTAGACCGCCTCGAAGCGCGCAAATTGGCTAGGGGTGACCTGCGCGCCGATCTGGGCCCAGAGATCGCGTAATGAGACGACTTTCCAGACATTGCCCAAGCGTACGATGGGACTATCCGGGCCAGAAGCAAGCCGTGCAAGCACGGATTCCAGCTGCTCGTAGGTGCACCCGGCCAGATCGCTGACAAGCTTGCGGTCACGCAAATTGTTATCGACCCAGGCTCCGGCGAACATGGCAGCGATGAGTTCAGCCGGTGCTTGAACAGCCCAGCCGGAACGCATACCGGGCGCCGCCGGCATAAGACGTCGCAGGACGGCAATGCTGCATCCAGACGCGTGTGCGAGCCGATAGGCATCCTCCTCGGAAAGCCCTGACTTAATCAGGGCCGTTTGCAAATGAAATCTCCACGGCCGGCGGAGCCGACTGGCCCCGAACGACGG
>DAIDMG010000320.1 GCA_027449105.1 Acidiphilium sp. | reverse complement strand
CCGATCTGAATTCAAAACCAAAACCACAGCGCCAAACCAGCTCTGGCAGACAGACTTCACGTATTTGAAAGTGATTGGCTGGGGGTGGATGTATCTCTCGACCATCCTCGATGATTATTCCCGTTACGTCATCGCCTGGAAGCTGTGCACTACCATGCAGGCCGAGGATGTTACCGACACGCTGAACCTCGCTCTCGACGCTTCAGGCTGCGCCTCAGCTACAGTCGCGCATAAGCCACGCCTGCTATCCGATAACGGGCCGTGTTACATCGCGGCCGATCTGGCCAAATGGCTGGAGCGGCGAAATATCGAACACATCCGTGGCGCGCCTTGTCATCCGCAAACCCAAGGCAAGATCGAACGCTGGCACCAGACGTTGAAAAACCGCATATTGCTCGATAACTATTACCTGCCGGGTGATCTTGAACGTCAGATCGCCGCCTTCATCGAGCATTACAATCACCGCCGTTACCATGAGAGCCTCGGCAACGTAACACCAGCCGATGCCTATCATGGCAGGGCCCAGGACATCCTGCGTCAGCGGCAACAAATCAAACGTCAAACCATCCAGCTAAGACGCTTGCGCCATAACCAAATAGCTGCTTAAACTTTTAACCCAG
>DAIDMG010000319.1 GCA_027449105.1 Acidiphilium sp. | reverse complement strand
CGGCTTCCGGGGCCAAGTCAGACCGGCCCGGCTTGGCCGCCGCGCTGGCCTACCTGCGCGACGGCGACGTGCTGGCTGTCTGGCGGTTAGATCGGCTTGGCCGCTCCCTGCCGCACCTGATCGAAACGATAGGCGCGCTGGAAGCGCGTGGCGTCGGTTTCCGGTCGCTGACCGAAAGCATCGACACCACCACGCCGGGCGGACGGCTCATCTTCCACGTGTTCGGCGCACTGGGCCAGTTCGAGCGCGACTTGATCCGCGAGCGCACCAAGGCCGGGTTGAGCGCTGCCGCCGCTCGCGGGCGCAAGGGCGGGCGCAAGCCGGTTATTACTGCCGACAAGTTGCAACGGGCGCGGGAGCATATCGCCAATGGGCTGAACGTCCGGGAGGCTGCGGCACGGCTCAAGGTGAGCAAGACGGCTCTCTACGCCGCTTTGCAATCCACCAGTGCAGCCGACTCCTGATATTTCGTGCAATCGCCTTCTGAAAACGACACCTTGTCGATCACGGTAGATTTCTCCAACCAACAAATCGAATGTAAATCAACCAGAGCACGATGCCCCCGGAATCCAGCGATAGATCGTCGGTAAGGAGACCCAAAGGTGCTTCGTGGCCTCTCTGC
>DAIDMG010000318.1 GCA_027449105.1 Acidiphilium sp. | reverse complement strand
AATTTGATGACGATATTCCGTTTATCACTAAGGCGGAAACCATCTGTCAACCACGCTGGCGGCTTCCGCGAGTGCGGTTCTGAGGGGGGCGGAACTTGTTCAGACTCTGGCATTCAGGTGGTCCCGCCTGCGTCAACCCCTGATCTGGCGGTCTTCAAGGAAGAACATTTCTATAGAGCGTTACGAAATTGACGATTTTTGCCGATGAACTGTCGAACTCGGGGGAGCAGGGTCGATTCCTCTCGGACTGGCAGGAAGTGACGTCGCGAGAAATGGATTGGACGGGCCTCAAGCTGATGCTCGAAGGGTCTATGACGTAATGAGGGCTGTGGGGATCGTTGCTATCCCGCTGAACGACGCCGAGGATGACGAGGCTGGGATCAGCGAGGATTTGCGGCCGGATGATGAGGTGAGGCATTGATAGTCTTGGAATAAATGGAAAATTCAAGCATGTCCGCGTCAACTGAAGCTAATTCTGTCCTCATCCTCACCATCAACGACTGCCCCAGCACGTGTGTGGTCCGTGTCATTGGGCCGTAAGCAACTATTATTTCTGAAGCCCATTCCCCTGGCTGGAAATCCAAACACGGAGCTCAGCATATGTTAGAGCGCGGCATTTGGTATTCA
>DAIDMG010000317.1 GCA_027449105.1 Acidiphilium sp. | reverse complement strand
GCCGCTCCAACGCTCAAGGTCGGCATCAAGTTGACCGCGGTCAACTGTTATAGATGCGCTCCTCATGTCAGAAAATTCAGTGGTGCCTATGATCCTGGGTCGCTGCTCCGTGACGAGATCAAACGATGAAAAGCCATAAATGAAGTCTGGCTCGTTCGGATCGAGGTGGCACGCTATCCTCGGCTCGGCAGATGCCGGCGCCTTGTAAAGGATTTCGAGGCCACCGTTACCAGCGCCACCGCATGGCTCTTCCTCGCCCATATTCGCCTACTCACAAGGAAAATCGCACGCAACTGATAGCCGCACTACCATTCAGATTCAGTTGGGGTGATTGGGGTCTCACCTGGGCGATCCGGGTGGCTGCTCCTCTCGGGATGATAGAGCATGGTCGTGTGTGCATCGGCAACAAGCATCGAGGAGGAGCGGCCGCGGAATACTTTGCCGAGTTGGATGTGTCATTGGAAGAGACCGCGATCTGCGTGGCCGATGAGACGAGTGGAATTGTGCGTGAAGCGCGGGTTGCCAGCGAGCCGGAGGCGCTGGTCGCCTTCTTCGGGGCGTCCGGGATGGAAATGGCGCGGGTCGGTCTGGAAGCGTGCTCGCTGACGGCCTGGCTCCAAGCAGGGC
>DAIDMG010000316.1 GCA_027449105.1 Acidiphilium sp. | reverse complement strand
GATGATCACATCAGACATGAGCGGCCTCGACCCTTATGTCACGCAACCCCTCACATCGCCTGACAACCTCAGCTACGGCAAGAATCGTCCGATCGTTGATCGACGCCATGCGCGCGTCAGTGCCCACCAGTAGGCGCTCCCGCTCGGCGAGCAGGTAATCGAGCACCGCCGCGTGCGGTCCATCGAGCCATGGCTGGAAACTCCGACAGGTATAGCAGGCGATGGGCGCCAGGAACCCGCAGAATCCGTGCTTCCCACAATTGCCCATGGGTTTCATCGACGGACCGAACCGTGGGTCACAGACCCGACTGGCCGGGTCTCCTCCACGATCCGCCTGGGACTCATCGGCAATGATGACGCCAGCAAACGCTTGGGCCAGAGGCGCAAGGCGCAAGGCCATGGCGCGGTCTATGCGCTCGACGATTTGCGGGACCGCCTGGACGTAGACACCGACATTCTGAGTATCTGTGTGGTCCAACAACTCGGCAATGACCAACTCCCCATGCCCCTCGACGGCCGCGCGTGTCCCGGTCGTGCGCCGAAAGCGATATGCGTTGATATTCAGGGCCTCACCAGTTCGTTCGGACACAATATCCAAAGTACTCAGAATCTTCGAGAGGTGGTGCCCAATA
>DAIDMG010000315.1 GCA_027449105.1 Acidiphilium sp. | reverse complement strand
CTTGTGGTACTTGCGCCGAACCGCGGCGGGTGGATAGCCGACGTCAATTCGGAGGAGTTCGTTGAAATCTACAAAATTCGTGAAGCGGTTGAGCCTCTTGCCATTTTTGAAAGCGTCTTGCGCATGACTGATGCAGATGTCGCCATGCTCGAGTCCATGGCATGGCAGCTCGAACAGGTTAGTTCCATCGAAGAATACATTCAGCTTGACCGCGAGTTTCACCTCAAGACGTATTCGCGCGCCGCTATGCCGCAATTGCTGGCGATGGTGGAGCGTTTCTGGAATACGACGCAACATTTCCGGAGGCAATTCGTAAAGGAAGCCGTCGCTAAAGATCGCCTGCCGTTTTCCGATCCGCAGCATGTGGTGCTCATGGATACGATTCGTGCACGAGATGCTGAAGGGGCACGAAGCATGGTATTTCTGCATATTCGTCGCACGCGCTTGCTGATTCAGGCGATGGATGTCAACCTCTGACCTGGTGTTATGCGCCGTCGGTGCGCACTGAGAAAGCCGGGCTAACCCTCAGGCGAGTGGCGCGGGGCATCGCAGCCCTGACCTGCCCCCCGAAAGCGCCCTCGCCGTGATGTAGAGTCTGCCCACCCTGAAGGAGCAGACGAGATGAGGAAAAG
>DAIDMG010000314.1 GCA_027449105.1 Acidiphilium sp. | reverse complement strand
GCAACTCGGATACTTCCATGTGATCGCCGAGCCCGTTTCGACTTGGGTCCATGAGATCTTGGATCGGGCTCCTCGGCAATCGCCGCGCTTCGTAACGAAGTTGTAAATTCCGCCGCGTCCCTCCTCGTCGCCGGGGTACCAGTTCTGTACGGTGGCATAGCGAATTTCGGCGCCTTCCAGGGCCACGAGTTCAACCACCGCGGCGTGGAGCTGGTTTTCGTCACGCATGGGGGCTGTGCAGCCCTCAAGATAGCTGACGTAGGAGCCACGATCGGCAATGATCAATGTTCTCTCGAACTGCCCCGTCTTGGCTGCGTTGATCCGAAAATAGGTGGAGAGTTCCATCGGGCAGCGGACACCCGGGGGAACGTAGACGAAAGATCCGTCGCTGAAGACCGCCGAGTTGAGCGCGGCAAAGAAATTGTCGCGGTAAGGAACGACGCTCCCCAGGTATTGGCGCACAAGCTCGGGATATTCGACGGCCGCTTCTGAAAAGGGGCAAAAGATCACTCCCGCTTTTTTCAGCGTTTCCCGAAACGTTGTGGCGACGGAGACGCTGTCGAAGACGGCGTCCATGGCTACCCCCGCGAGGGCCGCCTGCTCATGCAAGGGGACGCCGAGCTTGCGGTACGT
>DAIDMG010000313.1 GCA_027449105.1 Acidiphilium sp. | reverse complement strand
CTCGACGACCACGGCTTTAGTTCTGCCACCACGTTCACGCGTACCAAGTACTGGTGTCTTGCCTACCGGCCCACGGCCTGAATGTTGCTTCTTTGATTCGTGTTTGTTCGCTTCTTTGCCACCGAGGAAAGTTTCATCAGCTTCAATGATCCCCGACAAGAGAGAGTCGTTGCCATTACCACATGCTTTGCGTAGCCTTGCGAGCATAAACCAAGCGGTCTTCTGCGTAACCCCGATCTCTTTAGAGAGTTGCAGCGACGAGATACCCTTTCGAGCGGTTACAAGCAGATAGATGGCGTACAACCACTTGTCTAGTGGAACATGAGACCGTTCAAATATGGTTCCAGTACGGACGGTAAAATCGCTCTTGCAAGACAGACAGCGATAGTATCCCTCAAGCCTGCGTGTCTGGATGCGACTCGTGGCAGCACACTTGGGACAACTCGGAGCTCCATGCCAGCGACAATCCTCGATGTATGCCCTGGCCTCTCGTTCAGTTGGGAATCGCCTCATAAATTCATAGGTAGAGATGGTCACTCCGTCATTCATGGTTGTAGTTTACGCCCTTGTAGTTAGGGCGTCAAGTATGTAAATCCCTAAAATTAGCCAAGCGATCACATCGGCGAGGTTGCCTCTTCC
>DAIDMG010000312.1 GCA_027449105.1 Acidiphilium sp. | reverse complement strand
AGCCTACCAATACCAACTCGTATCAAGGATGTCGCAATTGACAAGGAAATGATTGATCTGGGCATCGTGTTTAAGGCGGAAACTGTAGTTGAAACAATTCAAGCGTGCATTTCCAAATGGAACATCGCATAACCCGGCAGTCAACACGGACGCTGCGCGATAAAGCCGCGCAGCGCCGGTTACTTCTACGTTAGCCATTCCAAAAGGACAAAGACTGTGCCAGAGCCCCGACGAACACTTGAGCAACTAAAGAAAATAGCTTTGGAGTTGTCAGAGAGGCTTGGTAAGACACCGAGCAGGAAACAACTGTCGTCCGTAATCAAGGAAAGTGAATATTCCTACTACGGAATGACGGTAACGAAGTTTCAGGAATATTGCGGGCTAGAGGCCAATAAAAGTGGCCTTGACCGCAAAATACCAGACGATTCACTGTTGCGCACTTTCTACGATCTCTGTATAGCTGAGAACATGATCCTTAATCAGGTTAAGTTAAGGAAATGCATTAGAGATGGTAAGTTCCCCAGCCATACTCTCGAACAGAGGTTTGGAGGAATGCTTGGCATACAAGAAAGATTGTTGGCATATGCCATAAAAAACAACTGTGACAGTGAAATACGGATATTGCCGGGATGGAAAATAGA
>DAIDMG010000311.1 GCA_027449105.1 Acidiphilium sp. | reverse complement strand
GACCGTGGGTGTCCGCTCCAGAGAACGTCCGCAGGAAGGCCGGGCGACCGGGATGGGCGCGTTGCGGAAGTGATGTGCTGTTTTGCCCCGAACGACAAAACCCCCTCGTCCTGAGTTGGGACGAGGGGGCGTTGTCATGTGGTTGAGTTCGGATCGATGAGGGCGAGGAGTTGTCTGCCGCTGGTGATGGCGCGGTTGCCGCGGTTTTCCGCGAGGCGGCAGGCATGGCGGATGGCGCTCATGTTGTCGCGGCGGACGCGGGCGGCAGTTGCGGCGTCCATGGTGTCGGCGGGCTCCTTGCCTTCGCCGCCGAGCATGGCGGCGAGGACGTCGAGGGTCTGCATCGCGAACTCGAGTGTGTCGAGATCGGTGCTGAGCTGATCGCGGACGGCGTTCAGGCGCACGGGATCGGCGGACGCGGCGACGAGCGCCGTGCCCGGTGTGACCGGATCGGTCATGGTGGTCTCCTTGTACGGGATTGGGGAATGGCGTGGGCCGGGATCGGGTCCCGGTGCAGGCAGGGCCGGAGGTGAGATCAGACGGCTTCTCTCCGGCTACGCCATGATGACTGCCTGCGTCTGAGATATGGGATTATATTAATTTATTTCAATATGTTCTTGGTATATTTGTCTGTATATCGCAA
>DAIDMG010000310.1 GCA_027449105.1 Acidiphilium sp. | reverse complement strand
GCTTCCAGTCTAGTGCCGCCGATCAGAACCCAATGAAGGCAGGGCATCCTTCAGCATCTATCAAGATATATCGATATGGTTTCTGTTGTCCAGGTTGCCACACCTGCGCCAAAGAAATCTCGATCTTCCGTCCAGATCGGACAATCCAGCAGCAAGGACGCTGCCACCGCCGGCCATTCCCGTTCGTCTCTCCGGGCAATTCTGGCTTTTGCGGCAATTTCTACAGGCGACAATGTTTCTTGGCCAATCAACTGTATGGCCGTCATAAGCGTATCTAACGCGTCCCGCCACACCACTTCGGATATCCCCCGGGCGGGAGCCAATTCTGCTAAGTAGTGCTTGGCTTCGTCATAATTTGCTTCGGCCACATAGAAACTGACCCTGTCACATGCATCGGCGATGAGCAGTCGTACTCGCTGCCCCAAGACAGCACGAATCAGGATGTTGGCGTCTACAACCAACCTCCTACGCGGCATGATCTTTTTTGCGCCATTTCTTGAACCCTGCAACCAGTTCGTCCTCTGTGATACCCAGGCGTTCCATTTCTTCACGCATTCGCCGTCCTGCTTCGAGCAAAGCATCCCTCTCTGACTGGCTGGGTTTTTTGGGAACCGGGATGTAAAAGCCGATGGTCTGCCCGTGT
>DAIDMG010000309.1 GCA_027449105.1 Acidiphilium sp. | reverse complement strand
GAATATCGGTCTGATCAATAGTTTATCCTGCTATGCACGCACTAATTCCTATGGTTTCCTTGAAACCCCTTATCGGCGCGTTGTCGATCGCCGTGCGACCGATGAGATCGAATATCTGTCGGCCATTGAAGAGGGTAATTATGTGATTGCCCAAGCGAACTCGGCGGTGGACGAAAGTGGTGTGCTGACCGACGAGCTCGTATCTTGCCGACACAAGAACGAATTTACTCTGGCGAACCCTGATCAAGTTCAGTTCATGGATGTTTCGCCGCGGCAAATCGTCTCGGTAGCGGCCAGCATGATCCCCTTCCTTGAGCATGATGACGCTAACCGCGCCTTGATGGGTTCTAACATGCAACGCCAGGCGGTGCCGACGGTGCGTTCCGACGCACCGATGGTGGGTACGGGCATGGAGCGGGTGGTTGCTATTGATTCGGGCGCGGCTGTTGTCGCGCGGCGTGGCGGTGTGGTGGATATCGTCGATGGCGCCCGTATCGTCATTCGCGTCAGTGATGAAGAAACCCTGGCTGAAGAGCCCGGTGTAGATATCTACAACCTCGTGAAGTACGCACGTTCCAACCAGAACACCACCCTGAATCAGCGCCCTGTGGTCAAAGTGGGCGATGTGGTCAGCCGCGGTGAAG
>DAIDMG010000308.1 GCA_027449105.1 Acidiphilium sp. | reverse complement strand
TCTGCGACACCAGCTCGCACACCCGCGCGCCTGCCCCATTGCTGTGGTCTATGAAGTTCACAACCACTACATAGAATTTTTGCCCGTAGCGGTGGCGCCGTCCAATGCGTTGTTCGATGCGCAGCGGGTTCCAGGGCAGGTCATAGTTTGATGCCGAGCGAACAGAACTGGAGGTTGATGCCTTCGGGCCCAGCCTTGGTGGCAATCATGACCTTACCGCGCTCCATGAACCGTTCGACCAGGGCCGCGCGGGTGTCGGCAGTCTTAGAACCTGAGATCGGTGCCTTCGTGGCGCTTCCACCAGTCCTTGTCGATTGCCTGCGCGCGCTGGCCGCTATTGGTGCCGTTGAAGAGTACGATGCCGTCTCCGAATGGCGTAGCGGCCAGGAAGTCGAGGAGGTATTGTTGCGTGCGCTTGGATTCGGTGAAGATGATAGCCTTCCTGGCCGCACCCAACCGATCCAGCTCACCGAAGGCGCGATCCAGAGCGGTGAGCAGCGCCTTGCCCTTGGCGTTGTCACGGGTGTTGGTTGCCAGCGTTCTGAAGTGGCGGAGCTACTCGATTTCCTGCGCGATGGCATCACGCCTGGTGCGGCTCGCTGCCTTTGTGCCCGACTCTTTGTCTCCCCATTCGTCGGCGGCCT
>DAIDMG010000307.1 GCA_027449105.1 Acidiphilium sp. | reverse complement strand
AATGTGTTTTTTCGAAGGTAGAAAACCAAACGAACTACGCGCCACGAACCAATAAAATGGAATCGTGTTTACTTTCGCCAAGAGTTCACCGGACCTTCGAAGAAGAGCATCATGAGCCTTATCAGAGCGTTCCGGTGTTCGGGCGATGGGTGTGTGCAAGGTTTGCGCATAAAACGCAAGATTTAAACGCACTTCACCAATTACTTTTTTCAGCTCATGCGTGGGGTCAATCAGGAATTTCGAGAGAAGTTGCCCTATTACATAGACGAGCACGCCACCGAAGATGGTGAAAGCGGCCGTCCAAACGTTTTTTTCCAGCTCACTCACGGTATATACCCACCCTCAGTGTCGCATAATGTAGAGCTAACCGGAGCTGCACGGCTTTATCGCGCAGCGTCCAGCGACCGAAGGGTAGCGAGGTTGAGCGCCATGTTATGCCGCATCGGGATCGCGTTTTCGTTTTGACAGCCAACTCCACGGAGACGTTGCAAAGGCGCCATTGAATAAAAAGAGACTAGCGAAGCCGAAACAGACACCTGCCAAGAACTTTCCAATATATACAGCAGCGCCACCTTTGAAGTAAGCAACTGCGAAAAAGAGAACAAACTCCAGCGGCAATAAGATCGCCGCAATGACGCCCGCAAC
>DAIDMG010000306.1 GCA_027449105.1 Acidiphilium sp. | reverse complement strand
TGCAAAAATCCTCGGGCTGATTCGAACGACTCGAAACGGACAATTAAGCGATTCATTTTTTGGGCGGCGCTTTTCTGGGTCGGGACCCTATGCTCAACTACTCCAGAGCCGTTTTCACCGCGCATGCCGCCAATTCGCGCTTGACTCTGCCCCTCCCGACCTTACAACGACGCAGTTCTCGCGCCCGAGCGTTTATCCAAACGAACAATTAGACCTGTTCTTATAAGCACCTGCACCAGTGTGATAGTCGCGACTGGACGTGACGCAATTCACGTGTTGTATCCGGAAGCGTCTATATCTGAACTGCAGCACGATCCCGTAGCAATCGATAAAATATAGCGGAACTACCTGGTTGGCTAAATAGAGCGCAAGCCATAGTATGAGGCATGTCCTCTGCCATGTCCCTCCGCGCGTTCAACGAGATGTTTCCTGACGAGGATGCCGCACGGGCATGGCTCGAGCGCGCCCGGTGGCCGAACGGCCCCGAATGCTACCACTGCGGCGTCATCGGCAACGCCACCTACATGCCCAAGACGAGTTTCTGGCACTGAAAGACATGCAAGAAGCAGTTCAGCGTCACCGCAGGGACACCGATGCACCGGACGCATTTGCCGCTGCTGACGTGGGCACATGCCATCTATCTGATC
>DAIDMG010000305.1 GCA_027449105.1 Acidiphilium sp. | reverse complement strand
AACACCTGCGGATTTTTGAACCTCAGCAGTGTAGATGCCATTGGTAGATCTACTCCAGGTTCAAGCAGCAGGCTTTTGAGGATAGACTCACTCTCCTTGTGTTTTCCCGTTTCAATTTTGCTCAGCTCATTTAGTGCTGCGAACGTGCTCTGCGACAATGGCGCGTAACGATTGACCTTCCACAAGACAATCTCATTTACCAGTGGCTGGTCGAACGATTGATTAGATACACCATCGAGTTTCCGCGTTAGCTCGGGCTGGAAACTGTATTCCGTCATTAAGTCTGTTAAGTTTCCATCCCACTCTTTTGCTAGTTTCATCTCTCGCCCTCGATAGACGCCGAACGTTTGAAATCACCGGACGCTGCGCGGCTTTATCGCGCAGCGTCCGGTGGATTGATGGGTTGGGCATCAGAGATTAAGGCCAGCGTTTCCGGGTCAACTCTGTCAGGATCAAACGAAACGACATTTCCATCGACGTCATATAGAACCCCGTCTTTTTGGTGATAAAAAACACCCTCTTCAATCAGGCGTTCAACAGCGGAGAAATAGGTAGAAACGTCGCATCCCAATTCTCTCGAAATCGTCCGGTGAAGTCCGGGCTTCCATGGCTGGGGCGGCATAACCTCTCTTAGCCTATTAAGTAAG
>DAIDMG010000304.1 GCA_027449105.1 Acidiphilium sp. | reverse complement strand
AGGGGCAAGCGTCTGACTGACGCCATGAGGCAGAGCTAGCAGCACAATCTCGGCATCCCCTAGATCAGAACCAATTGGCTCAATAATGCCACCAAAACCAGTCTCCGAACCCGGAACTATCGAGCGAAGAGACTCACCCGCCGAATCGTTTCCCTGCAAACCTATGAGCTCCAACCTGGGATGTCGAAGCACCAGCTGAGCCAGAACCTGCCCGGTGTAACCAGATACTCCTAATATAACAACCTTCATCGTAGATAAGTATACGTCTCTACGTATATTCATACCATCATCGATATCGAGAAAGCGCCGACCACTAGAATAAATACTCGACAGGAGGAACAGACACCGATGACCTTCATCCAGGCCTATGAGCAGATGTGGCTCAACTATACAAACTTCAGAGGACGGGCGGATCGCGGTGCCTACTGGAAGGCGATGGTGATCAACCTGGCGCTGTCGATCATCTTCCTCTTTACCACCGCACACTCCTCGCTTGCATCAACCATCGCCGACCTCTACAGCATTGCAGCCTTCATTCCAGGGCTAGCACTCACGATAAGGCGTCTCCACGACACCAATCATCACGGGTGGTGGTGGTTTATCTGCCTGGTGCCTATCGCCGGACCGATCGTACTCTTAGTCTTCTTAGC
>DAIDMG010000303.1 GCA_027449105.1 Acidiphilium sp. | reverse complement strand
GACCGGCAATTCGCTTCGGTTGCCCGCGGCGGCATGTTCAGCGAGCTGGTGGCCGAGCATGGCGCCGCCGAGCTGACCGAGGTGCGGCGGCAGCGCCAGGCCTATCAGGCGCAGGCGAGTGCCGACTTTGCTCGCGGCGATATTCTCACCGCCCTCCGCGCCTATGACCAGCGCGGGCAGATTGTCTGGTGCGACAGTCTCGAGGCAGCGCGGGCGCAAGCGGTGGCGGCGCAGGCGGAGACCGCGGCGCCGGGGTTTCTCTATGCCAGCACCAATGACGAGGTCGAGGCGCTCAACCGGCGTGAGCAGCAGCGGCGGCGGGAGGCTCGGGAGGCGGCGGGAGAAACCCTCACCGCGTTTGCCTTCGAGACGGTGCGGGGCGCGGTCTCGCTCGCCGCCGGCGAGCGGGTGCAGTTCTATCGCACCGACCGCGCCATTGGCGTTGCGGCCTCGGAATTCGGGACCGTGCGGCGGGTGACGGCCGAATGGCTGGAGGTGGTCAAGGATGATGGCGCGGTCATCGGCTTTGACCCAAGCGCCTTTGACCAGTGGGGGCTCGGCTATAGCGGCACCGGCTACAAGGGCCAGGGCAAGACGCAGCCGCGCACCGCCGCCGTCTATGACAATCCCTTTGCCTGGGATGCCCGCGCC
>DAIDMG010000302.1 GCA_027449105.1 Acidiphilium sp. | reverse complement strand
GGCTTTCGACTTTCGCGTGTTTCTGCAACGCGACATCCGTGTGCACCGGTTGGTAGGCCTGTTCCGCCAGCAGGTCGCGGGCGATCTCGGTCGCCATGTGGTACTCCACCTGCTTGACCAGCCTCTCTTCATCGAGGTCTTCGTCATCGAGCAGGGCCTGCAAGGCGTCACGGGCCGTTTGCGATATACTATCGCCGGTGTAGGGCACGACGAGCTTGATGTGGCTGCACGTATCGAGTGCACCCTCGATCTCAGCCTTCCGATACAGGACGGAGGCGGCCGCCGCTTGCGGCGTGATGTCGAGCAGCTTGTGCAGCGCGAAGGCGCTGAAGGCCCGCGAAAGCTGTTTCTCCGCCTGATCGGTGGGATTGGCATTACCGAGCAACGGCGGCAGGAACGGCACGAAGTGGGCGGCGAGCACCTGCTTCAGGATGGCCAAGTAATCAGGTTCGCGCGCCGGCATGTCAATGGTACTTCCCGGATCGGTTTTCGAATGCGGGTTTCGTACCTTCAAGCACGGTCACGACGGCGTCGTTAAGCCCCGTGTTTTCAATCGCCCCCGAGTCATAGTGGATGGTGGAGCCCGATGCTCGATCGAACCTCGCATGAATGATCTGCTCTGCATCACACACAACCGCCAGATTGGGGTTGT
>DAIDMG010000301.1 GCA_027449105.1 Acidiphilium sp. | reverse complement strand
ATTGGTGCAGGAATAGGTCTACTGGGTGGCTACTTCGGCGAGAGCCTGCCTGGATTGGATACAAAGAAACCATAGATCTTTGCCCTAGTGATGCGCAACATCTCTTTCTGGACTCAATTATCTGTGCATGACGAAAAACTCAGTATCCGCAGCATGCGGAGTTGGATGCGAACCAATTTGCAGCCACATATGCGCATTCTTAATTGGCTGTCAGGGTTATGTCACGGGCCGGCAATATGGCGCACCGAAGGGCGGCGTAATGGCGCCATTTCAAAGTGCCTGAAATGGGGTCTCGAACGGTGTTAAGAATGGGTGTTTTTGGCTCCTTTCGCAATGGTGTTTTTGGGGGATTCTGGGAGCGGTCTGGGGGCGCGAAAACTATCGCCTTCCAGGATCAGTCGATAGGCGCCGTGACGTAGCCGATCCAGTGTGGCTACCCCGAGCATGCGGTTGGCAGGGAAGACGTCCCCCCACTCGGCGAAGTCGAGATTGCTGGTCAGCATGGTAGAAACCCGTTCGTAGCGTTCGGCGATCAGATCGTGGAAGTCCTCATCATGGGGCGGGCGCATAGGCTTGAGTCCGAAGTCATCAATGATGAGTAGGGTTACCTTGGCGAGTTGGCGGAAGCGCCGGTCAAAGCCACCGGTGGCCCG
>DAIDMG010000300.1 GCA_027449105.1 Acidiphilium sp. | reverse complement strand
AAAGATTGTGTTTGCTCCTGAAAATTGTCATGAATGCACCAAATGTTAATCCTATAGAATCGTCATTTATAATCGCATTTTTTCCAATCAGGGCTCGACTTCCATTTCGTGAACAAATGAGAATATCACCCAATTTTGTGAGGATGTTTTCTGGGACAGTTTTCCGAACAAATATGTTATCATCAAATACTATTTTCCCTCCTTGCACATTTGACGATCTCAGCACAAGAATTCCGTTGTCCTTATCCACAACATCAGAAGGGTCATATGTTAAGCCAATAATAGCTTGACCAAGAAATTTTAGACGTTTGACCTCCCAATGCTCCGGCACCTCTCCCAGCCATTCCACCCCGGAATCCTTCATCTTGACCGCTGGATCGAGTCCCTTGGTGACGGCATGGGAGATCAGGGCTTGGCGTTTTTCTTTCAGGAGCGCGATGAGCCGCTGTTGTTCGGCGATGAGGGCGTCAATGCGGGCGGTTTCCCGGTCGAGAAAGGAACCGATGGCGGTTTGCTCTGGGGTTGATGGCACAGGAAGCAGGACATTCTCAATGTCGTACTTGCCCAATCCATATCGCGTCATGCCAACTGCCAAGGTGGCAAATTGGGCACGGACGTAGCCGCTGGTCAGTAATCGCGCTAAATATCCACCAA
>DAIDMG010000299.1 GCA_027449105.1 Acidiphilium sp. | reverse complement strand
GTGCGCATTCGCACTTTCTCGAAGTTCGTCACCTTTGCAGGGCCAGCGGCCTCGTCGGAGACTTCCCCGGTGAGATCTTCGAGAGGGAGCCGACAGTGGCGCGTGACTTCTTCGAGTTCGCCAAGTTCGAGTAGCCGGCCCTCGCTCAGCCGCGCGTCCAGATCGACCCGCAGCCGGCCAAGTGCAAGATTTAGAACCAGCACCGCCCTTAGCGCTTGCTGGATCGTGGCGCTGGCGCGGTTGCGCGCACGAAGCTCGCTCAATGCCCAGACGGTCGGCTCGAAGAGTGGCACGCCGGTCTCCCGAGCGCAGAGCATCGGAAGCCGCTCGCCAGAGGCGAGCACGACCATTCGGATTACAAAAGGATTACTTTGTTTACGCATTTTTGAGGTATACGGTACATTAAAGTATACACTCGGGTCAAAAAAACGTAAACAAGAAAAAAGGCCTGAGAAAATAGCTTCTCAGGCCTTTTGTTGACGAAATTACAAAAAGTCGACGCTAGAACGGTATATCGTCATCGAAATCCGTCCCTTCCCCCGTGCCACCGCCGGCAGGTTGAGCGAATTCCGAGCTCTCCTGGGCCGCAGGGCCACCGCCACCGCCACCACCACCACCGCCGCCGCCGCCGCCACGCCAGACTCGCCGGAAACGAAGTCCGCA
>DAIDMG010000298.1 GCA_027449105.1 Acidiphilium sp. | reverse complement strand
CCCCCTCCGGCAACCGCACGGCACGGCCAAACCGCCGGGTCGAGACGTTGATCAGCATAAGATTCAATGCCCATTCCCCCAACCAGTCCTCGGCAATGGCAGCCGACCAGGACGGCAGGGGCAGCTCCGCCTTGCTTCCCTTGGCACGAACCCGGGGGCGTTCGACCATGACCTTGCCACCATGGAAGCCGATCGGTCCCCGGGTACTGCCCCATCGATGCCCAACCGCGCCTGTATCGCGGCGGTGGCGCGGCCCGCAAAGCGTCGCTGCGTCCTGCTCCATCATTGCGCTCAGGGTCGCTATCCCAGCGCTCAGGCAGAACCGCTCAAAGCTCGCCCCAACCGCCTCCCACGCATCCTCGACAATCGCGTGCGGCGTCGCCGCCTCGTGTGTGGTATTCCTCTTCATGGCGTTGCCTTTCTCAGTGGATCAGACACCCCGAGCCTACAGGCTCAAGGTAGGCAACGCCGCTCCTCATATTTCAACATTCCAAGAGACATCGCCCGGGAAATGTTAGTCAAAAGCTTAATAATCTACTTTCGAAGAGGTGTATAAAATGCCACGCATGGGCAGGTTGGTCCCCGGATTTGGAACGATGCAGAGTTTCAAGAGCAATATCAACTCTATAGGAGCCATGGTGTTAGAAAGGGCAAGATTTGGTTA
>DAIDMG010000297.1 GCA_027449105.1 Acidiphilium sp. | reverse complement strand
CGTCACAGCGACTATATAGGGGGGTCTCAAAACCCATGTTTTTGGCGCTCTCATGAGGGCCTATCAAAAACGGTAGGTTGTGAGATTTTGTCATGGTGATGGACTCCGACTAAATCTTGCTGGTCCGTATGGCGTTGAAGCAGGCTCGATCTGGAACCTCCTGCGGAGCATGACGCTTTTTGAGGCCAGGGACTTTCTCGATCTTCTCCGCTGTGTTGCTGATTCCATCCACAGGGTGGCGCACAGAATTTGTGGATGGTTCCTGCAAGAGCGAAAACCGCCTAATATAGACCTTAGGGACCGCATGGGGGCTTTAAACCCTCACTGATGATCGATACCAGAGGAGCGCCCAGAATGGATGCCGTTTTACCATCTATCATCTCCGAGTTTGAGACCGCCGAGCAGGAGGCCAGCTACACGGCTTGGCTGCAGGCCAAGACTGCCGCTAGCATGGCCGACCCGCGCCCGAGCATCCCGCACGATGAAATTGAGCGACGCATGGCTGAGCGACTAGCACGGCTCAAACAACGCAAAGCGTCCTGATGCTACCCATCTTCTGGCTTGAGTCGGCCGACGCCGACCTAACCGCTATCATAGACTACATCGGTCAGTACGATGTGAGCGCAGCCGAACGTCTGTGGGAACGCCTGCGCGT
>DAIDMG010000296.1 GCA_027449105.1 Acidiphilium sp. | reverse complement strand
AGGACATCCTGTTCATATGCAAGAATCTGGCAAAGTGGATGAAGGACGAGGTGGCCCAAGACATACCGCTCACCGACCGGTAGCCTGTCCGGTCCCATGATCAGGATGTAGCGATCATGCAGCCGGCCTTCCTTCAATCCGTAGATACGCAGCTTGATGCGTCTCAGTAGGTGGCGATTGTGCTCACAGCTCGCCACCAGGTTGTTAATCCGGCCGGGGGTGGACTTGTCGGATTCACCCGACGTGGCTTCGCCTTCCTTGGATGGCTTGGGGAGGGACGTGAAGACGATGTAGTCAGCCTTCTCTGCCGCGTAAAGCAACAACAGACCCAAGCCGGCAGTCTCAAAATAGGGATCGAAAATGACCATCTGGTGCTGCTGGTATTTGGCCAGCAGCGTCTTAAACCACTCCACGAATTGCAACCGCCCCTCGCCGTCGCCCTGACCCCAGCGCGGGAAGAACCCCCCCTCCGACTTCGGCGGATGGAGCCGCGCAAAAAGGGATACGAGATCGCGGTTGGCCGGAACCCAAGGGTCCGCCTCGCGCCCGCCGATACGGTTGGCGAATCCCCGAGTGCCGCGATTAATTGTCAGGGCTGCCTTCACCCGCGCCCACATGGACGGCCGAGTGGCTCTTTCCAGCCAGTCGAACTTGACCGGGCTGGCCCCGTGGCCC
>DAIDMG010000295.1 GCA_027449105.1 Acidiphilium sp. | reverse complement strand
GGTATCAGGTCGTCGGCCAGCTTGATTCGTGGCTGAGCAACCGGGCGAATGAATTCCGTGATGTGGTCACACGAAGCACGCTCGACCCGGATACAAAGCACATGCTCCATGTCATCGACCGCCTCGGAGCTTGGTTTAGTCGCCGCGATGTCGTGATGAAGGAAACAGGCGAGATTGTGCCGGATGCGACCCGACGTCTGGCGCGTTCGATCATGCGGCATGTGATGCGGCAGCATCGCCGTCCGGATATGCGCCATATCTTGATGCGGCTGGACCACCGCGCTGCCTGCTTGCAGACGCCATCCAAGGCGACGCAGCAAGATCGTGTCGGCTGGTGGCTGAGCATGTCCACCATGACCAGGGGCGCCCGGATCGCCATTCCGCTGCCGACCTACGACCGGCACGAGAAACGCGGTGGTCGGCTGTGCAACGGCGTTCTCGTCACAGAAGACCGGGAGACCAAGGCTCTGGCGTTCGGCGTTGTGTCCGACATCGGTCAGGATTGCGCGGCGAGCCGATCCGCCTACCGGCCCGGACGCGAGTTCATGGCGCTGGATTTCGGCCTGTCGACGCTGTTCGCAGGGGACGACGGCTCCCTGCTCGGGAAAGACTGGCTGAAGGCTCTGCACGCCTATGATCGGCGCATCACCAGCATTGCGCGTGGACAGCAGCGACACG
>DAIDMG010000294.1 GCA_027449105.1 Acidiphilium sp. | reverse complement strand
ACGCTGGCGTTCGCTGTCGGCCTCAGCACTTCGGGAGATGTAGGACTCCAGAATGACGCGCAGGCGGTCGGGCGTGAACAGGCGGTCAGACAAGGCGTCGAGGATCATGCCGTCGAGCGCCTCCATGGCAATTGAGCGGCCCCGACACTTTGATTCACCCTTCTGGGCGCGGCCTGCGCAGACATAGTAGCGATAGCGCCCGCTCTTGCCGGTGCGGATCGTCATCCCGCTGCCGCAATGCGCGCAGCGGATCAGCCCGGTGAGCAAGGTCGGGCCGCAGAGTGCCTGCGGCGGGTTCTTTTTCGGGTTCCGGGCATCGAGCGTCTGCTGGACGCGATCGAAGTCCGCGCGATCGATTATCGGCGGAATCGAGGCGACCACCCACTCGCTCTCTGGTTTTGACTGGCCTGTTTTTGCGTGCCGCAGGTTGAACGCATGCTCGCCGAGATAGGTGCGCCGGGTGAGAAGCCGGTGCACATTCGAGATCTGAAATTGCTTGCCGCGGAACGAGACACCTTCACCGTTCAGTCGGCTGACAATGGCCTTGACGCCCATCAGCGGCCCCTCCCGCCCGAGCGCCATTCCAAAAATGCGCCGGACCGTGGCTGCCTCGGCCTCGTCGATCACCAGGCGCTTCTTGATTTTCGCCCCCCGTTGTCCGTAACTATCCGGTGAAGGC
>DAIDMG010000293.1 GCA_027449105.1 Acidiphilium sp. | reverse complement strand
GAAGATGCCGGCACCGTGGCCGGGCACGAAGCGCTGCACGAGGCATGGTATATCCCCGAGCCAGTTTTGTGACTCCAGAATCTGAGAAAGCGCCTTGGGGCTACCGGCGAACTCGACACGCGTCGAGCGCACCTCCTGTCCTCTGAGATACCGCGAACGGGCCGGCTTAATCACAATCGGAAAACCGATTTGGCGTGTGGCATCGGCGATTGCGGCCACTGAATTCGCGATCCGCGTCACAGGCAAGGAAATTCCTAGTTCCTGTGCCAGTCCCGCGAGTCGGGCTTTGTCAGTCAGGGCCTCATAGCTTTCGGCCCGAGGGGCGACCAGCCGCGCGGAAATCCGTGCATCCGGTTGACTCACGAGCAGCATCGTCGTCAAATCCGTTGCCGGAACGATGGTATCGATCCCCTGGCGCTCGATGATCGCGATGATCTCATTGAGGAATTCTCGCGGATATGTTGCCGGATCGGGATAGTGCACGGTACCGGTGGCGTACTTTGATGCCGCTCCAAGGGCGTGCGCCCGATGATCGCCGGCGATGACTTCGAGGCCGTGATGGCCGAGGCTGCGGACGATGGCCAGAGCGCTTCGCTGATCGGCATCCAGCACCAGGACCCTATGCATGTCGTTCGCTGACCAAATCTGTTGAAATTCGGAGGTCTAATGAGATTATCAGAA
>DAIDMG010000292.1 GCA_027449105.1 Acidiphilium sp. | reverse complement strand
TTGGCAGTCTGATCTGTATGAGAGGGGCAGAAGCTAACACTACTTTGGCAGAAAGTTGCGATGCTGGTGATTTTTGGGATTCCCGAATCGGCGTTTGAGTGATTCATGGGAGGTCGGCATGAGAGGAGCCGACCATGGCGAGCCATGATCCGGGGTGCGGCGAGGAACTCGAGCGGTGGCTGGAGCCATTCCTTGCTCGACTTGGCAACAAGACACGGCGGCGCATGTGTCCGCGCTACGTTGCGGGCCTGATTGGTCCGGGGGATCGCAAGAGCGTGCAGCCGATGGCGGCGCGATTTGCTGCCGGCGAATATGATCGGCTGCATCATTTCATCGCGGCGGGTCTGTGGGAGATGGCGCCTCTTGAGGCCGAGTTGCTGGCACAGGCCGACCGGCTGGTGGGTGGGGATGACGCCGTGCTGGTGATCGATGACACGGCGCTGCCGAAAAAGGGTCGCCACTCGGTGGGAGTGGCACCGCAATACGCGTCAGCCCTGGGCAAGAATGCGAACTGCCAGACATTGGTCTCCGCGACGCTGGCACGGCATGAGGTGCCGCTCATGATCGGATTGCGCCTGTTCCTGCCGGAGAGCTGGACGAGCGATCCAACCCGGATGGGCAAGGCGCGCGTGCCGCCAGACTGCCAGAGGTTTCGCACGAAGACGCAGATCGCAATTGAGG
>DAIDMG010000291.1 GCA_027449105.1 Acidiphilium sp. | reverse complement strand
GATCTTCCAGCCAGGCGTTCAGTTCGGTGAGGCTCTTCACCCGCGGCTTTGGCAGGAACAGCCGGTCGCGCAGATTGCCGACCTGGTTCTCGACCTGCCCCTTCTCCCAGCCCGACGCCGGCGTGCACGCCACCGGTTCGATCAGATGGTGCGAGCACATCTGCAAAAAGCGGCGGTTGTACTGGCGCGCCTTGCCAACAAAGATCGCCTCCACCGCTGTCTTCATGTTGTCGTAGATGCCACGCCGGCAGACCCCGCCGAAAAACTGGAATGCCTTGTCGTGGGCATCGAAGACCAGTTCCTGAGTCTCGCGGAAGTAGGCGCGCACGAACGGCATGCGACTGTGCGACAGCTTCATGTGCGCCGCCTTGATCATTAGCGGCAGCCCTTGGAGCGTGATCGTCTCGTGGCTCCAATCGAACTGGTACGCCTCGCCCGGCGCAAAGCTCATCGGAACGAACGCTCGGGCCGGGACCCGTGCCCGTTCGTCCCGCCACGCCTTCACGAACCGGTGCACGCTGTCGTGCGCGCCGTCGTAGCCACGCCCGCGCAGCTCCTCGAACAGGCGCTGGGTCGAGCGCCGTTCCCGCCGCGGCAGCTTCGCTTCCTTCCAGGAAAAGGCAAAAAATGAAAGTTTGGCAGGAAAGGTAGAAGCGCGAAAAGCTAGCAAATATATACATTC
>DAIDMG010000290.1:280-686 GCA_027449105.1 Acidiphilium sp. | reverse complement strand
AAAAGGTTCCGCCCTTAAAGCATTAGAGTCTGAAGGCGATAACGAATGGACTCAGAAAATAGTAGATCTTATGGATGCGGTAGATGAATATATCCCCGTTCCGAAAAGAGATATAGATAAACCTTTCCTTATGCCGGTAGAAGACGTATTTTCCATTTCGGGAAGAGGAACTGTCGCAACGGGCAGGGTAGAAAGAGGAATCGTCAAAGTCGGAGAAGAAGTGGAGCTAGTAGGAATACTTCCGACTTCAAAAACGGTCGTAACCGGCGTAGAAATGTTCAGGAAACTTCTCGACGAAGGCCAGGCAGGAGACAACATCGGCGTTCTTTTAAGAGGCAAAAAAAGGGAAGAAATAGAAAGAGGTATGGTTTTAGCCAAACCGGGTTCTATAACTCCGCACAAAAAG
>DAIDMG010000290.1:0-270 GCA_027449105.1 Acidiphilium sp. | reverse complement strand
AAGCATACATACTTACCAAAGAAGAAGGCGGACGCCATACTCCCTTCTTTAACGGCTACCGTCCCCAGTTCTATTTTAGAACTACCGACGTTACCGGAGTCTGCACGCTTCCCGAAGGCATCGAAATGGTTATGCCCGGCGATAACGTCGCAATGTCCGTAGAACTTATCACTCCCATAGCCGCCGAGAAAGAATTAAGATTTGCAATCAGGGAAGGCGGACATACCGTAGGTGCAGGCGTTATAACAGAGGTTATCGAATAAAGCAACG
>DAIDMG010000289.1 GCA_027449105.1 Acidiphilium sp. | reverse complement strand
GCGTATGAGGCAATGATGGCTCCACATCCTGCGGCCAGTAGTAGATTTTCGGATAGCTGATGCCGGTAGGTCACGAGAAGGGCGACGGCGGACCCTATCGCCGCGACTGCCGTACCCCGGGCGACGGAGCCTTGCAGAATGGCGTTTTCCCGCAAAACCCTGACCAAGACCGCCCGATCGAGCTGCCTGCCAGTGACCATCCGGCAGGCCAACCACGTCAGGGCAATGAGTGACCGCGCTGAAGATCCTAGACGCACAGCTAGCAGGTAACCATCCATAGGTTAACCATTGATAAAGAGCCGTAGGCAGAGCAAGCAGCCTGCCTTGCGCAAGAACGATCTCAGCTTCGCGCAGCTTGCCGATGATCTCTTCCGGCTTGTGATGCCTCGCCATCACATTCCCCCTCCAGGCCAGAATCTAAAACGGATCCCGGACCACTCAGAAGGGGGCAGATCAGCCGCCCCTGTCTTAGAGCGCATTTTCGCATGACAAAGAAAGTCGCTTTATTTGGAGTATGTGTAAGGTTGATTTGGCGTGCGGATTCAGACCCGGACCGCGCGGCCGGTCAACGCCGATTCCAGCGCGCAATCGGCAAGCCGCAGCGCCTGGCGGCCGTCGCGTGCGGTCACCGGCATCGGCGCGCCGGCTTCGACTGCCGCGCGGAACATCTCGAACTCGGTGCGATAG
>DAIDMG010000288.1 GCA_027449105.1 Acidiphilium sp. | reverse complement strand
GGGGTTCTCCAACGGAACAACATCCATATCGCCATCGCCGCCCCCGGCGCGGTGACGCAGACCCTTGCCGCGCTCCGGGCCAGCCCTGCCACGGCAAAGGCCAAGGCGAGATTTATCCTCGCCACCGATGGCGACGGCTTCGAGGCCGAGGAATTGGAGTCCGGCGAGACTGTCGCTTGCACTTATGCCGACTTCCCCAACCATTTCGGGTTCTTCCTGCCGCTGGCAGGAATCACCACGGTCAAGCAAATCCGTGAAAGCTCGTTCGACATAAGGGCAACTGGACGCCTCAACCGGCTTTATGTCGAGCTTTTGAAGGACAATCCCGATTGGGGCACGGCTGCCCGCCGCCACGACATGAACCACTTCATGGCCCGGCTGATCTTCTGCTTCTTCGCGGAGGACACCGACATCTTCAACGGCGAGGGGCTGTTCACTGCCACCATCGAGCAGATGAGCGCGCGGGATTCGTCCAACACACATGAGGTGATCAGCCAGCTATTCCGCGCCATGAATACCTCCCTCGCTCAACGGGCGACCGCGAAGCTGCCGCGCTGGGCGGAGGCATTCCCCTATGTGAACGGTGGCCTGTTTTCCGGCAGCCCGGCCGTGCCGCGTTTCAGCAAGATCGCGCGATCCTACCTTCTGCATCTTGGCGGCCTCGACTGGACCAAGATCAACCCGGACA
>DAIDMG010000287.1 GCA_027449105.1 Acidiphilium sp. | reverse complement strand
GGAGAAAAGCCGGACGAAACATTTCTGGCCCAGGCGCGGCAAATACTGACGGCAAAGGGATCGCCCCAGACGTCGTCGATGTATCGCGACTTGCAAAACGGACGTCGCCTCGAGCTGGACCAGATCATCGGCGACCTGGTCGCGCGCGCTCACGCGGCCGCCACCGTCTCACAGCTCCTCGAAACGGTGATGGCACACCTGTCTGTTTACGAGGACCGGAGGAATGCGGTTTCCAACTAGATGGCCCCTCCGCATTAACCCCGTGAAGGTTGGCGAACTCGTGATTCACTGAATCGGTAATGACTTGGAGGGCGGGTGGATGAAGGCGTGGTCGCTATTCGGGCTTTCGGAGCACCTTGAGCGTCTGAGCAAGACCGGGGACCTGTTGGAGATTCTGGAGGCTCCCGGCCTTTTGCAGTCGTCAATAATCACCTCGGTCGCTCACGGGACTCTTCGATCAATATCGCCACCATCTTCTCTCGAATTACATTTTTCCAATATATTCTGAATGACTTGATAGCAAAAACGCCACGACGACGAGGATGATGTATTCGCGGAGGCGCGATTAATGCCTGGGGTGCGATTGCTCCGAGGTATTGTGTTACAAATCGGTATTTCGAGGAGTTCTGGTTGTTGGGACACGAAACAACCGAGAGTTGATGCCCATTTCTTGTTGAATGCAGTTTCAAT
>DAIDMG010000286.1 GCA_027449105.1 Acidiphilium sp. | reverse complement strand
ACCTATATTCACTTTAACCGGCTGATCAACAAGTACGATCTGAACGCGATCTACATCTCCGGCCCCGGTCACGGGGCACCGGCGGTACTGTCCCAGGCGTACCTCGAAGGAACCTATTCCGAGATTTATCCGGACATACGTGAAGACCTTTCAGGAATGCAGCGCTTCTTCAAGCAGTTTTCCTTCCCCGGGGGCATCGGTAGCCCGCGACCCCGGAAACCCCCGGCAGCATTCATGAAGGCGGTGAACTTGGTTACAGCATTTCACATGCCTTCGGATCGGTCTTTGACCACCCGGACCTGATCACCCTGGTGATGGTCGGCGATGGCGAGGCGGAGACCGGACCATTGGCCACAAGTTGGCATAGCAACAAGTTCCTCAACCCGATCACCGATGGGGCGGTCCTGCCGGTGCTCCATCTCAACGGCTATAAAATCAACAACCCCACCATTCTGGCGCGCATTAGTCATGCGGAATTGGAGGCGCTATTCGTCGGTTATGGATATACCCCCTACTTCGTGGAGGGCAGCGATCCAGAGAGCATGCATCAGGCGATGGCCGCCACCATGGAACACTGTGTCCTGGAGATTCGCAAGTTCCAGGAAAAGGCCCGGCAGACCGGCGCGGCTTATCGCCCCCGCTGGCCGATGATCATTCTTCGAAGTCCCAAAGGCTGGACGGCCCCCCGGAAGGTGGAC
>DAIDMG010000285.1 GCA_027449105.1 Acidiphilium sp. | reverse complement strand
AAAAAATGAGTGCGGCGGCTCTTCAGGCCTGCCTTGTATAGGGATAGCATATATACTCAGCAGCTTTGTTTACAATCCGGAATATGCCCTGCTCGGATTTGCATACCTGTAATCATTGTGAGTCTATCAAAGAGCGAATGCTCGAGAGGGTCAAGGAGCTCAAAAGAAAAATAAGATATCGTATGAGACTAGAACTTGAATATGAAACAAATAGTCCTATATGATCTAAATAATCGCGCCAATGCGGCTGGCTAGAGTGCCCTCACACTCCAACCAGCCTGGCCCGCAGCAGTGAGAAAGGACCTCACATGGAACAGGTTGAATCCCGTATCGCATCAGATCTGGTTTGCCGCCAGCCCCGGCGCTCGCCGGTCCCAAAAGCCGATCCACCTGTCGATCGGGTAAACTCCCCCGAATATCCGTCCGCAAGCTCTGCGCCGCGGGTCAAGAGATTGCGCGCGTCTCCCGAACCTCAACGCCGGCATTTGCCATCGACGACGCTGATCGGCGAGGCCGGGGCGAATCTCATTCTCTCGCGACTTCAGTCCTGGGGCATCGCAGCGCAACCCGCGATGGCTGGGCTGCCTTACGACCTGATCGCCGATGTCCCCGGCTTTGACATGCTCCGGATCCAGGTGAAGACCCGCAGTCGGCCGAACGGCAAGCGTTGCATCTTCACAATGCAGCGGGGTCATCAACGGTC
>DAIDMG010000284.1 GCA_027449105.1 Acidiphilium sp. | reverse complement strand
AGCATGTCCGGCGTGTCCGCTTCAGGGATGCCAAGACCGGAAAGACACTCGTTTTTCTGACTAACCCGGATATCTCACAGAGGCCCAGTCCCTGGGGGAGACAGCGCGGGGCGCTTGATCGCCGGTGCGGCGGGTGGGCTGGTCCCGTCGGTTTGCGCGATTGGGGTATGATCGGGCCGCGTCGCCTCGCCGCTCGAAGGAACGGTCATTGGCTTCGCCCGGTGCTGTGGCTTGCGGTGTCTGGTTCGTACCGGCTCAGGCGGAGGCTCGGCTCAGCGCGGCGTGGGCCTGTGCGAACGCGCCCTGCCACGGGCAGGCGGAGGCCATGGCGACGCTGACCCGGCGCACGCTGATCCGCACCAGCGCGCCGATCTTGAGCAGCTTCAGCCGGATCGTGCCGCAGGTGGCATTGGCCAATTCCGTCTCCGCGAGGCCGATCCGGCGCAGCGCGCATCAGCACATAGGCCAGGGAGGAGAACCACAAGCGCAACTGGTTGGCCCGCATCGTCGCGCTCGAGGTGCGGTCGGCGAACAGGTCGAGCTGACACTCCTTGATCCGGTTCTCCATCTCCCCGCGGGCGCAGTAGATCGTCTCGTAGAGATGTTTCGCCGCCACCGCTGCCTCGACCTCGGCCGGTGCGAGCGAGGTGACGATGAAGCGCGGGTTGGCCTCGCCCTGGGTCCATTCCGCCTTGCCGATCACAC
>DAIDMG010000283.1 GCA_027449105.1 Acidiphilium sp. | reverse complement strand
ATCTTTTCCAGACCTGTTATTCTGCACCTTCATCCCCTCCATGCCGAGGGGTTGTTAAGGCCTGCAACCCAAGACCATCGACGCCTATGCCCGCACCCTGAGCTACCGGGTGTTCTATCTCACCCTCTACAGCCTCGGCCTGCGGCATAGCCACGCGACGCACCTGCCGGCGCTGCGCGGCTTTATCACGCAGCGTCCAGCGACCGAAGGGAGCGAGGTTGAGCGCCGGTTAGGACCTCATCTGCGGCCCCACCGCCACTTCGGCGGTTCACCCTTGAACCAGCAGACCACCAGGAGTGCCGCCGTGAGTATACCGATATAAGAGAAGAACTCTACCGGCCGTTCCTCAGGCGACACCAGCAAGATGATCGCCGCCATCCCCACGCCATAGGCCACCAAGACCGCCCATCCTTGCCACGCGGTGGGGATGCCCCAGCCCCAGCCATAGGATTTCGCGGGAAACCGGTACTCCTTACTACCCCACCAAATCGCTCTCCGGCTGCCGTACCACCTGCCCGAACCACACATAAAACGCCGGGATCACAAAGAGCGAAACCAGCGACCCGAAGCCCAGACCGCTGACAATGACCAGTCCCATGGAGAACCGCGCATCGGCATTCCCGCCACTGGCGAAGAGCAGGGGTATGGCGCCGGCAATCATCGCCGCCACCGTCATGAGGATAGGGCGTAGGCGCAGGATTGCCGC
>DAIDMG010000282.1 GCA_027449105.1 Acidiphilium sp. | reverse complement strand
GGCATCCTCAAAAACTTCCGCATTGGAACTGGAGTGGTTTTCAGCCAAAAAATCGCCGTCTAATACCATTGGCCCTAAAGATTGACGCATGCCCAGTCTCTGGTTCCGATTGAGGTAATTCGAGCCGCGTCATTGGCGATGAAATTCCAGGCTTCTTTGCTGGCGTCGCGCATGGTCTCGTAAGTGTCGCAGACGAGGCCGCTTAATTTGTTACCGCGCAGATAATGCCAGACGTTTTCCATGGGATTGAGTTCCGGCGCATAAGGCGGGAGCCGGAGCAGGGTGATGTTGTCTGGCACGATCAGCCGTTCGCCGGGTTGATGCCATCCGGCACCATCGCAGACCAGCAGGGCATGGGCGCAGGTGGCGACCTGGCAACTGATTTCCTTGAGATGCTCGTTCATCGCCTCGGTATTCACGGCAGGCATGATGATGGCAGCACCGATGCCGCGCGCTGGGCAGATGGCGCCGAAGATGTGCACGGAGTCGTGCCGGTTGTCGCGCACCATCGGCGGCCGTGAGCCGATCGGCGCCCAGATCGCTTCGAGGGAGCCTTTCTGCCCGACACGGGCTTCATCTGAGAACCACACCTCCAGGTCTTTGCCCGCAGCCGAAGCCGGCAAAGCGTCTACCGCTAGGCTGCAAAAGTTTTTTTAAATGTCTCCTGTGCCGCCAGGTCCTGCTTGGGATGAAACGGGCGCGGTTGC
>DAIDMG010000281.1 GCA_027449105.1 Acidiphilium sp. | reverse complement strand
CTGAAATCCCTACCGAAAATCCAGACAACATGGCAAGGCCAAGGGCACCATCAGCGAGCACATCAGGCCCATCTTCGAGGATGGGGAACTGACGCCGGCGGCAACTGTTCGGTTATTCCGAACAGTTCAACACGCGGAGCAGGAGTTCGACAAGTTCCGGGTGCTGGATGACCAGCGTTTCGAGTCGGATTTCGATCGCATGGTGCGGCAGTTACCCACAAAGAAGCCGAAGGGATGAAGCACTGATGGACTTCCGCATCTCCGATACCTTCACCGACAGCCTCGCCCGATTAACTGGCGAGGAGCAAAAAACGGTCCCAAGAATTGCCTTTGGGCTTGCGTCAGGACTGTACCAGACTGAGGAGCAGAGGATTGTCAATCAGTAATTTTTAACTGATTGATTTATATGGTGCCCAGGGACGGAATCGAACCGCCGACACGAGGATTTTCAGTCCTCCTGACATCATATAGATACTTATAAAACAACCACTTGCGTCGCTTGCCAAAGCCATAACCAACCCCGACCGACCCCAATTTCAAGGGGTTACATTTTCGTCATGGTACAAATCCGTCACAGTGCTCACGGTCAGCGCTCTGCGAACCGTACACCCTTATTCACCTTATAACCAGGTCATGAACCTCATGTAAGGAAGCCCATGTGACCACTGCCAACGTCTCTTTTCTGCGAACCGCCGGGTTGCTGGCATG
>DAIDMG010000280.1 GCA_027449105.1 Acidiphilium sp. | reverse complement strand
TGCGACCAGTTTGATCTCTCGCGCGAGTCCCTGAAGCCCGCGCAAGTCATGATGGTTGCGGTTCCCCGCAACCATCTTGATTTGCGCCTCCAGAACAGAAATAGAACCAAGCCCCGATGCACACGCGCCGGGGCTTTTGTCGTTCCCGCCCCCTGACGCAAGACGCAGTATCCCCGCCAGCGCGCCCCGGAGTTCAACCTTCAGTTCCGCGCCCTCCGGAACCAGGATCACCGCCTCGATCAGCGTGCGGATGATACTGAATGCCTCGTCCTTCGTGGTCGGATCCTGCAGCGCCTCGTGCAGGTTGGCGACCGCCTCGCGGTAGAGTTCGGCCATCGCGGGATGAAGCGAAGGCTCGGGCGCGGTCTCGGGCTATGGCTGAAAATAGGTGATGAGGTTTGAGAAGGCGGCGTATCGTGGCGGGTGTCCAAGCCTGCCAGAACCTCCCTGAGGAGCGATACGCCTATGAACGAGAATAGCACGATCACCTCCTTTCATCAGCCTGGTTCGATCATGGACCCGTTGACGGACATTGCCCGTGAGGGCGCGCGGCAGATGCTGATGGCAGCCCTGAAGGCCGAGGCGGCAAGTTTCGTTGCCCAGTTCAGCGAGGAACTCTTGCCCGACGGCCGGCAGCGTGTTGTCCGGCACGGCGCCGGACCGGAATCGCTTCGGGGTCACGTCCGAAGAGGCGAACCCGGCCTACACGTC
>DAIDMG010000279.1 GCA_027449105.1 Acidiphilium sp. | reverse complement strand
GCTGTAATGCGGTAACGTCTGCATAGGTAGCCACCACGTCACCATCCTGCATGGGAAGCCATTCAATTTGCGCGGACTTGCCGAGGCACTCCTCCAGAATGTGGATAAAGTCCGTGAGTGCAACGGGTGTGTGGTTGCCGATATTCTGAATGCAGAAGGGGGCGGCACTGCTTGCAGGGTCTTCCGGCCAGATATCCTGCGCTTCTGGCGCATGTGGAATGAGCCGCGCCACCCCTTCGATGATGTCATCAATATAAGTGTAATCGCGCTGCATCTGGCCGTGGTTGAATACGGGGATGGGATGCCCGGCCAGGATTTTCTGCGTAAAGCTGAAATAGGCCATATCGGGACGCCCCCAAGGGCCATAGACTGTAAAAAACCGCAATCCAGTACTGGGAATACCATAAAGATGAGCGTAGCTGTGCGCCATGAGCTCACCCGCTCGCTTGGTGGCCGCATAAAGGCTGACCGGATGATCTACCGGGTCGTGGACACTGTAAGGCAAACGATTGTTGGCACCGTACACCGAACTGGAAGAAGCGAAAAGCAGATGACCGACACCTTGCGCCCGGCAGCCCTCCAGCACATTCAGAAAACCAACGACATTACTGTCCACGTAACTGTGCGGTGCTTTCAGGGAGTGCCGCACCCCTGCCTGAGCCGCGAGGTTGACGACGGCATCAAAGTGGGGGCCTGCAAAAAGCGTCTGCATAC
>DAIDMG010000278.1 GCA_027449105.1 Acidiphilium sp. | reverse complement strand
GGTGTCTTCGGCATGACGGTGACCGAAGTGAAGGGCTACGGCCGGCAGAAGGGGCATACCGAGCAATACCGCGGGGCGGAGATTCTCGTGGAATTCCTCCCCAAGATGAAAATCGAGATCGTTGTTCCGGATGCCCGGGTCCCGGGTGTCACGGACGCTATCCGGAGAGCGGCGATGACGAACAGCATCGGGGATGGAAAGATTTTCATCCAGAGCATCGAAGGCGCGATCCGGATTCGCACGGGCGAAACCGGGGAAGAGGCGATATAGGCTATCCCATCTGGCGGAAGGCCTCTTGCGGCTTCCGCCTTTATCTATATAAATTCAGGGAGAATGCAGATGGCAGGAAACTGGCTCAACTCGGGGGACAATGCCTGGCAGCTGACGGCGGCGACGATCGTCGGTATCCAGAGCGTCCCGGGACTGGTCGTCCTCTATGGAGGCATCGTCAAGAAGAAATGGGCGGTCAATTCCGCCTTCATGGCCCTCTATGCCTTTGCGGCCGTTCTGGTCGCCTGGGTGCTCTGGGGCTACAACATGGGGTTCGGTCCCCAATGGTTCCCTTTTCTGGGGACTCCGTCGCCGGCGCTTTCGGACGTGTTTGAACTGTCCCAGGCTTCCATTCCGGCGGCGAAGGCCACGGCCAATTTCCCGATGGCCACCATGGTGTTTTTCCAGTTCGTGTTCGCCGCCATTACGCTGATCATTCTGGCCG
>DAIDMG010000277.1 GCA_027449105.1 Acidiphilium sp. | reverse complement strand
CAGCGATGAGACTGAGGGATCCTTCCCCTCGAGGCTACCCTCTAGGGCTTCGAGGAAGGCCTCGGGTGCAGCCTCTGCGATGTTGCGAAAGTTTCGGGATAGCGACCACCAAAGCGCTGCGGATGCATCGCGCAAAAGCTTGCGGACAGCGCGATCCGCCCGCGCAGCGACGTCCGAGATGAGTATCGCACGCTGCGGATAGATCGCAGAGACGATCATCGCTTCCGTTAGACCTTGACGTAGCACACTGGAGGCCTCCACACCGAACTCTCCCGCCTCCTCGTAGTACTTGCTTTTGGGGCGTCTAGTGTAGCGGGGATTGATGGCGCCGAGCACATCATGGTAAACCCCCTCGAAGCGCACAAATTGGCTGGGGGTGACCTGCGCGCCGACCTGGGTCCAGAGATCGCGTAATGAGACGACTTTCCAGACATTGCCCAAGCGTACGATGGGGCTATCACGGCCGGAAGCAAGCGGTGCGAGCACGGATTCCAACTGCTCGTAGGCGCATCCGGCCAGATCGCTGACATGCTTGCGGTCACGCGGATTGTTATCGACCCAGGCGCCTGCGAACATGGCGGCGATAAGTTCAGGTGGCGCCTGGACAGCCCAGCTGGAACGCATGCCAGGCGCCGCCTGCATGAGGCGCCGCAGGACGGCGATACTGCACCCGGACGCGTGCGCAAGCCGATAGGCATCCTGCTCCGGGAGTCCAGCCTTGATCAAGGCC
>DAIDMG010000276.1 GCA_027449105.1 Acidiphilium sp. | reverse complement strand
ATTCATCTTTCACCATTCCCTCTTGCGGGAAGCGCTTCTTTCCTCTCTTCCCGCCCCCTTTCTCCGGAGGACCCATGCCCGGATCGCCTCGACCCTCCGCTCCCGCTTCAGGGAATGGGTCGATCGGGAACCCGAATTTCTGGCAGGGCATCTCGCCCGGTCCGGTGAATGCAACGAAGCGATCACAACCTGGATCAAAGCTTCGGAAAAAGCCTCTGCACAGGGGTTTCCCGAACACGCCCGGGACCATCTCGAACAGGCTCTGAAACTTGTCCCCGGGATTCCGGATCCGTCTCAAAGACAGGACCGGGCGCAGGAGATCCTGACCGCCCTCGCCCAGGCGTCCTGGTTCACGCACGGCGTCGGCTCGGACTACGTCCATAACCTTTGCGCACAACGGGACGAGATGATCGATACTCTGCACGTTTCCGCAAAAACATTTCCGGTTTTCTACAGCCTGTGGGCGACCACCAACGCCCGGTCTGGCCCCCTGGAATCCAGACCGTTCCTTCAGAAGCTGGAAAAGGCCCTCCAGCTGCCGGATCTCTCTCCTGCGGACTCCTGCCAGACTCTGTTCGCCCTGGGCGAGGACGCCCTCTGGCGCGGAGACCTGAAAACCGCCGGACAACTCTTCGAAGAGCCCCTCTCCCGGCAGAGGGCGTCTGACGACCCGCCCTCCTTTTTGACAATCTATGGGGAAGACTGCGCCGTCCGTTGTCTGGCAAGCCTGTCCCT
>DAIDMG010000275.1:295-736 GCA_027449105.1 Acidiphilium sp. | reverse complement strand
ATCATCCCGCGCCTGAAAAAAGTCATCGACGGCGAAGACCCAGGCGGAATCACCCAGGCCGTGGGTTGGAAAGGCGGTGGAGGCTTTCGCTACTACCGGCTTGCGCCCACGTTGATCGTCAACGACCGCTGGGGCAACCCCATCATCAACCCGGCCTACAACGCGGCGATGCTGGCGGAAGCCTTGGCCAAGCTGGAGGGGTTCACCTACGCGCCGTCTGAAGTGCATTGGTGGCAGCACGGGCATTCCAGCGAGCGGGATTTTATCTACGTCACCACGCAGAACCTGTCTGCCGACCAGTTGCAGGCGCTCTCCGAAGAAGTCGGGGCCGAGCAAAGTCTGTTGGTGTGCTGCTCGGCCTTTCGCGGTGTGACCGCCGCGAAGGTGGCGGAACGCTGGCCGAACCTGACACTGAAGAAGATTCCGAAGATGGTGCTCGCC
>DAIDMG010000275.1:0-280 GCA_027449105.1 Acidiphilium sp. | reverse complement strand
AATGGAACCTGTGACAGCCGCCGAGGCCATCAAGAAATCCACGACCAGGAAAGTGGCTGCTGGGCAAGGCGGTCTGTTTGAACAGAACAGCGGGGAGAACGAATAATGAACAACCGCGCCCTGCACGCCGTCACCGGTCGTCTGTCTCTTCGTCCGCCACAGGCGGAATCTCTCTCCAAGCTGGCGCGCGCGCTCGACGCCGCGCCCGAGCTGCTGCGCCATGAACGGGATGTCGCGTCCATTCTTTCCACGCTGAAGACCGAGTTCGGCACGCTGGAAG
>DAIDMG010000274.1 GCA_027449105.1 Acidiphilium sp. | reverse complement strand
GATGCCACCGTATGTGCGTAAATCGCGGACGGTGGCAGCCACAGTCCCCTGGCCGTATCTGCATAGGGTATCTTCTGGCCACATGCAGGGGGCGCTTTTTATCCTCCTGGGCGAAGAGGCCAGGGGACTTTCCCCTGCGGCATTGGGACGCCTCAAGGCGCAGTGGGCGGAAGAGCATGCCCAGCTGGGAGATGTTCCGCGCCCAGCCGGCCGCTTACCGGGATACGGTGCTCCCACGGAATATCAAAGTCCGGCTCGCCGTAGAGGCTGCGGCATCCCTGGGGTAGGGGTCCCCTCAGAAAACGGAAAAAATCGTACGGTAATCTTCCTGAAAGTCAGTAAACAATGGGGGTCAGGTGTTTTTGTGGCGGTTCACTGGTGAATAGCCAGCGGTAATGCTCTGTCAGCGGCCCCGCACAAAGGAAGGTTTACGCGATAGTTGATGAACCCCCGCTTTTGCTGGTCTCCAACGTTGCAAAATCTAATTGCAGAATGAAAACGATTGGCAACAGGAATCTGCGTTCTCGTCGGCCTTCACCGTGCCAACTTGCGATCTACCGCACTAACGTACGATTTTTTCCGTTTTCTGAGGGGACCCCGGGTAGTGCGAATGGGTGGGAGAGGGCGCCACCATAGGCCTGAGCCGCTTCGGCGCCAGTGCACCATCATCCAGGAAATTTCCGCCATCTGGGATTCACCGTGGAAAATGTGGTACAGGAAGCCCAACGGCTACTATAAC
>DAIDMG010000273.1 GCA_027449105.1 Acidiphilium sp. | reverse complement strand
TGAATATGAAAAGATACGAGGAAAGTCATTTCAGGTTATGCTAGTTGAATACAACCCAAAAATTGTTCCTCTGCTACCGAAGAAGGAAGGGGATGGAATAAGACGAAATGCCGTTTATATCAGAAAGGGCACTAACACGGAGGAGGCCAACTATGAAGACTTACAGGAGCTAATTAACAAGCGCCTGGAAACTGGATACTCGACCCAAAAGAGCTTCGAACTTTACAAACACTTGGATCAACTAAAAGTTCTAGATATAAATCAGCCAAGGAACAAGTCAAGGAAAGGCCGATTTTTCGGGGACATGCGAACTTTGGGGGATATATTTGGCCCACACAACAGTTTAGAGTACGACAAGTTTTTAGAGGGGCTGTATGAGAAAAAGAAAAAAATCATCGAGCGCGAAATTGGGTTGTAAATCTAACATGGCGCTCAACTTCGGTCGCTGGGCGCTGCGCGATAAAGCCGCGCAGCGCCAGTTAGCTCTACGTTATATCGGTATCCAATAATGACGCTTTGCAAAATCTCCCAGAAGAAAGCCTCTTGGATTTGGTCCACACTCCGAAATGCACGTCGGTATAACTCAAAGATTGGTGAAGAGTCCATTACGGATTTCTTTGTTCTTGAGTTGAAGAAGGCCTCGAAGGGGGCGTACTTTATCGACTCATTTACCCGCCCAAAGGAAAAGATCACGGGTGCAGATTGGGAGCTTTGGTTCACAGGGCCAACGAAAAAATG
>DAIDMG010000272.1 GCA_027449105.1 Acidiphilium sp. | reverse complement strand
TCAAAAAAGAGGGCGGAGTATCGGATGCCTTTTGCCGGGAGAGGGCATCCTCGAAGAATTGTCCGGCGGTGTTCAGTTCTCCGCGCCAGAGGGCATCCTCGCCCAGGGCGAACAGGGTCTGGCAGGTGTCCGCAGGAGAGAGATCCGGAAGCTGAAGGGCCTTTTCAAGGAGCTGAAGGATCGGTCTGGATTCCAGGGGGCCGGACCGGGCGTTGGTTGTCGCCCATAGGCTGTAGAAAACCGGAAACGTTTTTGTGGACACGTGCAAGGTCTCGAGGACGGCATCCCGTTGTCTTAAGAGATCCCGGACGTAATCCGAACCGACGCCGTGTGTGAACCAGGACGCCTGGGCGAGGGCGGTCAGGATCTCCTGCTCCCGCTCCTGTCTTCGGGACGGATCGGAAATCTCGGGGACGAGTCTCAGCGCATATTCGAGATGTTCCCGGGCGTGTTCGGGAAAGCCCCGCGCAGAGGCGTTTTCCGAAGCCATGATCCAGGTTGAGATCGCTTCGTCGCATGCACCGGAGCGGGCGAGATGCCCCGCCAGAAATTCGGGCTCCCGATCAACCCATTCCCGGAAATGGGACCGGAGCGTCGACGCGATCCGGGCATGGGTCTTCCGGAGAAAGGGGGCGGGAAGAGAAGAGAGAAGCGCTTCCCGCAAGAGGGAATGATGAAAAATGAATATCGGAGGATTGTCCGCGTCCTTTTCCAGAACACCCTGTCTGAGAAGGACATC
>DAIDMG010000271.1 GCA_027449105.1 Acidiphilium sp. | reverse complement strand
ACAGGCGGCCTTCCGCGGAAGCTTACGATTTTGCAAATCCCTCCTTGAACCCAACGGGCCGTCCACATCCGTCCACACATGGCGAGCGCACCAAGGTGCAGGTTTTTGCGATGCGCTCGATGGCGAGTGGAGCGGCGTTTCACCGGGCTTATCTCAGCGCGACGCGGCAGGCGTCCTCCCTGGACACTACGAGCGGCTCAATGCGGGTGACTTCCAGGAAGAGCCGGGTGCGGGAAAGCCGCCTGCCCGGATCTGTGAGGGCGGAGCCGAATGGCCGAGCTACTCGACCACGATCAGGGCCACCGCGTGAAGCAGCTTGCCCAGCCGGCGGCGGTTATTTCGCCACGGGTGTTTTCCAGCCAGACCTCGAAATGGAATTTCGTTCCGCTATCCGCCGGCTCGACCGCCGTGATGATGGCACGGCAGGTGACCTCGTCGCCGCGGAACACCGGCTTGAGGTAGGCCATCTTGCACCAGCCGGAGTTGTGCCAGTCAGGCCCGGCGAAATTCTCCAGCATCTCGGCGACCCAGCAGGTTTCCATCATGCCTTGGGCCAGCGTGTCCCTGAAGCCTGCTTTCTGCGCGACCTCGATGTCGGTGTGGATATTGTACCATTGCCGTCCGCCGCCGGAAAACACGGTCATCTGGTCCTGCCGGGCCACTTTGGTGAGCGGGACGATGGGCGTGCCGGGATGCAGGCCGGCTGTGGCGCGTGCAACGGGAGTCCGCTCGGCTGGCC
>DAIDMG010000270.1 GCA_027449105.1 Acidiphilium sp. | reverse complement strand
AGCTCCGATGATCAGGACCCGTGAGGACAAGAGAGCCTTCTGCTCCGTCATGGGCACGCCGCTATTCATGGAGTTCGTTGAGTCGATCCAGAGCGAGGGCGTGACCTTTGACCGCGTGCCGATGGGCGGCGCCGGCGGCCGGGAGCGGCAGGATTCGGTCGTCGTCGAAGTGGAGGCCAACTCGCCTGAGAAGAATATCGACGAGCTCGATATCAGCGTCCCGCGCCTCACGCGCCGCTACAACCGCGAGTTCAAGGATCTCTCGGAGCTCCAGCCCGAGCACTTCGGCAACACGAAGCTTCCGGTGAAGCCATTCTCGCCCGAGGAAACGCGTGAGATTGTCTTCAAGAAGATGCTCGATTCCGAGGTGGATCACACGCTCACCCTCGAGGGCTCAGGCCCCGGGGACTACCGCTCGGTCGTCGCGTTCTTCACCCGCCAGCTCCTGAAGGACCTGCACCTGGTCGGCGGCTACGACCAGCTCTACCCCAAGGTCAAGACGTTCATGCGCGAGCACCTGTTCACGCATGAAGTCGACCTTGAGGATCCTGTGATCCTTCGCAATTTGAGCGAACCGGAAGTCGCCAAAACGCTCTTCGATCACTTCCGAGCAGCGATCAACGCCCTGACTATCTACGAGGGCGGGTGCTCCCGGATCGATGGCTACATCCGCCTGCGCGATACGCGACCCTTCCGCACCGAACCGCGCCGGTTCCTGCCGGCCAAGAAGTCCGTCTTCAACCGGATCGTCG
>DAIDMG010000269.1 GCA_027449105.1 Acidiphilium sp. | reverse complement strand
GAAAAGAAACTCTCTAAAATTATGCCGTTAATAAAAAAATACGGCGCCGGAGTTTTAATTTTAGCTTTAAACGACGAAGGCATTCCGGGATCCTTTAATTAGCTTTGCTGCTATTAAAGCATATCGCTATATATCTTAATAGCGCGTGGGGCTAATTCAAGGCTGCCAGCATGACGCTGCGCCCACAGGGGCAGGCAGTTGGGAGCACGACAGGGCGAGGACGCCCGCCCGAACACGCTGGAACCGCCCCGCGTTTTCCCTCAACTGCTTACATAATGCTTACATTTTTTCAGACCAAGAAATGTAAGCATCAAAAGCGAAGGGCCGCCTCGCGGCGGACCCCTCGTAACGCTCTGATTGTCCTAGGGAAAACTTGGAGCTGGCGAAGGGATTCGAACCCTCGACCCCAACCTTGGCAAGGTGCCCGAAGGGTCTACGCCAGGGTATCCGATGGCCCGCCATAGCACGATTTTATAGGATAATTCAAATAGATAAGTAGGATCGTATCCGCCGTCTGTATCCCAGACCTACTCGCCGACCTGCTTTCAAATGCTTGGAATTTGCTTGGTCGAGGAGTATGATAGCCTAATTCTAATCAAACTTCCAGTAGGTGGCTGATATGGCTGGAATCACAGCAATTACCCCCTTCCTTCCCTCCGGGGAGACTCCCCTCATCAAGGTCGATCATGGGGCTCTTCTCGAAAAATCCCTGGCGCGGCGTGCCGGACTGGGGGCAATCGGAAAAAACACCT
>DAIDMG010000268.1 GCA_027449105.1 Acidiphilium sp. | reverse complement strand
AGCGGTGACCGGCCTTGCCGTCCTTGTGGCCGTAGCGTGGGCCGTACAACGCGATCGCGTCCTGCTCCATCATCCCGGCCCAGCGCGCTCAGCCCGGCGGTCAGGCAGAACCGTTCGAAGCTTGCTCCGACCTGCTGCCAGGCCTCGGCAACCGAAGTCTCTGGCGTCCCGTCGGCAGTTTCTCTACTCTTGTCCATGGCATTGCTCTCCTCTTGTGGATTCGATACCCCGAGCCTACCGGCTCAAGGTGGGCAACGCCGCCTGGAAATTTCAACAGAGGCCGGGACATCCCCAATTTTCCAGACCATATCTCTATGCTCTTGCCATTTTCACCAATGTCTCTTAGAAGCGCTCGCTAACAATGCGGGCGTAGCTCAGGGGTAGAGCACAACCTTGCCAAGGTTGGGGTCGAGGGTTCGAATCCCTTCGCCCGCTCCAAAATATCTTAGAGATTTCAAGCGGATAACAGGCGTCCTTCGGGACGCTTTTTGCTTACCTGACCTTCGCCAGAGTGGCGGGTAAGCGAGAGGTAAGCGCGCGGAAACCGATTTTCATCGGTGATCCACCACGCGCTGGCATAGCTCCATGGCTTCGACCTCCGTGGAAGCAAGCTTCGGCCGGGCTGCCGTGGGAGGAATCGGCTCTGGTGTTTCCCAGTGAATGAGCGCGAGAGGCTCTGTCGCCAATGGATGGAGAGCTTACCCAAAGCCCGTCCGGGAGCAGGTAAGCCGTCTGCGGGAGGACTGTCAGGTG
>DAIDMG010000267.1 GCA_027449105.1 Acidiphilium sp. | reverse complement strand
CCACAACGGGGGCGGCCCGGGCGATCGGGCTCGTCATTCCGGAGATGGAAGGCCGGCTCGACGGCACCTCCATTCGGGTGCCGACTCCGGACGTCTCCCTCAACGACCTGACCTGCGAGGTCCGGGTCCCGACGACCGTTTCGGAAGTGAACCGGGTTCTGGAGGAGGCGGCCAACGGTCCGCTCAAGGGAATCCTGGCCTATTCGAACGTGCCCCTCGTCTCGATCGACTATCGGGGGAACCCCCATTCCGCCATCGTCGACGGCCTCTCCACCCGGGTGGTCAAGGATCGGATGGTCAAGACCCTGGCCTGGTACGACAACGAATGGGGCTACTCCTGCCGCGTCTGCGATCTGGTGACCTATCTCTGTTCCTGTATAGCCTGAGACCGGCGACAAAGCGCACGATGACTGAAGCTTTCTGTTGAACCGTCAGATAATCCAATTTTGACACTGTAGAAATTGTGCTTGCCAGAAAAGCTCATCCAAGGAACTTCATCGCCGGAGTTTGACAGGCAAATACTTTCGCTCACTTCGAACGTCAAACTTCTAACTTATTATTTCTATTCTAAAGTTTTCATTGGCCATTCTTATTTGTTTGTCTTGGAGGGGGCTCGGGATGATCGCCGCCTAAACCACCAGCCATACAGAGATTTCCTTTAAATGCAACATTTATTATTTTTTGAGTTTTCTTATCGACTTCAAACCAAGTTGTGCAATTAAGATTTATTGTTTGAGTCGTAGATCCAGTCTCATTGG
>DAIDMG010000266.1 GCA_027449105.1 Acidiphilium sp. | reverse complement strand
CCAACTGCGCCATCTCGGGCACAGGCATCACCAGCACACCCTTGCCCTTGGGAATGAACACGAACTCCTGCCCTGCCTCCCAGTGCTGCTCTTCGCGCACGGCCTTGGGGATGGAAATCTGGAACTTGCTCGACAAGGTGGCTGTAGCGGTCATGGTTCGCACTCCTGTGGAATCGATGCGTATTTGGTAAGAATACCTGACTCCAGCCCGGGATGCCAGGCAATTTCACAGCCCAAGCGTTGACTCTGGGTGTTTCGCACCCGCCTTGCGCTTGCTGCCCTTGGCCGGTGCAGCCGCAGCGGTCATCTTGGTGTAGAGATCGAACAGCTTTTCCAGCCGCTCGGTGTCGTTCTTGAAGCGACGGCCGATGTAGATACGCTCCAGCACTCGTAAACAGGATCTCAGGCTAGCCACTTAAAACGTCGAGGAACCCAGGAAGTTTTACAGATTGAGCCTTTCCCGCGATTTTCTCCTTTCTCCTTACGTCATCTCAAAATTGCGAGATAGCCGAAAACTCGCGGGAGACTTCTGAGCGATTATCGTCCCTCCGCCCGCTCACTTGTCAGGTGTTCTGTGATGCTGTGCCCAAGTCTTGGCAGCCAATTGGGTGTAGGTGGCTTTTTGTGCGGGATTGAGCAATGCATAGCCTTGGAGATGGTAAGGAACCATTTCCCATCCTAATCGCATTTCTGCTTTCCCAACGCGGATGATGTCACCTTTTATCGTTGCCAAGGTCGGATGTGCGGTAGCGGCGTCCTTTTC
>DAIDMG010000265.1 GCA_027449105.1 Acidiphilium sp. | reverse complement strand
CGAAGAAGCGCGAAGCACAGCGCTGGAGTGGAGCTTTCAGCGGACTCTGTCCAAGGTCAACTACAAGATTCACACCGATGCCATCAAGGAACACCTGATCCCGCCGCGTCTGAGCAAGCTGCAGGCGGGCACGGTATATGCAAGCGAAGCCGACCTGCTCAATGTCGCGCTGTTTGGTCTGACTGCCGCGCAATGGCGGCAGGCTAACCCGGAGCAGCCGGGTAATATGCGCGACAGCTCCACATTGGAGCAACTGGTCGTACTTTCCAATCTCGAAAGTCTTAACGCTGTGCTCATTCATCAGGGCATGGCTGCACCCGCGCGCCTGACGCAGTTGAATGCCATTGCCATCACCCAGATGCGTTCGCTGCTGGGCTGGGGTGCTATCCGGCAACTGGGTGCGACCAAAGCGAAGCTCCAAAAATGAGCAAACAAAAGCTCGAACTCACCTGGATCGGCAAGGACAAGCACCCCAAGCCCGATCCGCGCATCATGCTCGAAGGCCCGCTATTCAATCGGCAGGACGAAGTCGAAGCGCAGCGCAACGACCTCATCAGCCAGTTGGAAGCGCAGCTCCAGCAGCAGGTCGAAGATTGCACGCTGTTTACCGTTGAATGGGAGTTGGTGTGATGGCGGCCCTTGAACAGCAGTACATGACCATCCTGAAAAAAATCCTAGCGGAATGCTTCGTGCCGTTCCTTCCGCCCCTGTTGGGCGCGGCGAAGCCGGAAGATCAGCCAGCCAAGCAGCTCTCACGTGCCTTC
>DAIDMG010000264.1 GCA_027449105.1 Acidiphilium sp. | reverse complement strand
ACCCGCAAGCCTCTTTCCAGATGGTTGGTGTCGATGGGCACATCGGCATCGCTCAGGAAGACCTCCAGCCCCGCCCGGCGTTTGTGGGCATAGGCCAAGGCTTTGCTCATGGGATTGCTGGGCAGTAATCCGGTATCGGCGGCCGTGTCGGCCACCCAGGTGAAGAATGCTTCCACCAGAGGCTTGGCTTTGGTCAGCCGGACATCCTGCTTTTTGGCCCCCTTCAGTCCCCGATCCCGAATCTCGGCTTCCACCGCATAGATGTTGCCGATCATCTCCAATGCCATGGCCGCCCGCTGCGGATCGGCGTCCTGGCTCTCGAAGAATTCACGGCGGGTATGCGCCCAGCACTGGGCATGGGTCAGCCCTTCCGTTTTCTTCTCGTAGCGGCTGTAGGCCGCATAACCATCGGTGATCAGCACGGCACCGGGTGGTGCCGTCAGTCCCAGGAGCTGATCCACATGTTCTGCCCGGCGGCTCTCGCAATACGGGAAGCAGATCTCGTCCCGCTCGCCATAGACCGGCCAGAAATAGCCCTGCTTCATCTTCCCCGGTCCTTGCAGACCGGCTTTGATGGGGGTTTCATCCATGGCCTTGACCCGGGAAGCGCGGATGGAGTCGAACTGGGCGTTGTAGATGGGTTCCAGGAGGCTCACGATCCGTTGCATCAGTTGGGTCAGCCAGACCCGGCTTAAGGTAAAACCCATATCCTGCAAGCGCTGATGCAGGCGGTATAGAGGCAAATGATAGAGGAATTTCTCGACGATCATCC
>DAIDMG010000263.1 GCA_027449105.1 Acidiphilium sp. | reverse complement strand
ATGAACGCGGTAATTGCAGTAACAAACCAGGTAGCTGCTCGGCCTGATGTCTTCTTTGGCGATCCTACGGCTCCAGTGGGAGGAAACATAGTAGGGCATACCGCAACATTTAGAATATATCTGAGGAAAGGAAAAGCGGGCAAAAGGATAGCAAGGCTGATTGATTCCCCATATCTTCCAGAGGGCGAAGCCGTTATTCAGGTAACTGAGGACGGAATAATCGATGGAACCTGAGGTGGATTCAGTGTGGGACCTTATAAATGACTCGTTTGGTCGATACCCTTCTCAAATGAAGATAATAAAATACCTGATACGATACGGTTTTTCCGTAAAGGAAAAGTATGATATGGAATATTCAATCTATTCGGGGAATGTTGAAGTAAGACCAAGTTCCATTTCTGAGGCAATTGAGGTTGACAAGAGGGTTGTAGTTCAGGTTATCAAGAAAATTTCAGAAAATAAAGACCTGTTAAGTTTCTTCAGGAAGTTAAGACCGATTGCTGACATGAGTAGCGCTAGTTCGAAACTACTGAATCTTGGCGTGATCGAGATAAGGGCAGAGGACCCTTCCAAACCTGGAATAATCAGAGACATCGTAAAAATAATTGCGGATAGGGGAATTGGAATCCGACAGGTAATAGTCAACGATCCAATAATAAGTGAAGATCCAATTGCCACAATTGTTACTGAGAGGCCGCTTGAGTCTGAAATTTTGATGGAAATGAAAAAAGTAAATGGAGTGGATACTGTATCGTTTGTTTAGGTGATTTGAA
>DAIDMG010000262.1 GCA_027449105.1 Acidiphilium sp. | reverse complement strand
AACTGTCCGAAACGGCTCAATTTCGGATGGGTGCTAGAACCGTGTACGAATGTAATGAAAACAGCATTCTGGACACGTGCCACCATTCGTACATCGTTTTCGGTCGCTGTAGCGCGGTGAAAGCTGTGATGTTGGAACCGAGATGCCCCGTAACGGCTGTTGCCAGGAAAGCCAAATGCTACAGCCAGCAAACACAGGTGCTTGCTGGCGCCAGACGGAGCTTAACGTGCTTTAAATTCCGAATTCTGAGGGGACCCCTTTATGAAAATTCTCAAAATCACGAAAGAGATAACTTTATTGTCTTACAAGACCTTAAGGCTTTGGTGGCCATGCGAACCTCCTTCGATGGGGGGGGCTGCGTTTTATCTGTCATGCGGAGCTGTTGTCGCACGCAAGGTCGGATGACCCCGATCCGGGAATGGCCTAATTAACCCGATCCGGGAATGGCCTGATAGAGGCGATCCACAACACACCTCTGGTGGAGGTTGTGACTGATTTCATAGAAGCAAAGAAATATCTCTTCAATCTACATTTTCCCAACTAACTTTTCTCAAAAAGTACTACTCTGAATTGTGCGGTATGCCTCATGAATATTCAAATTTAGTGACGCATAATTGCGACAAAGCAATTCATCCGGAAGCAACCCGTCCCATTTTTCTTGTTGCTTATTCATCACAGTAGTAACCAGCGATTCAGCCGGTATTGGATTATCAGATAAAAGATTGGAAATGGTGTCCAACAGCTTTTCTTTCGTTACATTATTAATAGATATAA
>DAIDMG010000261.1:441-782 GCA_027449105.1 Acidiphilium sp. | reverse complement strand
AGCGATCAGGATCGCGGCAAAGAGATAAAAAGCGATCATCGTGATCATGCTAGAAACGCCCTCCGCCCGGCATCTTGGGCTCGCTCAACGATAGCGCGCATCGAGTTCAAGCCGTTTGGCAATCTCAGCCTCCCAGCGATCGCCGTTCGCTAGCAGCCGATCTTTGTTATACATCAACTCTTCCCGCGTCTCGGTCGCAAACTCGAAATTCGGCCCCTCGACGATAGCATCCACCGGGCAAGCCTCTTCACAAAGCCCGCAATAGATACATTTCGTCATATCGATGTCATAGCGCGTCGTGCGCCGGGAGCCATCAGCACGTGGCTCGGCTTCGATCGTGA
>DAIDMG010000261.1:0-431 GCA_027449105.1 Acidiphilium sp. | reverse complement strand
CGCCCTTGAAGCGTGGACTAATCGGATTTTTCTCATAAGGGTAATTGAGCGTTGCCTTCGGTTTGAAAAAATATCGCAGAGTTAAAGCCAGCCCATAGAACACATCCGTGAGCAGCAGGCCGCGCATAGTTCTTTGCAATAGCGCCATAGTATCAACGCTCTCCCTCGCGCCAGAAAAGGACACGAAACGCGCCCCGCATCACGCCGCTCCTTGCGGCAGCAAGCCGGTTGCCATAAGGAAGCCAGCTGTCAAAATCAGCCAAAATAACGATAGTGGTAGGAAGACCTTCCAGCCGAGGCGCATCAGCTGATCGTATCGATAGCGCGGAAATGTACCGCGCACCCAAATGAAGACGAACATACAAAGCAAGATCTTCAAAATGAACCAGATCGGGCCTGGAAGCCAGGTGAACGGCGCAATGCCGAACGGC
>DAIDMG010000260.1 GCA_027449105.1 Acidiphilium sp. | reverse complement strand
ATACCAAGGCCAACGAAATCGACACCCTGCTGCCTTGGGCCTGGAAAACTCAGGCCGCTCTACCAGCCGCCGCGTAGCGCTCGCTCGCCAAAGCAAGACCGTCATTCAGACTGCGCTTACGGCTTCGGCGCCGTCGGCCAGGAATATCTCTCCTGCACCGCGGCACGGAAGCAGGGCACATGCGACAACCGGCGCGGCATCCGGCGGAGCGAGCTCGAGATCCTGATCCTCGACGCACTGCGCCACCAGCTGATGCAGCCCGAGCACGTCGCCGAGTTCGTGACGGAATACACAGCCGAATACAACCGGCTCAATTCCGAACGCTCAGCCGCCCTCGCGTCGCATAAGCGCGAACTGGAGAGTGTCACCCGCAAGCTGGACGGCCTGATCGATGCGATTGCGGAGGGGATGCGGGCACCGGGGCTGCAGCAGAAACTCGACACGCTGGAGGCTCGGAAGGCGGAGCTGAGCCGGCTCATCGAGACCGCCGGGATTTCGCTACCGTTGCTGCATCCGAACCTGGCGCAGACCTATCGCGAGCGGGTGACCGACCTTCACGCCGCCCTCACCCGCGAGGATGGCGGCACCGCGGCGCTGGAAGCGGTTCGCGCGCTGATCGAGCGCGTCGACGTGTCACCGCCTGATGGCGACGATCCCCGCTCTCTGCCGAAGATTGTGCTGACGGGTCGGATTGCGTGGAGGCGCGGGCTGGGGCGGCGGTGTGCTGCCGGAACGTCAAAAGCCGCGCTGTGTGGCGCGGGTGTATCTGGTTTGTTCGCGAGTTC
>DAIDMG010000259.1 GCA_027449105.1 Acidiphilium sp. | reverse complement strand
AGGATTTGCGGGTGCGGGAGTATCCGGATCCAGCGAGGAGCCCGATACAACGGCCCCTCACAGATGACGAGCGCCAAGAGTCCACCTTAACGCCAAAATAAAGGGAATTATATACTTTACACCCTGGCGTAAAGGGAGTAATCTACGATTATCGTGACTCGATGCGGATAAGCGAGATGACCAAGAACGTAACCATCAGCGCCTACGAATTCCTCAAGAAGTTCCCCGATGAACGCGCTGCTCGCTTGCATATCGAGGAACGTCGCTGGCACGGCAAGCCCATCTGCCCGCATTGTGGCAGCGTTGAGCGCATCCAAACCCGCAAGATCGAGGGCTATTTTCGCTGTCTCTCCTGCAAGGAGGACTTCACCGTGCGCACCGGGACGATTTTCGAGCGTTCCCATGTGCCCCTCGATAAGTGGCTGTACGCAATCTACCTGCTGGTCACGTCGCGCAAGGGCGTGTCGTCACTCCAACTCTCCAAGGAAATCGGCGTGACGCAAAAGACCGCGTGGTTCATGCTCCAACGGCTGCGCGAAGCCTGCGGCGGCGGAGCAGGCAGCGATGGCGGTTTCCTGTCGGGGATTGTTGAAGCCGACGAAACCTACATCGGCGGCAAAGAGGCCAACAAGCACGAATCGAAGAAGTTCAAGAAAGGACGCGGCACGGTTGGCAAAACCGGCGTTCTTGGCATGCGCGAGCGTGACGGCCATGTGAAAGCGGTTGTTCTGGATGGCACCACAACCGAAGAAATCACCGGCCATATCTTCGCCAACGTCGCGCCGGG
>DAIDMG010000258.1 GCA_027449105.1 Acidiphilium sp. | reverse complement strand
AGGGGCCGCTGCCGCCCATGCCGGGGCGAGCGCTGTAAAACGGCTCTTCGGTCATTCCAAGCGTAACGACCACGCGACACACGATCAGAAAGACAAGGGAGACAAGCCATGACCAGGGTGACGACGCCGAACGGTTTCGTATTGGATAACAGCGGCCGGCGCCTAGTCGTCGATCCCGTCACACGCATCGAGGGGCATCTGCGATGCGAGGTCAATATCGATCAGGACAAGGTCATCCGCAACGCCGTATCCTCCGGCACGATGTGGCGCGGGCTCGAAGTCATCCTGAAGGGGCGGGATCCGCGCGATGCCTGGGCCTTCACGGAGCGGGTGTGCGGCGTATGTACCGGGACCCATGCCCTGACTTCGGTGCGCGCCGTGGAGGACAGTCTGGGCATAGAGATCCCCGAGAACGCGAATATCATCCGTAACATGATGCAGCTCACGCTGTGGACGCAGGACCATCTTGTCCATTTTTACCATCTGCATGCCCTTGACTGGGTGGACGTCATCGATGCCCTGAAGGCGGATCCAAAGGCTACGAGCGCGCTCGCGCAGAGCATCTCCCCGTGGCCCAATTCGTCGCCCGGCTATTATCGCGAAGTCCAGACTCGATTGCGGCGTTTCGTGGACTCGGGGCAGCTCGGACCATTTCGGAACGGCTATTGGGGTAATCCGGCCTACAAGTTGCCGGCCGAGGCCAACCTCATGGCCACCGCGCACTATCTCGAGGCCTTGGATTTTCAGCGCGAGATCGTCAAGATCCATACGGTATTTGGTGGCAAGAACC
>DAIDMG010000257.1 GCA_027449105.1 Acidiphilium sp. | reverse complement strand
AGGGTCGGCCAGGCTCTTGTAGGCGGCGTAGCCGCCGCACTGCAGGATGCCGCGGTAGCCGCCGAGCAGCGCGCGGGTATGCTCCGTCCCGCGGCCGGGGGCATAGCGATAGGCCACCGCCGGCGGATCGGTGCCGCCCCAGGGCCGGTCGTCGCGCGCGACCGCCCAGAAGTAGCCGTGCTTGGTTCGGCTACGACCGGGGTCGAGCACCGGCACCACGGTCTCGTCGGCGAACACCCGCGCCGAGGCCAACACGATCTCCCGCAGCCGGCGCACCACCGGGGCGACTCGGCCGCCGCGTAGCCCACCCAGAACGCCAGCGTCGCGCGATCGAGCGCCACACCCTGGCGTGCCAGGATCTGCGCCTGGCGATACAGCGGCAGATGGTCGGCGTAGCGCGACACGAGAACATGCGCGACCAGCGCCTCGGTGGGCAGGCCGCCCGCGATCAACCGCGGCGGCGCCGGGGTCTGCACCACGACGCCCGCGCAGGCCTGGCAGGCAGTGTCCTGCGGTTCCAGCACCACCCCGATCCGTGGCAGGTGCGCCGGCAACGCGCCACGGTTGGCGCGGCGCTTCGTGGTCCGCGCACGCCGCAGGTCCGGATCGCGCTGCTCCGCCTTGGCCTCGCCCGCTGCGATCGCGGTCTCCAGATCCTCGAGGCCGAGTTGCAGCTGCTCCTCCGGCAGCCGTTCCGACTTCCGGCCGAACTGCAGGCGTTGCAGTTTTATCAGCAGGTGCCGCAGCCGGTCGTTCTGGCTCGCCAGCGCGTCGCGCTCCTCGGCCAGTACAT
>DAIDMG010000256.1 GCA_027449105.1 Acidiphilium sp. | reverse complement strand
CGACAATCTCGTCCTGAGCGGGCCGACAGGGGTCGGAAAATCCTGGCTGGCCTGCGCCCTCGGTCACAAGGCATGTCGTGATGACAGGAGCGTGCTCTATCAGCGCGCGCCGAAACTCTTCACCGAACTCGCACTCGCCCGCGCCGAAGGGCGGCACGGCCGGATGATCCGCACTCTCGGCACCGTCAATCTGCTGATCCTCGACGACTTCGGCCTTGCACCGCTTGACGCCAGCGCCCGTCACGACCTGCTCGAGATCGTCGAGGATCGCTACGGCCGCCGCGCCACCATCATCACCAGCCAGGTTCCCCCAGCGCATTGGCATGAGTTGATCGGCGATCCGACCTACGCCGACGCCATTCTCGACCGTCTGCTCCACAATGCCCACCGCATCGAACTCACCGGCGAAAGCCTGCGCAAGACCCGCAAACAAAACCCAAAAACCGCTTGACCCAACGAGAACAGGAGAGCAACGAAATCAACAGCCACAGAGACCGCTACCCGGGCGAATAAATCTCGGAATCCCCGGGCGAATAAACGTCGGAATCGTGGGCGAACTAAAATCGGAATCCATGGGCGAATTCTCCGGAATCCGCAGCCAGATCATACTCACGCTCACCTAGAGCGTTTTGCGACCGGTCTGAATCGCGAGGGGATTCCCATTGGCGTTGATTTCTGATTCAGAATCCGTGCTGGTGAAGGAGGCCGGCATGGATGGGCCAACCACTATCGATGGATCTTCGTCGGCGGCTTTTGGCGGCGATTGATGAGGGGATGAGTTGCCGGGCAGCGGCAG
>DAIDMG010000255.1 GCA_027449105.1 Acidiphilium sp. | reverse complement strand
TTGCTTCAAGCATCCCTTCTTTAAAAGACGGGCACGGCAGGATATTTTCTATGCCGCTTATGGATATAAAAGTATAAATTTTAACAAATTAATTTCAAAAGCTCAGAGGTTAAATATATGTATGGGTTAGGCAGATTCCTTATATTAACCGGAATAGTATTGATAATTTTAGGTTTATTATTTATTGTTTTTCATAAACTGCCTATAGGCAAGTTTCCGGGAGATATAATAATTAAAAAAGGCAATTTTACTTTTTATTTTCCATTGGGATTAAGTATAATTGCAAGCATAATATTGACTATTATTATGTATTTAATAAGAAAATGATTGCAGTCTTTATTTTACTGGTGGGCTGTCCCGGGATCGAACCGGGGACCTACTGATTAAGAGTCAGTTGCTCTACCGATTGAGCTAACAGCCCGAAAATATTTATTGAAAATGCGGCAAAATATTAATGCCTATCAATTATATACTATTTTTATTTTTTTAGTCAATTTTTTTAACAATATTTTTATTAATGGTATACTTATAAATAGATATTATGAAAATATAAAGAATATTATAATAATGAGGCGGTTAAAAAGATTATCCGAAGAAATTATATGATATTTAAAAACAGGATGGAAGCGGGGAAACTGCTTGGAGAAAAGTTGTCGGCGGAGAAATTCGGCGGCGGAAATACCGTAGTCATAGGTTTGTTGAGAGGCGGAATTCCCGTTGCTTATGAAATAGCGGTGATATTAAAATCTCCGCTGGACGTGGCATTGGTAAGAAAAATAGGCGCGCCTAACCATGAAGAGCTGGCCATAGGGGCGGTAGTAG
>DAIDMG010000254.1 GCA_027449105.1 Acidiphilium sp. | reverse complement strand
CATCGCCGCTCTCCTTGACCCGTCATTCCCAATCGAGGGCGCCCTTACGCCATTCATAGATGAAGCCGACTGTCAGCACGCCAAGGAAGCCAAACATCGACAAAAGGCCAAAGAGGCCAATCCGCGCGAGGCTGACCGCCCACGGAAACAAAAACGCCACTTCGAGGTCGAAAATAATGAACAAAATGGCGACAAGGTAAAACCGCACGTCAAAGCGCCGCCGCGCATCGTCGAACGGATCGAACCCACACTCATAAGGAGACAATTTTTCCGCGTAGGGTTTTTGGCGGGCCAGCAAAAGCGAGCCGCCCACCATCGCCACCGAGATAACCCCAGCAATGGCGAGAAAAACGACGATAGGCAGATAGTTGAACAAAAAACCCGGCATACGAATCACCCAGTTTTGCACCGCAGCGAGCCGAGACTAGGCCCAACCCCTCACCACCGCCAGCCCAATCCTGGTCACAAAACGACGACCAAAACAGCTTCGGCCGGCCGGGCCGGTGGGCGAGGGATGGCGCGAGTGACGGGGCTCGAACCCGCGACCTCCGGCGTGACAGGCCGGCGCTCTAACCGCCGACCCTCTCGGTGTAAACGAGACGCTCTACCCCTGAGCTAACCGCCCCCGACCGCGCCGCCTCAGTTCACAGCGTCTTTCAAGGTTTTCCCAGGCTTGAAACGCACCGAGTTCGATGCCTCGATCTTGATCGCCTCCCCGGTGCGAGGATTGTGACCGGTCGTCGCCTTACGTTGCGCAACGACGAAGGTGCCAAAGCCGATCAGCCGCACCTCTTCGTTTTTTTTCAGCGCCCCTTCGATCGCGGC
>DAIDMG010000253.1 GCA_027449105.1 Acidiphilium sp. | reverse complement strand
GTCGTGATTCACGCTGTTTATGTGGAACGAACGGACGCGTGGCCGCTTGGCCAAGATCAGAAAGAAGCTCAAACGCTACCCGACGGACATGACCGACGAGGAATGGTCCGTGATAGCGCCGTTGTTTCCGCCGCCGGGCCAACGCGGCCGGCCGCGCAAGACCGATCTGCGCGAGGTGGTGAACGCGATCCGCTATCTGGTTCGCACCGGCTGCGGCTGGGAGATGCTGCCCAGCGACTTTCCGCCCTGGCAGACGGTGTATTGGTGGTTCCGCCGCTTCCTGCGCCAGCTCTTGTTCCGCACCATCCATGATATCGCCCTGATGGCGGATCGCGAGCGTGTCGGTCGCGAAGCAAACCCCACGGCGGGCATCATGGACAGCCAGTCGGTCAAGGCGCCGGGCGCCAAACAGCGAGGCTACGACGCAGGGAAGAAGATCGTGGGCCGCAAACGCCATATCGCCGTCGATACCGATGGGCGGCTCTTGATGGTCAACCTGACCACCGCCGATATCTCCGATTCCGCAGGCGCCCAGATGATCCTCGATGCGATCCGCAAACGCTGGCCGTGGCTGAAGCACTTTTTCGCCGACGGCGCCTATGACCGGGGCCAACTCATGGACAAGGCCGCCTTCCTCGACTTCGTCGTCGAAGTCGTCCGGCGCACCGATAAAGAGGCAGGCTTCCAAATCCTGCCACGGCGTTGGGTGGTCGAGCGCACCTTCGGCTGGATGACGAGATGGCGCCGCCTCGTGCGCGACTACGAAACCCGCATCGATGTCTCCGAGGCCATGATCCATATCGCCCTCGGGTCCCTCCTGCTCAGGC
>DAIDMG010000252.1 GCA_027449105.1 Acidiphilium sp. | reverse complement strand
GCCCCCTCGCTCATCCCCACAAAGCCCGGCGATCGGGCAAAGACCGATCGCCGGGACAGTGAATCGCTCGCCCGCTTGCATCGCGCCGGTGAGCTCACGGCGGTCTGGGTCCCAGGCCCCGAGCAAGAGGCGGTGCGCGACCTCACCCGCGCCCGAGAAGACATCAAGGCCCTGGAGCTACAGGCCAAGCAGCGCCTATCGGCCTTTCTCCTGCGTCAAGGTGGCTGCCCACTACGGCCTGAGTCCGGACAGGGCATTTCCCACGGCCTGCAAGGCCGGTTACGCGGTCGAGAGTTTTGGCCAAGACCTGAACTTGATGCTCGCGATTCCCGTCAGGCTGCGCGATACATGACAGGATGTTTTGGATGAGATTGCAGGGACGATATGAGGCCTGGAGAGCGGCCTCTGTGACAGGGCGATCCCGTCGGGATCTCCGAGTTTGTCGGTGGAGCGTGATATACTGTTGTGTAGTTTTTAGGCTCCCTATACAGGATAAACCGTAAAGTGACGACAGACCGGCCGCAACCATTTTTCGCAGGTCTCGACGAGGACATCAAGGTCATTCTTCTGGCCCAGGTCCGCAATCTGTGGACGCATGCGTCCACCGCCATTGAAGGGAACACGCTGACGCTCGGTGACACGGCTTTTGTCCTGGAAGAGGGTCTGACGATCGCCGGTAAGCCGCTGCGGGATCATCAGGAGGTCTACGGCCACGCTCGGGGTATCGAGGTCATTTATCGCCTACTGGAAGTCACTCAACTGCAGGACGCGGATATCTTTGCCTTGCATCGCGTTGTCCTTACCGAAGCCATTATGGATATCTATAAGC
>DAIDMG010000251.1 GCA_027449105.1 Acidiphilium sp. | reverse complement strand
AAGCATCATCTATCGCTTTGGCATGAGCCGACGGGGACGATGTTCTGTGGAGATGCTGTTGGTGTGAAATTACCAGAGGTCGGCATCCTCTGGCCCGCTACTCCTCCCCCCGATTTCGATCTCGCCTTGGCAACACAGAGTCTGGAGGCGATGAAATCGCGTTCTCCATCGCATCTTGCCTTCGCCCACTATGGGCGGTTCGCGAATGCGGTCGACATTCTTGATGAAGGCAAGGATCTACTGCGCGACTGGTGCAGGGTTGCTGAAGCTGCCATGGTGGATGGGCGTGAGATAGAGACGGCGCTAGAAGAGGCATTCGTGCCCGATCTCAAAGATCTAGATCCAACTGCTCGCGATCGACTCCTTACGTTGAGCGGGGTCCATGCCAACGCAATGGGTATAAGCCGGTGGCTGACAAAGCGCAGTGAGCACAACGGCCAAAACTCCCGCCCTGCCGACTAAACAGGTGGCGGAGGGAGTGGGATTTGAACCCACGGTACCCTTGCGGGTACAGCGGTTTTCGAGACCGCCCAAACGCTTGGCGCACATCGGGATTAAGAATCTCGGCCAGCGCCTTCACCCCACCACCCCCTTCATGAGCTCGAGGAAGCGCTTCTCCATCTCCCGAATCTCCGCGGCAATGACCTCCGGCGGCCGGGGCGGCTTGTAGACGTAGAAATAGCGGTTGAAGTTGATTTCATAGCCGACCTTGCCGATGCCCCCGTCCTTCTCATCCCGTAGGGTGGTGTTCACCCAGGCGTCCGGCACATGGGGCAACACCTCGCGCGCCATGTAGTCGTCGATGGATTCGGCAAGCGGTATGGTCTCGGTG
>DAIDMG010000250.1 GCA_027449105.1 Acidiphilium sp. | reverse complement strand
CGAGCCTGCACTACCTGCGCTACCTGCCGATCCATGAACTCAAGATCGACCGCAGCTTCATTGCCCAGGTGCCCTGGGATGTCTCGTCCGTCGCGATCGTCGAGGCGATCCTCGCGATGGCGCACCGTCTCGACCTCGATGTCGTCGCCGAAGGCGTGGAGACCGCGGAACATGTTGCATTCCTGGGCGCGCGCGGGCGAATGCGAATGCAGGGCTTCTTCTTCGCTGAACCATTGAATGCCACGGCATGGCTCAATCGGCGATTCAATCCTGTTGTGTCGGATGACCTGCAACGCTCTGCGCCCGTCTGCAAGTGAGGTCTTTACAATCTGCGACTGAGCCGGATACCCACATTAACCCTGTGAAGGTTGTTGAATTCGTGATTCACTGCCTCAGAACTTGCCACTACCGACTGAATGAAGTCACTTAATCAGCTTTCACTTTCCTTTTGAAGGCGGAACCACGAACGCAGTGGTTATCAGGCGCTGGTAATGCGCTAGATCCGGCGTTACCGCCTTGGGATCCTTCGCCTGGTCGTCCCATCGTCGCAGCTGCAGCGCCTCGGCGGCGAACGGTACAGCGAGGAAGGCCTCCACCTCGTCGGGGCTCATCACGCCCCCCTGCAATTCGAGGCGGCGGGCTGGGGATTCTTTTTCCCCTTTGGCTTTCTGGAGCCTGCGGGCCTGGAGGAAGGCGTAGGCGATCATGGTCATCAGGGTATGACGATGCAGACCGGTCCATGATCTTCCTTCTAAGTGGTCTAGACCAAGTTCTTCCTTGAGCTGTTGATGGGCCTGCTCGCAGATCCAGCGGGCCTTGATCGTACCAGCAAG
>DAIDMG010000249.1 GCA_027449105.1 Acidiphilium sp. | reverse complement strand
GTTCTTTTGGATATAAAATAATCTTTATTTGACTATATATTTTGCAACGACAAGCCGATGTGCCCGCAATTCGCGCCGATCAGGCTATGCTTTATCGCCCAAAAACCCTCGAATCGGCCCAGCCGCCGCCTCTGGCATGCTACTTGCTGCACCCTTTGTCGCATGAGGTGAGGCCTCAGGCCCGACTGACTCGCCTGCTCTCGTCGAACCCAAACATGGAGGTCAGTATTTGCGCGGCGTGATCTTGCTCCAGATCTGACCGAAGCGGCGGTCGACGGCTTTCGCCGCTCCGCCACGTGGGTCGTGTGGGACAAATCTATCCTCTACGTCCGGAGCGCTCGTGGCACTGATTTTCAGCGCGCGCTTCCAATTCAAAAATGGAAGGGTTTTGCATGTCCGTCTCCTGGCTTAACACCGGTGACAATGCGTGGCAGCTTACCGCCGCAACGGTCGTCGGCCTGCAAAGCGTGCCCGGCCTTGTCGTGATGTATGCCGGCATCGTCAAGAAGAAATGGGCGATCAACTCCGCCTTTATGGCATTCTACGCCTTCGCTGCCGTCCTGATCGCTTGGTTGCTTTGGGCCTACAACATGGGTTTTGGCGCCCAGTTGTTTCCTTTTGTCGGCATTCCACACCCGATCGCCAGCATGGCCGACGAGTTGAATCAGGCAGTCATCCCAGCAGCTAAGGCTTCGGCGAATTTTCCGATGTCCACCATGGTCTACTTCCAATTCGTCTTTGCCGCGATCACCCTAATTATTATGGCTGGCGCCTTCATCGGCCGTATGAATTTCACTGCCTGGATGATCTTCGTACCGCTCTGGCTCACTTTC
>DAIDMG010000248.1 GCA_027449105.1 Acidiphilium sp. | reverse complement strand
GAACTCCGGCACCGCGAATGCCAATCAGAGTGAGACTATAGCGGAGGTCTCGACGGAGGAGTTCGTCGACGTGATGGTCACCAACGCGCTCAGTCCGATGCGGGTGGTCGAAAGCCTGCAGGACTGCGTAGCTCCGACCGGCATGATCGGCATCATGTCATCGGGACAGGGCAGCATCGCCAACAACACCAAAGGCGGACACGAGGTGTATCGCGGCTCCAAGGCGGCGCTGAACCAATACATGCGCAGCTTCGCCGCGCGCCATGCCGGCGGATTCCGCGCCCTGCTTCTGTTGGCACCGGGTTGGATCCGCACGGCCCTCGGTGGGCCGGACGCGCCTTTCAGCCTGGAGGATACGGTGCCTCAGATCGTGGATACCGTTCTCGCACAGCGCGGCCATCCGGGCCTTCGGTATCTCGACCGCGAGGGCCGTACAGTTCCCTGGTGAGCACTCCTTGCTGATCGGCAGCTAGTTTGTGTGGGTAACCTCGGGCGGCTTTCATGATCACGCCCTCGATAAGAACACCGACAGTGACGGATTTCCACAGTGCGACGAGCAGCTTTCAGGCGATGGCAATTTTTCGGAAAGGTTGAAGTGCGAGAACTATCCTGGGATGTCTGCGCCGAATGCTTTGCTGAGCGCCAAGTGCCCGGACGGAGTAATGGCCACAGCACGCGTGCCTTTGATACGGCGCATCCAGTCCTGAGAAAAACACGCATGGCATATTGCGGCGCCCACGGAGCCAGCAATGTGCGATCGGCGCTCGCTCCAATCCAGACAGGGACGACAGAATATTGGTCCTCCTCGCCTGCTCGAACGCATTGCGGCACTAT
>DAIDMG010000247.1 GCA_027449105.1 Acidiphilium sp. | reverse complement strand
AATCTCAAGGGGCTCTTTCGGATTGGAGAGAGGTGTGTTCAGGAGCGCCGCCTCATAGGCACCGATCTGACCCTTGGGATCACGGGGAGAGGCATTCCACGTCGTGGGAACCACGGCCTGATAGTTGTCGATTTTTTCTTCCCGGATCCGAATCCAATGCGCCAGCGCTCCACGAGGAGCCTCCCCAAAGCCGACACCCTTGCATTCCCGAGGCCAGGTTGAAGGCTCCCACTTGTCGGTGTTTGCGGTCGACGTATCCCCCGCCCGTATATTTGCCATCAGACGGTCATGAAAATATCGCATCTTATGGGCCGCCCATGAGGCCTCCAGTCCTCGCGCGGCAGTTCTTCCCAGGGTGGAGAAGAGTGCCGAAACCGGAAGGCCGAGCTTTCCCAAAAGATCATCCACGGGTTCCTTGAACTCCGGTTTTTTCAACGCATAACCCACAACCCAGCGGGCAAGGGGGCCCACTTCCATCGCATGCCCATTCCAGCGGGGAGCTTTAATGTAGGAATACTTCCCGTCTTCATCGAGCTCCTGGATATTCGTGGGAGTCCCTTTGGCGTTTTTTCCCAAGACATAATGCGGATCGGTGATACCGTCCCAGGGATGAAGTCCCTTGGTTTCATCGGGATAGCGGTACCAAGAATGGACAACATATTCCTTGATTTCCTCTGGATTTCGCAGATCGACAGGATGAACTTCCGCAAGGTTGCCATCCACAATGGCCCCCCGGGGAAGGAGAAGATTGTCCGGATTATAGTTATTGGCTCTATCGGGAAATTCGCCATAGGCAAGAACATTTTTACCCGACAATCCCGAACCGTAAAGCCAGTCTTT
>DAIDMG010000246.1 GCA_027449105.1 Acidiphilium sp. | reverse complement strand
ATACCCGGGGCGGTTCATGTTGCCGCGCTCGAAATTGCTGAAAACATTCTCCGCACAATCTATGTACTGCCAAAGCTTTCCAAGCAGGTCACAACGGGGCGCACACCCTAACATGGCGCTCAACCTCGCTCCCTTCGGTCGCTGGACGCTGCGCGATAAAGCCGCGCAACGCCGGTTAGCTCTACGTTAGGCATTTACTCTTCGCCCATGAAATATTGTCCGCTTTGTCAAAGTGATCTTGTCAGTCGTCCGGTGGAGGGAGACATGCGGCTCGCTTGTTCATCGCAGCAGTGTAAGTTCGTGCACTGGAACAATCCCATTCCTGTTGTCGCAGGTTTAGTTCGGTGCAATGGTCAGTACGTCTTGGCAAGAAATGCCTCCTGGCCGCAAGATATGTTCTCTTTTATCACCGGGTTTCTTGAGGAGGGCGAGTCGCCAGAGAGCGCCATTCTTAGAGAAACGGAAGAAGAACTTGGTCTTATGGGCCACGAATGCAAATTCATAGGTCACTTTGCTTTCGCGGAGTTTAATCAGCTTATTATTGCTTTCGCCGTCGAAGCGTACGGGAACATCAAGTTGAACGAAGAAATCGCAGAGGTAAAACTGGTCGCACATGACCAGCTCGCTACGTTCGATTTCGGGCATCTTGAGCTAACCAACACAGTCGTCTCACGTTGGCTAAAAAATGCCTAACCCGGCGCTCAACCTCGCTCCTTTCAGTCGCTGGACGCTGCGCGATAAAGCCGCGCAGCGTCGGTTAGCTCTACGTTATACGGCATGAGTACCCGAGCGAACTTTTCTCCTGCTACAAAAGAGCTTCTCGCAAGGCGAGCGGGCTTTCACTG
>DAIDMG010000245.1 GCA_027449105.1 Acidiphilium sp. | reverse complement strand
GAGATGAACATAGGTCAAGTTCAAACCATCGTTGTGCCGCGCGTGAGTTCTGAAAACAGGCCCTACCTACCTGTTGGATTAGCAGATCGTAATACGGTTGTCGGTGATAAAAATTACGCAATTTATGACGGACCTCTTTGGAATATGGTGCTTATTGCATCACGTTTACACTGAGTTTGGATTGGGACTGTTTGCGTTCGGTTAAGAACAGACTTTTCCTACGGAAGCACTATAGGCTGGAACACCTTCCCCGTCCCCCTGCTCACCGAGCAGAACAAAGCCGACCTGACCGCCTGCGCCGAGGCCATTCTGCTCGNNNCGAGCGCAACGACGAGGTGCTGGAGCGCATCTACATCGGCCGCCGTTTCAGGAACGACACCGAGCGGCTGGAAAAACTGTTTGAGCTTTATACGAAGATGACGGCGGCCGCCAAGGCCAAACCCGCCGTGAAAGCGGCAAGGGGGAAGAAAGCATGAGCGACAAGCCTATTGGCCTGACCCCGCCCCCCGATGGCTATGCCGATTGGCTGGCCGATCTCAAGGGCCGTATCCACACCGCCCAGCAACGCGCCACGCTGGCGGTCAACTGCGAACTGGTGCTGCTGTATTGGCAGATCGGGCGCGACATTCTGGCACGGCAAGCAAGCCAAGGATGGGGCGCCAAGGTGATCGAGCGGCTGGCGCACGATTTGCGTGCCGCCTTTCCGGATATGAAGGGGTTTTCGCCGCGCAACCTCAAGTACATGCGCGCGTTTGCCGAAGCCTGGCCGGATGCGGAATTTGTGCAGCAGGCCGCTGCACAATTGCCCTGGTTCCACCTCTGCACCTTGCTCGACAAGCTCAAGGCCCGCG
>DAIDMG010000244.1 GCA_027449105.1 Acidiphilium sp. | reverse complement strand
GAATGACCAAAATGTTTTCTTTTCGCCAAGGGGAAACCGGGACACCGTTCCGGCATCGTGGGCAGTGATTCCGGCATCGTGGGCACCGATTCCGGAAAACCCACAAAAGTGCCCACGATCAATCGTAATGGCTGCCCACGATCAATCGGAATCACTGCCCACGATCAATCGGAATGGGTGCCCACGATGCCCCGGAATACGCACATCCAGAGGCGGGGCGTCCGGCAGAAAGCATGGAACCCGAATACCGGGAGTGGCTGATTGGTTTTGGTGGAAGCGGGTATGTGGCTCTGTATCGTTATGACGGGGAAACTGCATTGATCGTAGCTGTTCGGCACCAACGAGAGAGCACCCATCCAGAGACGTTAAGCGAACATTGAAACATGGACGGGTTGATGGACAGATTCAGGGCCGAAAAAGGCCCAGAAAGTGGCCAGAAAACCTTGGTTTTATACACCTTCAGAGATTATGACACGGTAAATCATATAGTTAGTGGTAGTGTTACAGTTTGGTCGTAAGACCACGCTTTTTATTGAAGATGCTTCTGCCAGAACTGGGCAACCCCAGCAATGTCGTTAACTGTATAAGGCACAAAACCGATTTTACGGTATGCCTTTTGAGCGGGGAAATTGCCATCGAGCACCTCTAGAGTGAGCTTGCAGCAACCGGATTGGCATGCAGTGGCCTCGATACTCTCAAAAAGAGCGCTGGCAATCCCGCGTCGACGAAAATTGGATTTAACGTAAACGTCATGAATATTGATGAGCGGCGCACTGTTAAATGTGGAGAACCCTTCGATACCAACCGCAATACCTATCATCTCTTCATTTTCATGGGCAAGAAAAATATGTAC
>DAIDMG010000243.1:473-855 GCA_027449105.1 Acidiphilium sp. | reverse complement strand
CCGTCAGCTGATCGAAGTCGAGTGCGCCCAACCTCATGGCTTCACTCGTGTGAGAGAAGATCACTGACCGCAGTTCCTTCTCGAAAGCATCTGACTTGCCGGACACGTGCTCGTTGCACAGCTCCTCGAAGTAGCCCTGTGGGATGTAGCGAACAAGCTCTGCCTTCTCTTCTGATGGAGGCTCGTTGAGAGGCCTGGCTTCGGTGCTCTCGTCGCACCAGGTCAGCGTCCCGGTGAAGTGTCGTGCGGGCTCCCCGGTCTTCCCCAGGAAGCGATCTCGCCTGAGAAAGCTGAAGTGTTTTGACTGTTTAGAGTTGCCGAGCGTCGCGATGACATCCGCCAACGCGCTCTTCCCGCTTCCCTTGTTCCCGATGATGGCAAC
>DAIDMG010000243.1:0-463 GCA_027449105.1 Acidiphilium sp. | reverse complement strand
CAACGGGATGTCGCAGCCGTGGAGCCATTGCCCTACGCCGGCCTTGTCTCCTGTCTTGGTGATTTCAATGGATTCGATGTAGTAGGTCTTGTTGGATTCGACTTCCTGTACCTTGGGTGGTTTGTCACCAATGTAGGAGCGCTTCGCCGGCTCAAGAATGGCTTGTTTGAGGCCACGGAACGTCGGGTCGGCCTTGATCCACGTTTTCTTGCCAGACGGGAAGTCACCATAGCCACGCTTGTCGTTACTACCCGGTGTCCCAACAAAGCAATGAGCGTCACTGCCAGCCACTACAAGCCTGGGGATACCTTTCAACCCGTGCTTGAAATTGTCGATCCAGGCGTGGTTGGTCGGTGTCTTCTCGCACAAGAAAGCTGTTCTCAGGTTTAAATTCCGGGACTCGAAGATGGGCGACGATTCAAAGAGCCCGAGGAAGTAGGAGTAGTGCTGTTCCCATTTCACC
>DAIDMG010000242.1 GCA_027449105.1 Acidiphilium sp. | reverse complement strand
GATAGGCTAAATCCAGCGAATCTCCGTCAAGAGCCCCCTCCCCTCGAACGCACCGCGGTCACAGGCCCCTTCATCGACTCGGATCCAAAAGCGTATGGCCTCTATCACACATAAGTTGGATATCAACCCATAAGTAAATGCCGGCCGGAATGTGTTTTTGCGCAGGCATCGCAGGCTATGCCTGTAGCCAGTTCTCCACCTTCAGCTCTGGCACCCGGGAGAATTCTCGGACATTGGCGGTTACAACGGTAAGGCCCCTTGCGAGAGCGTGTGCAGCAATCAGTTCTTCCTCCGTTTCCATACCGGCCTCCTCCGGCGCCCTGTTGCGAGCCCCTACAGTCTAATCCGCTGCGCTGCCGGCACAATCGCGAAGCCCCTGTGAGCGCCATCAGTCGCTCGATCGGCACGGCCTTGCCACTACGCCTCGTCCAGCACGAACTGTCGACGACCCGCCAGCGTTTCGGCTGCCGCGGTCACACCTGCGTCGAGCCGGAACTCTCTGGCATTCTTGTCGCAGGCGCGCACCGCCTCCTGCGGCAGCGGCTTGACCGGCGCGCTTGCACACGCGTCTCAGGATGGAGGGCATGTTTCTGGCGCGCGCAGACTCCCTCTGCGTTCAAAGACCCAGACTCGCGGACTCGGAATCGGCGGCGGGGCACGCAGCTCAAAACAGTGGCGCATGCGCACGACACTGTACAGTCGCCTTCCCGCGCCCGGGGCACGCCACGACTTGCTAGCTTTGATAGTTGGCGGTACCGGCCGATGGTGGGTTCATAGCGGAGCCGGCCTGAATCGTATCCTCGCGGTCAAATACTTCGCCGATCCGGGAGCCCCCGACTCACATGATCCCCACTTCTCGAA
>DAIDMG010000241.1 GCA_027449105.1 Acidiphilium sp. | reverse complement strand
GGAACCAGGCGAGGCGGCTGTCGTGGATATGGTGGGCCTCGTCGTTGAACACGGCGAGCTCGTCGATCTCGCGGATGATCTCCCCGAGATCCGTATGACTGTCGGTCGTCTTGCCGACCGGCCGATCCCCGAACGGAGACAGAAAATAGTCCGTGAGGTCCTCGTCCTCGAGCGAGGGCTCATGAGTCTCGCCGAGATACACGCGGTGGATGTTGGTGAGGAAGAGATTCCCGACCGGGCGCACGACGCGCACATTGTCCTGAATGTGGAGCGCAAGCTGAAAGTCATCCCGCCAGTTCTGGCCCTGATAGCCGTTGTCAGGCAACACGGGGTCGTTGAAGAAGATCTTCAGGCCATCGAAATCGGCCCGCAGCCGATCGAGCACGATGATGTTGGGCGCGATCAGCAGGAAATTGCGTGCGAGCGGTGAGTCCTGCTCGTAGAGCTTGTGAAAATAGCTCCAGGCGATGAGGAGCGAGAGCACCTTGGTCTTGCCGGCGCCGGTCGCCATTTTCACGACGAACCGCGGCCAGGCCTCATCGAACAGGCTGGCCGAGACGGCGCCCGAGGCGTCAAAGCGCATCAAATCGAACTTATCGCGGGCTCCCCTCACGTCGTAGAGCCAGATCACCGACTCGACGGCTTCCCGCTGCGCGAAGTAATAGCGAAACTCCCTCTGCGTGCCGTCCGCCTCCTCGAGCAGATGCCCGGTGTCGAACCACCACGCCAGAAGCGCGCGCGAGGTCGCCGAGGCGCCCGCGTAGTTCGCCTCGCGCCAAGTGGCCACTTCCTCGCGGATGCGCGCCACGAGAGGCGGCAGAAGCTTCTCGTAGGCCGTGGCGCGCAATTCCTCGGCGGCCGG
>DAIDMG010000240.1 GCA_027449105.1 Acidiphilium sp. | reverse complement strand
AGGTCTTGTTGGTCCGTTTTCTTCGCGCCGGCACTTTCTAAATCGTCTGCTTCTCCCTCGAGTCCGGGCGCGACGACGTGGCTCCAGTGGCGGGTTTCGCCGGCGGCGCTGTCCATGGGCGTGATGGCTCCCATCTGGGGAGGGGTGCGAAGAAGAGAACAAGAACGCGCAAGTGCGTGTGGCGCAGGGATTTATTCGAGCCCGATCCGCGCGATGCCAAGCGGCAGAAGTGCTGTGCAAAGCAGGCGTGCCGGGCCGCCCTAAAGGCCGCGGTGAGTATCAAGGTAGTTGTTGCCCGTTTCATGTGGCTGAGTTCGAGTTATGAAGGTTCTCGGTCGTCGCCTTGATCACTGCGTCGCGCTCGGGATTGAGCGTGACGACGGTGATCGGATTCCACTTGCGGCTGTGCCGTGCCCCAGCGCCGCGGGTTTTCCGCCCGTGCCTGCTGGTAGAGCGCATGGCGAGCTCGCAGGACGTCCCGGTCCTCTCCGGCATGTCGCTGCGCCGGACTGACGTAGCGGATGGCACTGTGGCGATGGTCATGGTTGTACCACTGCACGAAAGTGGCTAGGCCACGCCAACATTGCAACGGTCAGGCTAGACGACCGGCGCAAGACGCGGCCGGAAGATAGCCCGACGTTCAAAGTGAGCTCCTGATGCACTCGCTCAGCGGCGCGGCGCGGGACGCGTCAGTTCAGAAACACCGCTCCGCCCGCTCGAATCAACGGCTTGAGTGTTTCAGAAGTCGATTTCATAATGGCGACCGGTTTTGTCCCGCGGACGATGACACCCCCATGAGCACCGTGACCCGCCGGTCCTCTTCCGGGAAGAGGATCCCTGTCGAGGTCGATATTCCGGCGAGC
>DAIDMG010000239.1:630-878 GCA_027449105.1 Acidiphilium sp. | reverse complement strand
TGCTAGCCCATAGGAAAGGGCGATTGGCGCATTTTCAGCTCTTTTCCGCAATATGATGACAAAGGGTCTTCGTTTACAATATGAGCAGCTGGTATCGCAGCTTTGCCGGTGTGCAGGATACGGCCGGAGCGGTCGCTCTCGACGAGATAAAATTCGAGAGCTGGACGCTGAGTATCTCGTGCTATGTCCTGCCGCCGCTACAAGAAGGCATATCACCGCTTCCAGAAGCCATCACCGTATTTGAGCGA
>DAIDMG010000239.1:0-620 GCA_027449105.1 Acidiphilium sp. | reverse complement strand
GATCAAGCAACCGATGACGGAAGCGGATTGGATCAAATGACCCTAATCACCTCAGTCAAGCGGACACTGATTTCCATCAGCCACGCCACGCCGGAGGCCAACGATTTCACGCTCTGGTTGGGTGCTCGACTGGCACCCCGGCCGCGCCACCGAAACCGAAGCGATTCCACGGTACAGTCCGACTGGATCCCGCGCGCCGGGCGTGACGCGAGCCGTATCGCCGATGAGGTCATCGCGCATCTCGTGGGTCTGGTCGGAGCGAGGGTCACGGTGACGTTAGAAATTGAAGCGGAGATGTCGGACGGCGCGCCAGACCATGTTGTGCGCACGGTAACCGAGAATGGCCGAACATTGAAATTTACGAGCCAGGGGTTCGAGAAAGAGTAAGAGCCCACAGGGTGCTGCGGCTAGCGCTCATTTAAGGGCCCCTGTTGGTAGGGGTCTTGGGGGCCTTGGGCACCCGGTGGGCACACGCCATAATCTGGGCAATTGGGCGGTTTCGGACCAACGCTCAGGAGCGTGGGTCTCGCGAGCGGCGATTGACGAGCGCTGGCCGATGAGGTCCAAGGTTGATGGTTGGGCTAAAGAAAATACATCGTTGGAATTTCAGGGAGTTGGTG
>DAIDMG010000238.1 GCA_027449105.1 Acidiphilium sp. | reverse complement strand
GCAGATCCTGGTCACCTCCGGCGCCAAGCAGGCGATCTACAATCTGTGCATGGCGGTGCTCGACAAGGACGACGAGGTCATCATTCCGGCGCCGTACTGGGTGTCCTACCCGGATATGGTGCTGCTCGCCGACGGTCAACCGGTCATCGTCACCGCGGGTGCCGCCCAGAGCTACAAGATCACGCCGAAGCAGCTCGCAGCCGCCATTACGCCGAAGACCCGCCTGGTGCTCTTGAACAGTCCCTGCAATCCCACCGGCGCGGCCTATACGCGCGCGGAACTGCGTGCGCTCGGCGAGGTGCTGATCGACCAGCCGCGCATCCTGGTCGGCGTCGATGACATCTACGAGAAAATCTACTGGGGGGCAGAGCCGCTGAGCAGCCTGCTCACCGTGGTACCGGAGCTCTACGGGCGTACGGTGACCATCAATGGGGTCTCGAAGTCCTACGCCATGACCGGCTGGCGCATCGGTTATTGCGGCGCCCCGAAGGAGCTGATCGCCGCCATGGCGACGATCCAAGGTCAATCAACCTCGAATGCATCGAGCATCTCGCAGCGTGCCGCCACCGTGGCGCTCTCAGGCGATCAGAGCTGCGTCGCTCGGATGAACGAGGCATTCAAGACACGCCACGATTACCTGGTCGGCACGCTGAACGAGCTGCCCGGCGTGAGTTGCCTGCCGGGCGCCGGCACGTTCTATGCGTTCGCGGACGTCACCGGAGCGATGGCCGCCATCGGCTGTGCCTCAGACACGGACTTCGCCGAGGTGCTACTCACCGAGGGCGAGGTCGCGGTGGTTCCGGGTTCGGCTTTTGGCGCACCGGGTCATATCCGCCTGTCTTTCGCCTGCAGCCTCGAGACGCTGCAGAAGGCCCTTGAGC
>DAIDMG010000237.1 GCA_027449105.1 Acidiphilium sp. | reverse complement strand
ACCGCTCTCAGAAGCATGTTCAGCGTGCCAGGATCATTCTGCTGTCGGCGGAGCGTCTGACCGTGCTGGAGGTGGCCGCCCGCAGTGGCGCAAGCCGGCCGTCGGTGTGGCGCTGGCAGCAACGCTTCGCCGAGGCAGGCGTCGATGGCCTGCTGCGTGACAAGACCCGCAAGCCGGGCCGCGCGCCGTTGTCGCCGGCGACCATCGCCCGCGTGCTGGCGCTGCCCTGCGGGGAGGCACCGAAAGCGGCGACCCACTGGACCGGCCGTATGGTGGCCAGCGCCGTCGGCATCAGCCTGAGCGCGGTGCAGCGCATCTGGCGGGCCCATCGCCTGCAGCCACACCGCATCAGGACCTTCAAGCGATCCAACGATCCGGCGTTCGCCGCCAAGGTCGAGGACATCGTCGGTCTCTACATGAACCCGCCCGCGCACGCCGTCGTCGTGTCGATCGACGAGAAAAGCCAGATCCAGGCGCTCGACCGCACCCAGCCCGGCCTGCCGCTGAAGCCCGGCCGCTGCGGCACCATGACCCACGACGACAAGCGCCACGGCACCACCACGCTGTTCGCCGCTCTGAATGTCCTCGACGGCACCGTCGTCGGCCGCTGCATGCCCCGGCACACCCATCAGGAATTCGTCAGGTTCCTCAACGCCGTCGAGCGCGCCGTCCCCGCCGGCAAGATCATCCACGCCATCGCCGACAACTACGCCACCCACAAACATCCCAACGTCAGCGAATGGCTGGCCGATCATCCGCGCTGGGTCTTCCATTTCACGCCAACCTCCGCGTCCTGGATCAACGCCGTCGAAAACTTCTTCTCTGTCATCACCCGACGGCGCATCCGGCGCGGCGTGTTCACCTCCGTCGCCGATCTCCAACACGCCATCCGCAGCTACATCC
>DAIDMG010000236.1 GCA_027449105.1 Acidiphilium sp. | reverse complement strand
CAGGGGGACATCCGGGATCCCAATGCGGTGGCCGAGCTCTTCTTGCGCCACCGTCCCCGGGGGGTCCTTCACCTGGCGGCCGAGAGCCATGTGGACCGCTCCATCGAAAGCCCCGGGGAGTTCGTGGCGACGAATGTCCAGGGGACCTTCGTCCTTCTCGACGGGGCGCTCCGCTACTGGGAGCGGGAGGGGCGTCCCGGGGACTTCCGCTTTCTCCATGTCTCCACCGACGAGGTCTATGGCTCCCTCTCCCCCGCGGATCCTCCCTTCCGGGAGACGACGCCCTATGCCCCCAACTCGCCCTATGCCGCCTCGAAGGCGGCCTCCGACCACTTTGTCCGGGCCTACCACCACACCTACGGTCTTCCGGTGGTGACCACCAACTGCTCGAACAACTACGGCCCCTGGCAGTTCCCGGAAAAGCTGATCCCGACGGTCATCCTGGCGGCCCTCGAAGGCCGGCCGATTCCCCTTTACGGGGACGGGGAAAACATCCGCGACTGGATCTACGTGGAGGACCACTGCGAGGGGGTCCTGGCGGCCTTCGACCGGGGACGGCCGGGAGAGACCTATGCCATCGGGGCCGGGAACCCCCGCACCAACAAAGAGCTGGTCCTGACCCTCTGCGACATTCTCGACCGGTTGGCGCCCCGCCCCAAGGGACGCGTGCGCGACCTCATCGCGCCGGTTCCCGATCGTCCGGGCCACGACAGGCGCTACGAGATCGATGCGACCAAGGTCCGGGGAGAGCTGGGCTGGACCCCCGCCCATACCTTCGGGGAGGCGCTGGAGAAGACCGTTCGCTGGTATCTTGAAAACCGCCTCTGGTGGGAGGCGCTGAGAAAGCGATACGACGGCTCCCGGCAGGGCACCGGGCGCAAAGGCGAAAGGACTGAAAAATGAAAGGGAT
>DAIDMG010000235.1 GCA_027449105.1 Acidiphilium sp. | reverse complement strand
TGGCGATGTGGACCCGAGTGGCCCACCGCTTGCTACGGCTGCTATCATCTCGGTTCTTTTGACATATCGGATGGCTGGGCCGTGATGGGAAGGCGTTGCTGTATCTGGGCCTCCGCCCGAGGTTTCAGCAGATGATTAAGCACTTCGAGATCGTTGAGCATCTCGACAGGGTCGCGCTCGCGTGCACCGTTCAAAGCGTTCTTCAGCCAATCACTCACACCCGAATGCGACAGGACCCAATCAATACGGTCCTCAGCGCTCTTCAAGTATTCTTCCAAGTCATGCTCGTTTGTCATTTCTTCCTCTAGGGGTCGTTTGCGGGAGAGGGCGAAATCCTACGCTTGGTAAAAAAGCCCAGCGGTTCAATTGCCTAATCGGCTATGTATCGCAAACGAGTGTTTGGGATACGGCCGACAGATGACGAACAAAAGCCAATTTCCTTGTTCCATAACCGGTATCACAATCAGCGTGTCGCAGAGGTTCGTAACCAAGAAACCGATTCAGGCGTTAACGTAGGATTCTGCCCTCTCCCGCAAACGACCCCTAGACGACAAGTTCAAAGCCGTGTCTCTTCGCGAAGAGGTCGCGGAAGGCGAGTAGCGAGCGGAACTCCCAGGTCGAGTCGACATGGAGCAGTGGAAACGGCGGCCGCGCAGGATAAAAGGCACGCACCGCCAAGTGCACGAGGACAGTCGAATCTTTGCCCGCAGAGAATAGCATTGCCGGATTACGTCCCTCGGCGACGCCTTCGCGCAGGATATGGATCGCCTCCGCCTCGAGCCAGTCGAGATGCGAGAGCCGCGATGCCGCCTGCTGTGCCATCATGCGACCTCCTCTAGTCGCTGGCGGACGTCTGCTGCGGTTGTGACCGGCTCCCAATTGAGATCGCCCGCGTAGCGCCAGGCGAGCCGAC
>DAIDMG010000234.1 GCA_027449105.1 Acidiphilium sp. | reverse complement strand
TTGATATCCATACCAGTCACATCACTCATAGTAGGCCCGATATAATTGACTGCGGCCTGTGCATTGTTGTCTAAAAGTGTTGCATGTGCGGATCCGCTCATAAAAATATAAAATACTATCGTTGTTACAGCGTTAGCCGTTTTCATTCGTAAGGCCATTTGGTAGCCTCCCATTCAACAATATGAATATTGTTCTTAAAGCTAAAAGATATTAACTCCATCAAAATTGTACTTCAAGAATTTTCGCCATTGCCGCCAAGATGTCACACGCTGTCGTGATGTTAACCGGTTCAAATCAAAATCGGCCATCGAAATGCGGATGACAGCAGCTTACTTCTCGCGGATTCCCCGGTAGAGCGAAGTTTTGCCGACTTTGATACGCGCTGCTGCTTCCCGCACAGTGAGTCCCCGTGCGATCATCTGGACACCCGCATTAACCCTTTGAAGGTTGTTGGAATCGTGATTGAACTAAACCGCTGACACGGTAGCCCGAAAAATTCATGAAGCTGCCTTCGACTTCGGGTGCCATGCGGGCGTTACAACCAGACATTGGCCAGGCGTGCGGAAGCGCCGGCGCGTTGGTCCGGGGCTTGCGGGCTTGGGGATGGCGAGGCGCTAGGGTTGACGGAATGTGGGCTCAGCGGGGCACAGGCCCCACGGCTTATGTGACCAGCCTGGGCAGCCTGGCGAGGACATAGGCGAGGCTCGCCTGATCGGGCGAACTGCGTGGCAGATGCAGGCGGATCGACTTGCTGAGGGTCTCGATGCGGACGGCGAGCTTGATCAGCCGCAGGCGCATGGTGTCGAACTGACGGCGACGCCAGACCGAGCGGCGCGGCATCAGAGCGCGCAAGGCCCACATCAGCCGATAGGCGCCGAGATGCAGGAAGATCCGCATCTGATTGGCGCTGGCGCGCGAGCA
>DAIDMG010000233.1 GCA_027449105.1 Acidiphilium sp. | reverse complement strand
GGTTATTACTGAATGCCGCAAACGAGGAGCTTCAAGGGTAGACGTCCTGGCTTTTGAATTCGAAATGGGGCTGTTTCCTGCCGTTCTGGAAGAGGCTCGGAGTAAAGGAATCGACCTTGCCCCAAAGTACATCCCTGCTGAAGTCTTCGACAAACGGGCAGTGGACAAAGGGCAAGTGGTGTTCCATGACATCAGTTTTATTGAGGCAACCCCGCGTTACCATGAGAAGCACAAATTATCGCTTCGCATCGAACTGACAGACTTTTCTGTCTATTACACACAAGGAGCTGCGGAAGCGGCTATTGCCAATCTAAAGGAAGGCAAAAACGGGGTGATCTGTGAGGCTGGCCAACTCTACAAAATGAGCAAAAGCAAAGAAGGAATTATAACCAAAGAAAGACTGACAAAGCACTGGACAGACTGGGTGGATTACTGGGCGGTGGATTTCGACTATATGAGGCGCAAAGAGGTAATCAAGGTTCCGGCAAACACCGGTCTGTCAAATAGTGCAAAAATCAACGATTTATCGGCAGCTCAGGGTGAATCAACCAAAATGGACTTCGAAGAACGCTGGACAGGGGGATATATTTTCGAGAACGAATGGCAGAGCTTTCGGACCAGACAGAACCGCAACCTGGAATTAGTTTCAACCCTACATACCTATGACCGGCCGGGGCGATATACTGTGGCTGTGAAAGTTATAGACATCTTTGGAAACGACACAATGACACTTGTGCCCATTAATGTTGGCTGACTCCTGGAATTCCGAATATCTTTTTCTGGATCATCGTCGCTGGAATGCAAGGATTTCGTCAAGCAGTCGATGAAGAGGGCATGAGGATTTATCGATCATTGATGGTGGAACCTAGGTTTTTCTCCCGACGATCGGCCAATAAGCCCAAGATAATATCGAGTTGGGGGGC
>DAIDMG010000232.1 GCA_027449105.1 Acidiphilium sp. | reverse complement strand
AAAACGCTCACGCCCCCCGTCGGAGGCTTTTCGCGGATCCGCCGGTGTGCAAACCATGCAATGGGTCCAGAGGGTCCATAGAGTGCAAATATGCCGGCACCGTGACCCGGCACGAAGCGCTGGATCAGGCAGGGAAGATCTCCCAGCCATTCCTGACGGGGTAATAGCTCGGACAGTACGCTGGGACTGCCGGCGATCTGGACGCCGGTCGAGAGAACCCTGTCGCCTTTCAGATAGCGAGAGCGCGCCGGTTTGAGCACGACCGGGAAGCCGATGTCGTGTGCCGCGCTCACGATCGCGGCGGCCGTGTCTGCGATCCGAGTCGCAGGCGCCGGAATTTCCAGCCGGCCGGCCAGTTCGAGCAGACGGGCCTTATCGGTCAGAACCTCGTAGCTCATCTCCCGCGGGGCGGCCAGTCGCGCGAATTCCGCCAGATTCGGTTGACTGACGAGCAGCATCGTCGTCAAATCCGTCGCCGGTACTATGGTATCGATGCCGAGGCGTTCGGTAATGGCGATGATCTCGTCGAGGAATCGGCTGGGCGAGGTCGCAGGATCCGGATAGCACACCGAGGCGGTAACGTACCGGGAAGCGGCGCCGAGGGCATTGGTTCGGTGATCGCCTGCGACCACGGCCAATCCGTGGCGACCGAGACTGCGGATGACCGCCAGGGCAGTTCGCTGATTGGCATCGAGCACCAGGACTTTGCGCATGTTGCCCGCTAGATATTTTTGTTGAGCCGTGGATGTGTATTGAGCTTACCAGAATGATGCGCGCACGGAGCAGCCGCTCTATTGGCGAAGCGCTCGCGGCGCTGAGAAGGCGAGCATGCTAGACATCGAGCTGTATGGCGGGAAACGCGGAATCCTCGAGCACTCTCGAGCCCGCCTACTGTATACGCTAGGCGCATATCGCAACGTGCGCGACGTC
>DAIDMG010000231.1 GCA_027449105.1 Acidiphilium sp. | reverse complement strand
CCGTGGTTCCCGGGACGCCTCGCGACTGAGAATCGGCGGCTAGGTTGCCATAATCGGTACGAACACTCTGGTGTCATGGTAAAAAGCGATTGCAAGATCGTGAGCGGAACGTGACGTTCTGTGCGCTCAGGTTTCCAATGCTTGCATGAGATGCCGTGTGGCGGGAAGCAACCCAGGATTTCGTGCGGGAAGCTACTAAACCTTGAATTCTCTTCCAAAACTTGGGAGCAGCATCTTCCGCGACGCAGATAACGAAGAACAAAAGATTGAGTGCTGTAGCCACTTGGTTTCTTAGGTCCCATCGTTTTAGACCCGATGTTTGTGGTCTTCCTTGCGATGACGGCGATAAACGAGAGCTGAGCGCAGGCGGCAGGTGCGGCCGCATACCCTACGTTCGATCATTGACTAATAGTAAATCACCGTCGCGGGTTTGAACGCGAGCAAGCAGCCATTTCACACCGGGAAAGAGGGTAGGGGGCAATAGAGTAGAGGCAAGCAAGCCTGTGCGGCCTCAGCGCACGACGGCAACCTTCAGTGCCCGCGGATCGTCTGCCATCGTGCTAGTCTACACTTGCAGCACGAAACCACTTCATGAGACTGCCGTAAGTGGGCATCAGCAACGCAACTACGCGCACCATCGACCGTGATGGCCTCATAACCTTCCTCAAAGCGCCACTGACCCGGCCTCGACCTCAATTCAGGTAGCCCCCCCTTCGTGTCGACGACGTGGCATCACGACATATCAATTTGGCGCCTGGTCATTACCACAGAAAGACGGCGCAACCCGCCATGAGACTGCGCCGCCTCCTGACGAAGGCGCACCCGGAGCCCTCTAGAAGTGCATGCCGACACTACCGTATATGCTGAACGGCGCGCCCGGATAAGCTAATATGTAACCGCCATTTGGTGTTCCAAAATAGCCCCCGGACGATATATA
>DAIDMG010000230.1 GCA_027449105.1 Acidiphilium sp. | reverse complement strand
ACTAGTCGCCAGTCACAGTGAACGTATATGCTGCCTTGTGCGTGCATCAGCTCGCGCATCAGGCACAAACGTTCATAAATCATTGCGATATAGGAATCGGCCCCGCGACCCCATGTGTCCCGGTACGCGATCTGCTCCAAGAGCCCAGGCTCTTTGTGAAAAGTCTCGCCACCGATTTCAATGTCCATGCTGAAGTCAGCGCCGACATCGAAGGGTGGGTCGATGTATATCAGCTTCAGTCCGCCAGCGTCCTCGATTTGCTGTCGGAGGGGACCTGCCTTGAGCGACGAAAGAATCAGCTTGTTGTCGCCCCAGATGAGTTTATTGGTCCAGCCCTTGATTTGCCGACCGCGCGGGTCGAGCCAGTCGAACTGCGCCTCCTTCTTTGAACCCACTTCCTCGCGCGGCTCATCGATGTGCTCGAGGGTCTGAAACGGGAGGACGGTCGTGCAGACGTCACGGGTCTTGCCGTTCCAGACGAGCTCCACCTCGCGCTTGTCCTCGAACAGGATGAACCGGTATTTCTCCGGCAGGGGCTTGCCCTGCTGGATCAAGGTGACGAGATCGCGCTGCTCTGCGTCGGTGAGGTCGTAGGTCTTCTTGTCAATGCGCGCCATCGGCGCCCTCCTGGTACTCCCGGAACACGCTCACGAGCCCGGCAAACGTGGTCGGCTTGAACTTCTCGAAGCCTTCCTGGTTGACGTAGACGAAGTGATAGGCAGGGCCGCCATCCGTCTTCGCAGCCTCTGTGGCGTCCTCGCACCACTGGCGCAGGCGCATCATCTTTTGGGGAACGTCAAGTTCCTCGCGCCCCTTGGTTTCCACGATCCATACGTCACCGGCGGTCGTACGCACAATAAAGTCCGGGGTATAGGTCGAGAGTTCACCGTTCGCGCGCACGAATTCGATCTTGAAGCCCACGGCAAGGTAGTTCTTGCCGTAAG
>DAIDMG010000229.1:499-945 GCA_027449105.1 Acidiphilium sp. | reverse complement strand
AACGCTCCAGTTGCGTATCTTCCGCGATGGCTATGTCTGGACCCAGGAATATCATGATGGCGAACCCCAGGCACCTATTGCCCGCGGCGAAGTGTCACGCAAACATGGTAGTACCATCCGCTTCAAGCCCTCGCCCCAGGTTTTTGCCGATACCCATTTCCACTTCGAGATTATCGCGAAGCGCTTGCGCGAACTGGCCTTTCTCAATTCCGGCATGCATATCACCCTGCTGGACGAGCGCGGTGGACGGGAAGAAATTTTCCATTATGAAGGTGGTATCCGCGCCTTTGTGGAGCATCTCAACCGCAGCAAAACCGCCATTCATCCCAGTGTGATCACCCTTACCGGCGAGCGCGACGGCATTGTCGTTGAAGCCGCCCTGCAATGGAATGAAGGCTATAACGAGGTGGTGCTCTGCTTCACCAACAATATTCCCCAGGCCGATG
>DAIDMG010000229.1:0-489 GCA_027449105.1 Acidiphilium sp. | reverse complement strand
CGCTCAACGCTTCGAGCGCCCGCGCGCAGCCCGCGCGGTCTTCCGGCACGAGCGGGCGACCGCCATGCGGCCGGCACTGTTCGTGCGCGCCCGGATCAGATACGGGGTGAAGGGCTGACAGCGGTGCTTTCCGTCAAAGTACCGGACCCAAAATTTTCTTCGCAGACCAAAGAAAAACTGGTCTCCAGCGAGGTTAAACCAATAGTCGAGTCCTCCATGTCCGAGGCGCTGACGATGTTTTTGGATGAGCATCCCAAAGAGGCGCAGGCCATTGCCGCCAAAATTGTCGAAGCGGCGCGGGCGCGGGAAGCCGCCCGGCGGGCACGGGAGCTGACCCGCCGCAAGGGCGCGCTGGACATTGCCAACCTCCCCGGCAAGCTCGCCGACTGTCAGGAGAAAGACCCGGCCAAATGCGAAATTTATCTGGTGGAGGGCGATTCTGCCGGCGGCTCTGCCAAACAGGGCCGTGATCGTCGGCATCAGGCCATC
>DAIDMG010000228.1 GCA_027449105.1 Acidiphilium sp. | reverse complement strand
TCCGCTCAACACGCGGCGCCGGGGTAACTTCAAGTCCTCCGGCCCGTCGGTGTACATGTAATGAGCACCCCGGCCGGGCAGATCACGTTTCCCACGCTGCAAGAATACGCGCGTATCCAGCGGATCATCGACCGCGGGCGCGGGCTTGCGGCCAACGTGGTCGGCCAGCCGGGGAATGTCTACCGCCTCCAGAGCACCGTGAGCGGGGCGTTCGTCCAGGCCGACACCGAGCAACTTATCAACTTCATGGTGCTGCGAAAGGTCGTCGAGGGCGGTCTGTCGATGGAGACGCATGAGGGGATGGGGCTTGTCTACTTCATGCTCGTGTGCGACCTGACATACCTGGAAACGGGCGACGTGTGGATTCAGAACGATCCCTTCTACGGCAAGGGCGCGACCCTGGTGGACTACACCACCAACGAGTTCGTGGGCATCTGCGTCGCCCACCATGCCGTCGCCAAGCCGTCCTACGGCATCCAACTCAACCGCCTGGCGACGTATATCCGCCCCTCGTCGGCGCCGGACGGTACCGGGTATTATCAGTCAGGGATGAACGGCGGCCAGCCTCTCCAGATCGTCAACGGCGTGGCATCGTTCGGCGCGGTGGGGGGGACGGCGGACGCCATCCCCGTCGGGCTCACGCCCACGAGCCGTCCGAAAAAAGACCAGATGAAGCCGTATGTGCCCGGTATGACGGGCGAGGCGGACTACTTTTGCTATGTGCCGCCCATCCCCGGGTTCGTCCCGCAGGAAGGCGACTACATCCAGACGCTCAACGGCTCCCGCTACATCGTGGAGATTCCCTGGCATCTGGAAGCGGGCATCGTGGGCAGTTCCATGTCCGTGCGCCGCGTCAACGTCCAGACCAACTCCGCAGGAGGTGCGTGATGGCTGAGAAATGGATCAAGAAGGCGACCGAGAACAAGGGCGCGCTGCGCAAGAAACT
>DAIDMG010000227.1:526-947 GCA_027449105.1 Acidiphilium sp. | reverse complement strand
GCCCACGGCAGCACTTTAGAATCTACGACGGCACGGCGAAAGGGATACAATAGGCACCCGCCTCCGTGAGGTTGGACAAATAGGCTGTGAAAGCGATGCATCCAAACCTTCAATCGGCAGTTATGGGCGTTGACGCTTTGGATATGGGAAAAACCAATCCACCACAGAAAAGCCGGATTTGATGCTCAAGGCTCTTCAGCACTAGCAGCCTGTCGGACTTTCACGGGCCAGCCTATTGAGGTATAATTATTTATAATTCAATATGATGAGTGAACGATGGCCCACTTTATCGACCCCGACCGCAAGACCAGTTATCTCCTGCCTCCGTCCATGGAGGACTGGTTACCCGAAGGGCATCTTGCCCGCTTTATCGTCGAGGTGATTGAGCAGCTGGACCTCTCCCGATTGGTTAAGCAATAGC
>DAIDMG010000227.1:0-518 GCA_027449105.1 Acidiphilium sp. | reverse complement strand
GCTATGCCAACGGGGTGTTCTCCAGCCGCAAGCTGGAACAGGCCACCTATGATTCTGTAGCCTTCCGTTATCTCGCTGCAGGCGGCCATCCCGATCACGACACGCTGGCGAACTTCCGCCGCCGTTTCCTGGGTGAGCTGCAAAACCTGTTCGTGCAGGTGCTGGAACTGGCACAAGAAATGAAGCTGCTGAAGATTGGCCGGGTTTGTCTGGATGGCACCAAGATCCACGCGAACGCCTCCAAACATCAAGCCCTGTCCCACGGCCATATCGAACAGATGGAGCGGCAACTGAAGGCCGAAGTGCAGGAATTGTTCGCGCTGGCAGAGCAAGCGGATCAGGCAGTCATTCCTGATGGCGTGAATCTGCCGGAGGAAATACGTCGCCGCGAAGACCGGCTGGTGGTGATGGCCGCCGCCAAGGCCAAGATTGCCGAACGGGTTCAATCCCGTTATGAAAAGGAAAAAATCCTTTACGACGAGAAAATGGCCCGCCGCGCTGAACGTGAAGCAACCGGC
>DAIDMG010000226.1 GCA_027449105.1 Acidiphilium sp. | reverse complement strand
GCCTGCCTTTTAATTCCGATCTGAGTCTGAAACTCCCTGAGCTCGGGCAAAGGGATAATCTTTTTTATGTCCAGAAAGACATCTCCTGCACCCGATTTGTATGGCTTCATCCTGATGCATTGAATAACCTAAGTAATGCTTCGGCACATGAAGCACCTAAGTATTGCATTAGCAGTTCTGGCCGCCGGCACGGGCCTTGTTGCGGCATACAAATGGTTCCTAGCAAGCGGTAACCCCACATGGGCAACGATCAAGAGCTCGGCGGCTTTAAACCGGGAAGCAGCACTATGAACCGCGGCCTCCGTGCTGCTCTCTGGCATTTCAACCCTGTTGGGGGCCTTGGGCTAGCCCCGATTTCTCACGGGGTAGGTGCATCGGGGCTAGCCTATGCTTTTCATCGAACCTGCCGCCGGCCCTGCCCCGTTCGTCCATTTCATTGAGCATGCCCGCGGCCCGATTGATATCAACGTCTATTATCTCAACAGCCGACCGATCCTCCGCGCGATGGCCGAGGCGCATCGTCGGGGTGAGCCGGTACACGTCATGATCAACGGGCGACCGTATCGGATGTCGCACCGCCTAGTCGAAAAGGAGATCTCCAGGATCAGGGCGACCGACGCCAATGTGAGGGTTTCCCCGCCGCGGTTCGATCGCGCCTTCCGTTTCGATCACGCGAAGTATGCCGTGACGGCCGGGAGGGCGCTGATCGGGACCGCGAACTGGGACTACTCGGCGTTCCATCGGAATCGCGAGTATATGCTGACGACGTCCGACCGATCATTGGTCCGTGCCCTGCACATCGTCTTCCGCAGCGACTGGCACAGGCGGCCGGCCGGTGCCCGGCCGAGAAAAATCGCGCCGCGCCTGGTGCTCTCGCCCGGATCGGAAAGCAAGCTGGACACCTGCATTAACCCTGTGAAGTTTGTTGAATTCGTGATTCACTGAGCCGGTCGTG
>DAIDMG010000225.1 GCA_027449105.1 Acidiphilium sp. | reverse complement strand
AGCTCGACAAATTCCACCTGCTGATCCTCGACGACCTCGCTTACGTCACCAAGGATCAGGCCGAAACCTCAGTCCTCTTCGAACTCATCAGCACACGCTACGAGCGCCGGTCCCTGATGATCACCGCCAACCAGCCCTTCGGCGAGTGGGGAAAGGTGTTCCCCGATCCCGCCATGACACTCGCCGCCGTTGACCGCCTCGTCCACCACGCCACCATCTTCGAGATGAACGTCGAAAGCTATCGCCGCAAAAACGCCATCCAACGACGAACCGGACCAGGACGCCCACCCACACGAGCGACAATCACCGAAAACGGCAGATTGTCGCGCCACGACAATCAAGTCGCCGAAACCCGCTTGCCAGCATCAAACCAATCCGATTAACGTTCCGAGGTCGCGATCACTTTCTCATCCTGATCGTCGCGCTTCTCATCCTGATTGTCGCGCTACAGCCGATCCGGCCACGGTCGCCGCCCAGGTGGAGAAACTCAAGCGGCGGTTCCATCTCGAGCGCGTCGTCCTGGTGGGTGATCGCGGGATGATCACCACGGCGCGGATCCGCGAGACGATCAAGCCGGCGGGGCTGGACTGGATCAGCTACCTGCGCGCGGGGCAGATCCAGGATCTTGCCGAGGGAGCGCTGCAGATGTCGCTGTTCGACGAGCGCGATATCGCCGCGATCACGTCGCCCGATTATCCGGGCGAGCGGCTGATCGCCTGTCGCAACGCCGCCCTGGCGACCGAACGACGGCGCAAGCGCGAGGCGCTGCTCGTGGCTACCGAGACGGAACTGGCGCGGATCCGGGATGCGACACGGCGCAAACGCGCTCCTCTTCATGGCGAGGCCGCGATTGGGCTGGCGGTGGGGGCGGTGATCAACAAGCACAAGATGGCCAAGCATTTCGATCTCACCATCACCGCCAGCCGCTTCGATTTCCAGCGCAACGCCGCCAGCATCGCGCGCG
>DAIDMG010000224.1 GCA_027449105.1 Acidiphilium sp. | reverse complement strand
CATCGGGCGCTGCCACCGCTACGGGCAGAAGTTCGACGTGGTGGTAGTCAACTTTGTCGACCGCAGTAATGAGGCTGACGCGCGGGTATACGAGTTATTGGCGCAGAAGTTCCAGCTTTTTGATGGCGTGTTCGGAGCCAGCGACGAAGTGCTGGGCGCTATCGGCTCAGGCATTGATTTTGAACGACGCATTGCGGATATTTACCAAAACTGTCGCGAGCCGAGTGAAATCAAGGCCAGCTTCGAGCAGCTCCAGCTGGATCTCTCCAGCGAAATCAACGAGGCGATGGTCAAGACGCGCCAGATCCTACTGGAACACTTCGACGAGGAGGTACAGGACAAGCTTCGCATGCGGGCCGAGGACAGTCGCAACGTCCGCAACCGCTTTGAGCGAATACTGATAGATTTGACACGGGCGGAACTGGGCGATTGTGCCGCGTTCGACGATGACGGATTCGATCTCCACCGCCCTCCGGCTGGCATCGAGAACAGTGACCTCGGGGGCATCGAGCTTGGGCGCTACGAACTGCCACGTCGCTCGGGAGATGCGCACCTGTACCGCGTCAATCATCCGCTAGCCTTGTGGGTGGCCCAGCAGGCCAAGAACCGCGCGCTCGACCAGGCTAAACTGGTGTTCGACTACGACGCCTACGGTACCAAGATCAGCACCCTGGAGCCATACCGCGGCAAGGCCGGATGGCTCACGGCGAAGGTAATCTCGGTGGAAGCGCTGGGCAACCGGGAACAGCACCTCTTGGTGGCGGCTACCACGCACGATGGCACCGCACTGGCAGAGGAAGACCCGGCAAAACTGCTTCGTCTGCCTGCCACTACACAGGCGCCTCGCCTCTTCAACACCGCCGACGCGGCCCTGCCCGCCGATGTGGAAGCCCGCAAGACCGCGCTGCTGCGCGACATCAACCAGCGCAACCTCGGTTATTTCGAGCAGGCAGTCCAGAAGCTCGACG
>DAIDMG010000223.1 GCA_027449105.1 Acidiphilium sp. | reverse complement strand
TGTGCCTTGTCGGCGGACTCGGCCGCGGCCTTTGCCGCCGCTGTGGCTTCTTGCTGGGCATTGACGGCTGTGCGCTGTGATCGATCGGCCCGCCAGGCGAAGTACGCCGACGCGGCCGCTGCTAGACCCGCGAGACCCCCGGTTACCCAAGTTGCGACATCGGTCATGATGATCACCATATCGTGATAAAATATATTATCAATATCTACGGATCTGGCGAGCCGCGGGTTCCGGGACCACAGGCTGTCGCGTAGACAGCGCGGGCACGGGGCCTTAGTATGCTGTACGTACCGCGTAGTTTTTGCTGGGATAACTGGGCGTGATTCTGAGCTATCGCGACAAGCGGACCCGGTCCTTTGCCGAAGGCAAACGGGTCAAGGCCCTCGGAGCGATTGCTCGGAAGGCGGAAATGCGGCTCGACGAGCTCGATGCCGCCACTTCGCCGCTCGATCTCGACCTGCCGGGAAACCGGCTTGAGGCCTTGAAGGGGGACCGCAAAGGCCAGTACAGCGTCCGCATTAACGATCAATGGCGGATTTGCTTCGAGTGGCCCAAGGGTGCGCGGGGACCGAGCAATGTCGAGATCGTGGACTATCATTAGGAGGAGATCATGGCGCGCAGTGCAATTCATCCGGGCGAACATCTCGCCGAGCAGCTCGAAGCGCTCGATATGAGCGCCGCGGAGCTTTCGCGCAAGTTGCGCGTGCCGGCAAACCGCATCACCGAAATCCTCAACGGCCAGCGTGCCGTCACCGGGGATACGGCTCTGCGATTGGGGCACTTCTTTCATACGAGCCCGGGGTTTTGGCTCAATCTGCAGTCTATTTTTGATCTGCGGATCGCCGAACAGAAATCGGGCGAGGCCATCAAGTCGTTGCCGACCCTACCACGCGCCGGTAACAAGAATCGCGACGGCGAGCATCTGCAGCCTGCCTAGGAGGGGAACCGGCGAGGAGGAGACAGAGACCCATTACC
>DAIDMG010000222.1:535-977 GCA_027449105.1 Acidiphilium sp. | reverse complement strand
CATGAACCGCACCATCAAGGACGCCACCGTCAAGCGCTTCCACTACGACAGTCATGAACAGCTGCGTCGCCACCTTCGCGACTTCATCGACGCCTACAACTTCGGCCGGCGACTCAAGACCCTCAAGGGCCTCACCCCATACGAATTCATCTGCAAACGATGGACTTCAGAGCCAGATCGATTCATCTTTAACCCAATCCACCAAATGCCGGGACTAAACACCTAGTCGCCGGACTTAATTTTCTTGATCAACGCTGCGATTTGAGCGTGATCGATCCCGCCTCGCTCTGTTGTCGTCACAAGCGTGGCCGTCGGACCGCCGCCTTCGCTTTCTGGAATGACTCCGTTTGCGCGGTACCACTTGAGCTTGGCTTTCCGTATCCATCCGGCGAGTGGCGCCTTGCGTTGCTGACTCGACCTGCTGATCCTAAGAGCCCGAATC
>DAIDMG010000222.1:0-525 GCA_027449105.1 Acidiphilium sp. | reverse complement strand
CGGTGACGGGCGATTTTTCGTGTGAGCAGGCGGATATGGGCGAGGAAGAGTCATGCGGTGGCGCTGGTAACGGTGGCCTCGAAATCCCTTGCGAGACGTCGGCATCGTAAGGGCTGTCGGGCCGGCATTATTGTGCTGACGCGGACTATTCTCGATTTTTGTGGGCATGAACGGCGTCAGCATTTCTGAGATTTTTGAAGCGGATCGGGTTGAGGCGATAGGAGCGGCTCGTACGAGTGCTCATACGAGTGCTTCGAAGGAGCGGGTTGAGGTAATCACACGCGGGGCGCGCCGGCGGTGGTCGAGGTCGGTGAAGCGGGCGATTGTGGAGGCGAGCCTTGCGCCCGGCGTGGTGGTTTCGGCGCTGTGCCGTCAGCACGAGATCAGCAGCGGGCAACTGAGCACGTGGCGGCGACAATATCGGGATGGGGATCTGGCTGAAGCGGCGCCGTTGGTGCCGGGTTTTGCGCGAGCGCTGGTGAGCGGGATGACACCGGTGCCGGCGCCGGCATTGGCAGCGGTGCC
>DAIDMG010000221.1 GCA_027449105.1 Acidiphilium sp. | reverse complement strand
AATGGCCGCATAGCCCGCTTGCGCCGCACGCTACCCAACGCCAGCCGCTATAACTTCACCCCGTTTGCGCGCCTCTATGCCTTCGGCGCCGACGCCGAGGGCCTCGTCGGGCGCCTGGATCGCTTGAGCCTGGGCGGCGGCGGGCGCTACAACGGGCTTACCGGGAGCCTTAGCGTGCGCCGCGACGACGTCATCCGGCGCACGCTCGTATGGGCCGAGTTCCGCAAGGGGATCCCGCGACTCCTGGATACCTTCCTGCCCTATCGCGGGCTCTTTTCCAAGCACAAACGGACCACCCACACGACCGGTCGGTCGTGACCGCGCCGCCAAGGCGCGCTATATTCTGGCTCCAGGAGAGTATCACCATGTCCGAAAGAGAGACCGAGGACGCGCTGGTATCGCGGGTCCTGCACCATTTCGATGAAGGCATCCGCACCAAGCAAGGCTGTCAGGCGGAGCTTGCCCCGCAGATCGCCCGTGGGGCGCAGGTCATGATCCACGCACTCTTGAGCGATCGTAAAATCCTGTCCTGCGGGAACGGGGGGTCGGCAGCCGATGCCCAACACTTCTCCTCCGAACTCCTGAACCGCTTCGAGGCCGAGCGGCCGGGCCTCCCCGCCATCGCCCTGACGACCGATGCCTCGACCGTGACATCGATCGCCAACGACCACCATTTCGAAGAGATCTTTGCACGCCAGGTGCGGGCCCTGGGACACGCGGGGGATGTGCTGCTTGCCATCTCGACCTCCGGCAATTCCGCGAACGTCATACGGGCGGTACAGGCCGCCCATGAACGCAACATGATCTGTGTGACATTGAATGGACGTGATGGTGGAGACCTCGCCTCCATCTTGACCGAAGAGGATGTCAATATCTGCGTGGCGGGCCCGTCGACGGCGCGCATCCAGGAAATCCACCTCATGGCCATCCATTGTCTATGCGACCTCATCGACTATCAGCTCCTCGGACAAGACTGAGAT
>DAIDMG010000220.1 GCA_027449105.1 Acidiphilium sp. | reverse complement strand
CCCCCGGGGCCTGTGGCGACAGGCGCTGGCCATGGTGCTGGTGGCCGGTTATGCCGGCTATGTGACGGCGACGCTGCGCGCCTCCCGCGCTCTTGTGGCCGCCGGCCACCGGGTTGCTGGTTCCATCCACAGGGTGGCGCACAGAATTTGTGGACGGTTTCCTGCAAACCCAGAAACCGTCTAATATATGCTTTAAGGGCCGCATGATTGGCCAAGTGGGGGCTTAAACCCTCACTAATGATCGGTAATCAGAGGAGCACCCAGAATGAATGCCGTTTTACCTTCTATCATCTCCGAGTTTGAGACCTCAGATCAGGAGGCTAGCTATACTGCGTGGCTGCGTACAAAGGTCGCGTCGAGCTTGGCTGATAAGCGACCCAGTATTCCGCATGACGAGGTGATGGCCGAAATGGACGCGATCATCGCGGAAGCGGAAACCTCCGCTCAAAGGAAATTCTGAGTTGTTACCCATTATCTGGCGGGCCTCGGCCCGCGATGACTTGGCGAATATCATTCGCTACATCGCCAACGAGAATCCGCCAGCGGCGCGGCGTATGAAACGCCTGCTGGAAGAGTCTGTCTTGCCTACTGCCGAACATCCCTATCTGTATCGTCAGAGCGAGCGAATTCCCGGCCTACGCGAGATTGTTGCCCATCCGAACTATGTCGTTTTCTATCGTGTTGCAACCGCCAGCATTGAGGTTGTGAACGTGGTGCATGCCCGCCGTGAATTTCCGGTTTCAACCAAAAATGAGTAGCCTCATCGTAATGTCGCAAAAAGGCCCCTCACGGAGAGATGAAGAACCCAGCAAAATCAGACCATCCGCTCAGTCAGGATCAGCGCCCACGAGACAGAATGATACAAAATGTCTCATGACTGAACCAAAATGTCGCCAACCACGAGATAGCGATCAATAACAATATTACACGAATGAACGCTTATTACGCAATAAAATAAAGGATTGTTATCGTGAATAATATAGCAAC
>DAIDMG010000219.1 GCA_027449105.1 Acidiphilium sp. | reverse complement strand
CTCAAATTTATATCTTTAGGTCATAGTAGGAGGATAGCTCAGTAAAAATTGGCCTCCCAGAACGCAATAAATTCATCAAAATAGATAATTTTCGTCCCTCAAGTGGACGGCCGATAATTGACACTGCCGTCAGCTCCGAAGGTCACACCTATTTTCTCAAGTGCGTTCTGCAGGGAATTTAGGTTGCTAACTGTCAATTGTGGAGGGCCATTGACCGATTCTGCCTTGACAACCGTTGTCCGCGCAACGCCTGCCATTTCCGCGAGCTGAACAGCTGAAATCTTGGCATACGCTCTTGCTGCGCGAATTTGTCCTCCGGTGATCATTTCTGCTCCAGTTATAGTCGCTAGTCCCGTCTCTTAGCTAACCGTTGCACTTCTGGGATTACAATCATTTAATATTTAAATGTGAACAAAATGTTTGTTTTTACAAATAATATGACTAGATCTGTCCTGACGAATGCGTATCCGAAATTGCCGGTTCGTTAAAATCTTCTTCAAACGGCTGAGCCGCGTGTTGCAGCACACGACCCAGCCTGGCCCGCAACAGTGAGAAAGGACCTCACATGACACAGGTTGCCTCCCATATCGCACCAGATCAGTTTCGCCGCCAGCCTCGGCGATCGCCTGTCGAGGACGCAAAGCCCGAGGTCGGGCGGGAAGGGCAGTTCGATCTGACTGCCCAGCGCATGGCCCCGCGGATCAAACGCCTCCTTGCTCGCCCCGAAACCCATTGTCCGAGGCCACCGTCGACGACGCTGATTGGCGAGGCCGGAGCAAATCTAATTCTCTCTCGGCTCCAGTCATGGGGTATCGCAGCACAGCCGGCGATGGCCGGGCTGCCCTACGATCTCATCGCGGACATCCCGGGCTTCGACATGGTCCGGATCCAGGTGAAGACCCGCAGTCGGCCAAACGGCAAACGTTGCATCTTCACAATGCAGCGTGGGCATCAACGGTCGCGATCAGGGATTTTTCCCTATGCACC
>DAIDMG010000218.1 GCA_027449105.1 Acidiphilium sp. | reverse complement strand
CGATCCCCGAGGTAAACACCCCGGTCCGTTCGGTGTGCGCGTCGTCGGCCGGCGCCGCGGCCCGCTGCGCACGGGTCAACTGCAGGATCCTCATGGTGGTGTCGTCGTTATAGAGCACCGGCCCCCACCTGGCGTGGTGATGTGGCGCATCTATTACCTGAACAAATTAGGACGTGAGGTCCCGCAGGCGCCGTGCACGATCTATTTCGAAGACACTAAATGGAAGGCCTTGATGGTGTTTACTACCCAAAACCCGTGGTCCCCAAGGCGCCCCGACCTTGCGTGAGGCCATCCATCGCGTCGCAGGTCTCGGGGGATTCCTGGGTCGTAAAGGCGATGGCGAACCCGGCACCCAGACCCTGTGGCTGGGCCTGCAACGCCTGGACGATATCGCCGCCATGTGGCTCGTCATGTTTTATGCGACACAAAAGCCCGTGTCCAGCCGGGATGATTCTGGGTAAAGATCAGGGCAGAGCCGGGGGCCTCCCTTTGTAGGCTAGGCCGCTATGATGCGAAACTCCGAGGCCTTCACAATAGGGCGCACATGCCGGTTCTCCCGCTCTAGGCACACGATGCCGTAGCGACTGAGAGTCCTTAGGGTGCGCGAGAGATTGCTGGGCTTACGCCCCGTGGTTTCTGCCAAGGCGCTGATGGACTTGGGCTCTGTCTCCAAAATCACGCGCAGTAGGGCACGGTTGTCATCGCTCAAGACCTCGGCCAAAGACCTCATGGATGTGAACCACACCTTGGGTTCGTCGGGACCGGGCCGATATTCCCCCCGCGCAATGGCGTAGACTCGTTTCCGAATCTCTTTCTGAGGCATGATGCCGATCGTGATCGTATTCAGAAGCGCGCCTCCTGTATAATCTTGTCCACTTCTGTAAAACAATCATTCATGAGCCGATAGGCGTCCTGGAATTCGTAAGGGACGCCCTTATCTTTGGTATGACGGTGTTGGTGATCGTAAGTCATGATGCGTCCCGAGTAGCGATCTTGCC
>DAIDMG010000217.1 GCA_027449105.1 Acidiphilium sp. | reverse complement strand
GGATGCCCGACACGGAGGTCAGTGCCGTCCTCCTGAACGAGGGAGCGCTGGCTGACAGGCTCGGCGCCGGCGGCGTGCCGGTGCGCGTTCTGGATGAACGCAGGATCGCCGCGCCGCGGATACTCATGCAGTTGCGCGGCATCCTGCGCGGTTGGAAGCCGGATGTCATCCATACGCACCGGCAGAAGGAGAACATCCTCGGCGCGCTGGCGAACCGCTCCGGCCGGAACGTCCCGTGCGTTCGCACGATACACGGGGCAAGCGAGCGCGCGGGCGCGGCGGGTTGGGCGGGCGTTCGCCACCGGATGGTGGCGGGCCTCGATCGATGGTGTGGTCTCACCCTGCAGCAGAGAATCATTGCGGTCACGCGGGAGCTCGGCGCTCGGTTGTCGCAAGAGTTTCCGGCGAACAAAATCGCGGTGATCGAGAACGGGGTGGATGCCGAGGAGGTGCGAAGGAGCGCGGGCGTTGCCGAGTTTCGGGCCGCGGAGCCGGAGGCGACGCACATCGGGATTGCGGGCCGACTCGTCGCGGTGAAGCGAGTCGATCTTTTCATCGAGACTGCCGCGCTGCTCTCGCGGGAGTCTCCGCAACGGCGCTGGAAATTCCACATTTTCGGCGAGGGACCGATGCGCGCGCGCCTGGAGACTCTCGCGGATCAGTGCCGGCTGCGGGATCAGGTGATCTTCCACGGCCATCGGTCCGATATCGCGACCTGTGTGGGCGGCTTGGATGCCCTCGTGATGTGCTCGGACCATGAGGGCATGCCGATGATCGCGCTCGAGGCCGCGGTGCTGGGGATTCCAACCGTGGCCCATGCGGTCGGCGGCTTGATCGAGGTCGTGCCGCAGGAGTTCCTGGTGGTGCGGCACGACGCGCCGGGGTACCGGGATGGGATTCTGCGGGCGCTGCGCGCCGACGGTCGCGCGATTGCGAAAATTCGCGCGGCCGAGACCGTCGTGAGGTATTCCGCAGCTCGGAATGCGGAGAAGGTCCGGGCGCTCT
>DAIDMG010000216.1 GCA_027449105.1 Acidiphilium sp. | reverse complement strand
CGCATGGGCCGTTTGCGCCGCACGTTGCCCAACGCCCAGCGCTACGAGTTCACCCCGTTTGCGCGCCTCTACGCCTTCGGCGCCGATGCCGAGGGCCTTGTCGGGCACCTGGATGGCCTGAGTCTAGGCGGCGGCGAGCGTTACAACGGACTCACCGGGGCACTGAGCGTGCGTCGCGACGATGTCATCCGGCGCACCCTCGTATGGGCCGAGTTCCGCAAGGGTGTCCCCCGGCTTTTGGATACCTTCCTGCCCTATCGCGGACTTTTTTCCCCACACAAACAGGCCGCCCGCACGACCGGCCGGTCGTGACCGTACCGCCAAGGCGCGCTATATTCTGGCTCTAGGAGAGCATTACCATGTCGGAACGAGAGACCGAGGACGCACTGGTATCGCGGGTCCTCCACCACTTCGATGAAGGCATCCGCACCAAGCAAGGCTGCCAGGCGGAGCTTGCCCCGCAGATCGCCCGTGGGGCGCAGGTCATGATCCATGCGCTCTTGAACGACCGTAAAATCCTGTCCTGCGGGAACGGGGGATCGGCGGCGGACGCCCAGCACTTTTCCTCCGAACTTCTCAACCGCTTCGAGGCCGAGCGGCCTGGCCTTCCGGCCATTGCCCTGACAACCGATGCGTCGACGGTGACGTCCATCGCCAATGACCACCACTTTGACGAGATCTTCGCGCGCCAGGTGCGGGCCCTCGGGCACGCGGGGGACGTGCTGCTCGCCATCTCGACCTCCGGCAACTCCACGAACATCATACGGGCGGTACAGGCCGCCCATGAACGCAGCATGATCTGTGTGGCATTGAATGGACGCGATGGCGGAGACCTCGCCTCCATCTTGACCGAAGATGACATCAACATCTGCGTGGCGGGCCCGTCGACGGCGCGCATCCAGGAGATCCATCTCATGGCCATCCACTGTCTATGCGATCTCATCGACTATCAGCTCCTCGGGCAAGACTGAGATGGGACCGCGGAGGGCGCGCGGGTTAACGGCCGCGCTCGGGGCTCTCGCCCTG
>DAIDMG010000215.1 GCA_027449105.1 Acidiphilium sp. | reverse complement strand
GTTTGTTGCTCGGCGACCCGGGGATCCCGCGCACGGCCACCAGGAGGGGCGGTTCTTCCACAGTCATTACGACGGCTTGCGTTGGCTGACGCTCTACTTGTCCAGTGATCGGGATCTTCTGGCAGCGAAGCCGCGGCGCCCAAAGATCGACGCAGCCACCGGAGCCATCGAGGAGAAGATCGCGCGGATCGTCCATCAGATCTGCCCAGCGCTATGGCCGTTCGGGGCATATTGCCCGAATTTCCGCGCAGGGGACTTCTTTAGCGACCAAGTGATTGTCTTACTGGTGAGCCCGCAGGGATTCGAACCCTGGACCCCAAGATTAAAAGTCTCGTGCTCTACCAACTGAGCTACGGGCTCTCACCAATGTGCCCGCCGGAAAGACCAATTCCGGCGGGGTTCGTCAAGAGGCTGAGACGGATTGCCGGTATTACGCGGCGAGTTCCATCTTGATGATCTTGGTCGGGTCAGTGACCCGGCCGCTCTGGCCCTGGCCCTTCTTGATCTCGTCCACATAGTCCATGCCCGCCGTAACCTGGCCGAACAGGGTGTACTGGCCGTCAAGCCAGGCGGCGGGAGCGAAGCAGATGAAGAACTGGCTGTTCCCGCTGTTCGGGTCGCTGGTGCGGGCCATGCCCACCGAACCGGTGAGGAACTTTGCCTTGTCGGTGAACTCGGCGGGCACGTTGGGCAGGTTGCTGCCGCCGGTGCCGGTGTTGGTGGGGTCGCCGGTTTGCGCCATGAAGCCGGCGATCACGCGGAAGAATTCGCAGCCGTTGTAGAAGCCGCGCGCGGTCAGCGTGCGGATCTGCTCGCAGGTTTTCGGCGCGAGGTCGGGGCGCAGCTCGATCGTGACGACGCCGAAGGGCAGCGTCATGTGAATGGTGTTCGACGTGCTGGCGGCGGAAGCGGATTCGGACATGAAAACTCCGGCAAGGGGGGTGGAAGCGGCGGCGGCGAGAAGCGTGCGGCGTCTGATGATCATGGTCTGCCAACCCGGCGAAGGGTCCTCTCCAACGTCAGTTTCG
>DAIDMG010000214.1 GCA_027449105.1 Acidiphilium sp. | reverse complement strand
ACATCGAGTCGATCTTGCTTCCGACCCAGTTTCCGGCGTTTCGGATCGCCTCTGCCCCCCCGTCGACCACACGCTTCACCTTCCGGTGGAAAGAATCGCTCTTTAGATACGCTCCCGTTTCCTTGGCTGCATGGTCCACGGATTTTTCGATGGATTTCCCGGCGTCTGCGACTTTCTGGGACAGGTCTTCGGCACCGGAAGCTTCCCGGGAGATTCCCGGCAAGAGCATGCATCCCAGAATCAGCGCGAAAAGGCCAACGGTCAATACCGGTTTTCTTTCGGGTGTCTTCATCATTCCGAAACTCCCGATCTCTTGCGGGCCGCGTCTGTTGAAACGGGTCCGGGAATGTTTTTCGGTTTCAAGTGTCCCTCCTTCGGTTCCGTGAGCGAAGAGGAAAGTGTTGCAACCCCGATCGCTCTCCCATTGTATCAGAGTATTTTTCGGGGATTCTGAAACGAAGGAGGGGAATCTTCCTTCCTGGAATGCTGTTGTCGATCGCCTCTATCAGTCCATTCGCAGATCGGGTTAATCAGGCCACTTCCGGATCGGAGTCACCCGCCCTTGTGTGCGATAACAGCTCTTGGACCTCAATGCGACATGGATCACCGTTCCACGCGTAAAGGAGGACGGCATGTCCAACAAGAGGTTCGAGATGTACGAGATTCGCCGGGTATTGGCACAAATGCGGTTGGGGCCGCGGACCGGGAGATCGCCCAGTCCGGGCTCCTGGGGCGAGAGAATCTCTCCAGGATCCGGAAACTGGCCGATGCGAAAGGGCTTCTTGACAGGGGGAAGGTCCTTGCCGGACGACATCGGTCTGGCGGGGGTGTTTGGAGCGCCCTGGAGCCGGCCGGCAGTGGAGTCGAGCGTCCTCCCTTGGTAAGACCTGATTCTTGCGTGGCATCGGGACAAGATCTCGGGGCAGACCATCCATTCGGCCCTGGTGCGGAACCACGGAACCCAGGGGATGCAATCGAGAGTTGGGCGATTTTGGGAAGTCCCAGGGAGGAGAGGCCAAGGGCGAATCGGCCACGATCATG
>DAIDMG010000213.1 GCA_027449105.1 Acidiphilium sp. | reverse complement strand
CTACCGCTGGCGGGAGTTGCTGCAAAAGAACGGCGATTCAGGCATGGCGGCGGCTGTGACCGATCGCGTTCCGACAGCCATGGCACCTCACCGCACGCCGGATTTCGTGGATCTGGGCGCGCTGGAAGATTTGGCAGCACCTGTGCCGCGCGACGATGCCGCGTTGCCCCGCGTGGAACTCCGCCTGGAATTGGGCGGTGGCCTAGTCCTGCACTTGGTGCGCGGCTGATGTTTTTTCCGGAAGGCCAGGTGCGGGTGCACCTCTGCGGCCAGCCGGTGGATATGCGTAAGTCCTATGACGGGCTCTATGCGCTGACCCGCAATACCCTGCATCAGGATCCGCTGTCCGGTCACCTTTTCGTCTTCATCAACCGACGGGCCACCCAGATGAAAGTCCTCTACTGGGACCGTACTGGATTCTGTCTCTGGGCCAAGCGCCTGGAGCAGGGTCGATTCCTCTCGGACTGGCAGAAAGTGACGCCGCGGGAAATGGATTGGACCGGCCTCAAGCTGATGCTCGAAGGCATGGAGCCGGGGCGTCTGCGCAAGCGTTATAAAGGGCCGAAAAATGCGCAATAACCAGGCGTTTTTATGGACAAAAGTGCCCGTTATTGATACGATTTCGCTGATGAAAGCGACGACGGCTGCAGCCCTTTTCCCCACGCCTTTGAGCCTTGAACAGGCGGCGGCTTTTACCCCGCAGCAGGTGCTCATGGCGGTGCAGGGATGGCAGCGTGCCGAGCAACAAGCCGCAGCCTTCCAACAGCAACTGACGGCCTTCAAAGAACAGATCGATGCCTTGAAACATCAACTCGACTGGTTCAAGCGCCAGACCTTCGGGCAGAAGAGCGAAAAGCGGATCCCGGAAGCACCGGCCAACCAGCTCAGTTTGGGTGAGACGATGGATATGGAAGCGGCGGCCACCCCCGCCACAGCACCCACCCGTCTGGTCCCTGCCCATCAACGGAAGGTCTTGCGCTCAGCAGAAGATAAAGCGGAAGCCGTGCCCTTCTTCGATGAAAACCGGGTGCCGGTAGAAACCATCGAGGTCCCCAACCCGGAAATAGCGGGCCT
>DAIDMG010000212.1 GCA_027449105.1 Acidiphilium sp. | reverse complement strand
GGCGAGCGCACCGCCGAACGGCGCAACCAGCGCAACGGCTATCGCGACCGCGACTGGCAGACCCGCGCCGGCGCTGTCGAGCTGCGGATCCCGAAGCTGCGGCGGGGCAGCTACTTCCCCGCCTTCCTGGAGCCGCGGCGGATGGCGGAGAAGGCGCTGACCGCGGTGATCCAGGAAGCCTACGTCCAGGGCGTCTCCACCCGCTCGGTGGACGATCTGGTGAAAGCCATGGGCTTGGAGGGAATCAGCAAGAGTCAGGTGTCGCGCCTGTGCGGTGAGATCGATGAACGGGTGCAAGCCTTTCTGACCCGCCCGATCGAAGGCGAACGGCCATACATCTGGCTCGATGCCACCTACGTCAAAGCCCGGCGGGGAAACCACATCGTCTCGGTCGCGGTGATCGTCGCGGTCGGCGTCAACACCGACGGAAGGCGCGAGGTGCTCGGCATGACGGTCGGCTACAGCGAGGCCGAACCGTTCTGGGTGGAATTCCTGCGCAGCCTGGCCCGGCGCGGCTTGCGTGGGGTCAAGCTGGTGGTCTCTGACGCGCACGAGGAGCTGAAAGCCGCCATCACCAAAGTGTTGTGCGCAACCCGGCAGCGCTGCCGGGTGCACTTCATGCGCAACGCGCTGGCCTATGCCGGCAAGACCCAGCGCCGCATCGTCTCGGCCTGGGTCGCCACCGCGTTTGCCCAGAACGACGCCACCGCCGCACACAAGCAATGGCGGGAGGTCGCCGATCGGTGCGGACACGCGTGCCGAAGCTGGCCGGCCTGATGGATGCGGCAGAAGCCGACGTCCTCGCCTACATGGCGTTCCCCGCCCAGCACCGCGCCAAGTTGCACAGCACCAACCCACTCGAACGCCTCAACGGCGAAATCAAACGCCGCAGCGACGTCGTCGGGATCTTCCCCAACGAAGACGCGGTGGTGCGGCTGATCGGCGCGCTGCTGCTGGAACAGAACGATGAATGGGCCGTCCAGCGCGCACGCTATATGAGCCTGGAAACCATCGCACCGTTGACCGATGATCCCGCCATCAGCCTGCCAGCTCAGGCAGTCTGACAACAAGGCAGCTCAACCCTGCCAAGGAGCAGCGGCT
>DAIDMG010000211.1 GCA_027449105.1 Acidiphilium sp. | reverse complement strand
GAAGGTGCAGCTACGGAATGCCCGTGACCACGGCTCGATGTGCTGGAAGAAACGCCCTACGTCCGCATGGAAATCGGTCATCCGCCGCTCCAGAAACGCCGGCGCATTACCCGACGTTCACCGGCACCAGCGTCATGGTGTCGTTCCCAAAGATGTCGATGACCTTGACGGCCACCGTGTACCGGCCCGGGCTCCCATACGTGTGCGCCCCCGTCTTGAGCTCGAGCTCCCGGCTCTGCCGCGTCCGAAAGCTCTGCCACTCGTTCTCGAAGATATAGCCTCCCGTCCACTGTTCCTCGAAATCGCGTGGGTCGATGGTGACCGCGCCGGCCCCGGTGCCGTAGGTCACCGGCGGCTCCCTCACACCGAGCGCCTTGTGGACTTTGACGATCTCCTTGCGGCTCATGTAATCGAAGTCCACCGCCCAGTAGTCCACCCAGTCGGTCCAGTGCTTGGTCAGGCGCTCCTTCTCGACGACCCCGTTCTTGCTCTTGGTGACCTTGTAGAGCTGCCCGTGGTCGCAAATGACTCCATTCTTGCCGTCCTTCATGGCCGCGATCGCCGCTTCTGCCGCTCCCTGCGAGTAGTACACCGAGAAATCTGTGAGCTCGATCTGCACCGACAGCTTGTTGCGCTTGTCGTAGCGCGGGGTAGCTTCGACGAAGCTGATGTCGTGAAAGACCACCTGGGCTTTGTCCACCGCGCGCTTGTCGAACACTTCGGCCGGGATGTACTTCGGCGCGAGATCGATGCCCTTTTGCCGCGCCTCCTCGAGCGCCGCCGGGAACAGTCCCATCTCGAACTCGAAGGCCAGAATGTCGGCGCGCGAGGCGCCGATCTTTCGGCATTCGAGGATGACTTCCTCGACGAAGAGCCGGCCCACCGGGAGATTGATGGGGCCGACGACGACGAGCCGGCCGGCATGCTTGCCGTGGAAGAAGCCGGAGCCTTCGAGCGGTTCCGCCTTGTAGGCGCGGAGGATCAAATCGCGGAATTCGCGCTCCTTCTGGGCGAGCGCCCTCTCCTTCTCCTGGCCCGTGAGCCGTCCGCCGACGTTCAGATACGCCTGGCGTTCGTAGCGGCCGAGATTCAGGACCTCGAAGGCACGGAAGGGCTTG
>DAIDMG010000210.1 GCA_027449105.1 Acidiphilium sp. | reverse complement strand
GGCATATCGTTACGTCCATGAATACCTTGACTTCGAAAACTGTCAAATAGAATGCGCGCTACCGCTTGGCTCCTTGCGATAGCGGATACTGTGTCTCCTAACACGCCTGCCGCTCCTCTTCTGGACGTTGTCTGAGCAATTGCATCGACTCGCCTCATTCTGCGTCATCCGCTGAAAGATGGACGCAACATACTGTTTTATAAGAAGAGAATCTAGGCAGAGCGCTTTATATGATACCAATCAAACACAATATAGCGTAGCAAACTGATGTAATCTTGCAAGAGTGATCAACAAACTGCCCGTGCTGCCAACTCTCGGTGGTTTCGTGTCCCCGCAACCAAATAGTCCAATTAGATCAAGACCTTAACCAACGCCTCGGAGCAATAGCACGGCGGGCGCTCTCTGTGTGTCCGTAGCGTGTCCGCATAGCCGGTGGGAGCTGGGCGCGCTTAGAGCCTGACCGAAAAAGATAGTTGAGCGATTTCAGCGGGTTGTGATTCTGTCGGTTTGCAACAACAGACGGATTCGCAATGGCCTGGACTGAAATCGGTCGGCGACGATATTGCCAGGCGGGATTGCGCTACGCAAGCGACCTCACCGATGCCGAATGGGCCTTGATCGAACCGTTCATGTCCAATTATCGACACATGGACAGAAGGAACGCCGGTTGCCACAGGTGGCGGAGGCCTCCAATGGTTTTCCGCCGACACATCGGCTATTCAGCCAGCGAGTGAGCCATGAATAAACATGAATTCGAATCGATTTTACGCGACGCCCTTGAAAGAACGGGAAAGCATCTGGCGGAGCGTCCGGATTTTCAGCCACTGATATCGATCCAGCGGCAGCTGGAGTATCTAATAAAATTCAATGCTGGCCAAGAAGACTCCAGCCGGCTGAAGGACATCATTGTCGGTATCCAGGCCGTCAGGGAAATTAAAGGCTGGGATGATGTCTTAGCACATTTGCTTTATAAAATTGATACCGAAGTTGACCGCCTTAACCCGGATTTCTCACTGGGTTAGGTGCATCGGGGCTCTGAATCGGCGAAAGTTCTTCTGCAACAAAGGAATTTCGCGAAGCAGAGGAGCGCCCCGATGCCGACAGAGTGTAGTGCGGAAAAGTTTGACCCGACTTGGACAGTGGGTTTTATAAATACTGGCGATATCAATAGTTTATTTGCCCGTGTGCGGGTGTTTCCACTCTCATGTTCGCCATTTCAAGCTGCAGGCAAGAGATTTCTTCTGCTTGCTGATGAGCAAGCAAGCGGTTCGG
>DAIDMG010000209.1 GCA_027449105.1 Acidiphilium sp. | reverse complement strand
GTCAGCGCGCTCAGCCATTGCGCGAGTTCGCGAATCCCGGGTCGAGGGTCGGAGAGCCGCAGGATCTCTTGCCGGCAGGACGGATCCACAAACGAGCGCGCAAATGCCGCGACGGCTCGGGCGGCGTCCCGCGGACTCTCGCGGTCTTGTCGTAACCGGATCAACAGGCTATCGAGATCGCCGAGCAGCCAGCGCAGGCGCTTGCCCGTGAGGTAGGGCTGCGGCGGTGTCAGCGGCAAGTCGCGCGTGATCCGGTACAAGAGCCAGGGAAAGTCGACCCCGCAGTCGATGGCCAGTTGCAGAGAGCCCCAGAAGCGTCCGTTCACCTCCATCAGGTACGGGGTGCCCGCGTCGCTGACGCGAAACTCGACCATGGCCGGCCCTGTCCAGTCGGCCGCGCCGAGCAGCTTCGCGGCGGACGCTTGCATGCGCGGATCGATCGGAACGCTCTCGCACAGGACGCTCACGCCCCCCGCCGGAGGCTTTTCGCGGAGCCGGCGGTGCGCAAACCATGCAATGGGTCCCGAGGGTCCATAGAGTGCGAATATGCCGGCGCCGTGCCCCGGCACGAAGCGCTGGACCAGGCAGGGAATGTCTCCGAGCCATTCCTGGCGGGGCAATAGCTCGGCGAGCGCGCCGGGACTGGCCGCGATCTGAACACTGGTCGAGAGAACCCTGTCGTCTTTCAAATAGCGCGAGCGTGCCGGTTTGAGCACCACCGGGAAGCCCATGTCGTGTGCCGCGCTCATGATCGCGGCCGCCGTGTCTGCGATCCGAGTCGCAGGCGCCGGAATGTCCAGCCGCGCAGCCAGCGCGAGCAGGCGGGCTTTGTCGGTCAGAGCCTCGTAGCTCGCCGCCGGCGGGGCGGCCAGTCGCGCGAATTCGGCCAGATTCGGTTGACTGACGAGCAGCATCGTCGTCAAATCCGTCGCCGGCACGATGGTATCGATGCCGAGGCGCTCGGCAACGGCAATGATCTCTTGGAGGAATCGGCCGGGCGAGGTCGAAGGATCCGGATAGCGCACCGCGGCGGTAACGTACCGGGACGCGGCGCCCAGGGCATTGGTCCGGTGATCACCGGCCACCACGGCCAGGCCGTGGCGGCCCAGACTGCGGATGACGGCCAGGGCGCTTCGCTGATTGGCATCGAGCACCAGGACTTTGCGCATCTCGCCCGCAGGGTGATTTATTGTGCCGTGGAAGGGCCAGGAGCTTACCAGAATGATGCACGCACGGAGCAGCTGCGCCATGAGCGTCTGCGGCATTTAGAGGGCGAGCATGCTAGACATCGAGCTGTATGGCGGGAAACGCGGATTCCTCGAGCAC
>DAIDMG010000208.1 GCA_027449105.1 Acidiphilium sp. | reverse complement strand
CGAGGCAGCTCCACGACGCATCAGGTCCTGCGGTTCCGATCCGCGTATCAGAGGATGATCTACCGTCGTTTTGGGATCGCGTCTCCAGCCTTACCCGCTTCGCAGTCAAACCGAAGCGCTTGCTTGTCAAGCAAAGAATTCGGCTGTTGATTTCCGCTGAGATCTGACCCGGGAAGGCCGGATTTTTCCACTGAGAATTGACCCATGTTTGACTGTTTCCCCGTCTGGAAGAGGCGGGGGCGAACGGAGTGTTGGACATGGCGTTTTTGAGCATTATCCGCCGGTGGCATAAGCGTGAGCATGTGCCGATCCGAGAGATTTCGCGGCGCACAGGCGTGTCGCGGAACACGATCCGCAAATATCTTCGGTCTGATGTGATTGAGCCGAAGTTTCAGGTTCCGGACCGGCCGAGCAAGCTCGATCCTTATGCCGAGAAGCTTTCGGCGTGGCTGCGCCGTGAGGGGAACCGGCCGCGCAAGCAGCGGCGGACGGTCAAGCAGCTGTACGGTGATCTCGTCAGCCTGGGCTATGACGGTTCCTACAATCGTGTGGCGGCCTTTGCCCGGGCTTGGAAGGAGGAGTGCCAACGGCTGCAGCAGACCGCCGGCCGGGGAACCTTCGTGCCCTTGGCCTTTGCGCCTGGCGAGGCGTTCCAGTTTGACTGGAGCGAAGATTTTGCGATCATCGGTGGCGTCCGCGTCAAGTTGCAGGTGGCGCACACCAAACTGTCGCATAGCCGGGCGTTCATTGTCCGGGCCTATCTGCTGCAGACACATGAGATGTTGTTCGACGCGCATAACCACGCCTTCCAAGCTCTCGGCGGCGTGCCGCGGCGCGGGATTTACGACAACATGCGCACCGCCGTTGACAAGGTCGGCCGTGGCAAGGAGCGCAGCGTCAACGCCCGCTTCCTGGCGATGACCAGCCATTATCTCTTCGAGGCCGAGTTCTGTAATCGGGCCGCCGGTTGGGAGAAGGGGCAGGTTGAGAAGAACGTTCAGGATGCACGCCACCGCCTGTGGCAGTCCATGCCTCCGTTCGAAAGCTTGGACGCCCTGAACGACTGGCTGGAGCGGCGCTGCCGGGAGCTGTGGGAGCAGACCGCGCATGGCAACGAGCCGGGAACCATTGCCGATGTCTGGGCCAGCGAGGTTGAGAGCCTCATGCCTGTGGGCCGTCCGTTCGATGGCTTCGTGGAACACACCAAGCGGGTCTCCTCGACCTGCCTGATCCACTTGGAGCGCAGCCGCTACAGCGTGCCGGCCTCTTTTGCCAACCGGCCGGTCAGCCTGCGGGTCTATCCCCAATAGAGGATAGTGGCGTTGGCCTTGCTTCCTGGCACCCTGCGCGAGGCCGATGAAACGGGTTTAAAGGTTTCACA
>DAIDMG010000207.1 GCA_027449105.1 Acidiphilium sp. | reverse complement strand
AACCGTCGACCTGGTTAACGCGCTCGAACAGGAAAAGGCCCTGAATAGGGCCGGCCAATTGGCCGAGCGCTTGCTGCGCCTCGACCTCGTCATCCTCGATGAGCTCGGCTATCTGCCGTTCAGCCCGTCAGGCGGCGCGCTGCTCTTCCACCTGCTCAGCAAGCTTTACGAGCGCACCAGCGTCATCATCACCACCAACCTCAGCTTCAGCGAATGGGCAGGCGTCTTCGGTGATGCCAAGATGACCACCGCCTTGCTGGATCGCCTCACCCATCATTGCCACATCCTCGAGACAGGCAACGACAGCTTCCGCTTCAAAGACAGCAACGCAAAACCAAAACCACGAAAGGAAAAATCAGCCACTTGACCCGCCCCATCCAACGCGGGACATAAACTTCACCCGGGTCAAATCTCGATGAAAATCCCGGGTCAGATCTCAGCGCAAATCAACAACCAGGCCATCGGCGCCTCAGGACCAGCGCTACGCTTCGATCTATATCTTCGGTGCTGTCTGCCCGCGTGACGGCAAGGGAGCGGCGTTGGCGCTGCCCTTCTGCAACACCGCGGCGATGAACCTGCATCTGGCCGAAATCAGTGAAATGGTCGCCCCCGCCAGGCCAAAGTTCTCACACCCGAACTGCGGCCCGGCGACGTGGTCATCATGGACAATCTGTCGAGCCACAAGCGTGACGCGGTGCGTGAACGGATCGAAGCGGCCGGCGCAACCCTGCGCTTCCTCCCGCCCTATAGTCCCGACTTCAATCCGATCGAGAAGGCGTTCGCGCGCCTCAAGGCCATCCTCAGAAAGATCGGAGAGCGAACCGTCTCCGGCCTATGGGACCTGATCGGCAGGCTCGTCGACAGCTTCCAGCCCCGCGAATGCGCCAACTACTTCAGCTCATGCGGATATGACCCGGACTGATCGAAATACGCTCTAAGTTTGGGGTGCGATAACGAAGAAAAGGCCACATCTGGATTGGATTTTAGGCGGCTAGCTTGGGCTGCTGCAAGCGCCGATAGATGACGGGCTGGTGGTAGGCGGGATGATCTGCGTGATCCCGCATGGCCTGCAGTGGAAGGATGCGCCACGCGGCTACGGGCCGCCGAAGACGCTCTACAATCAGTTTATCCGCTGGAGCCGCCTTGACGTGTTCAGCCGCATCTTCGCGGCCTTTGCGGCCGAGGCCGGCACGCCGGAACGGCTGATGATCTACGCCACTCATCTGAAGGCGCATCGCACCGCGGCCAGTCTGCTTCAAAAGGGGCTTGTCCACGCTGTATCGGGCGCACCAAAGGCGGCCTGAACTCGAAGCTTCACCCGGTCTGCGACGGACAGGGCCACCCGATCATGTTGCATCTGACCGAAGGCCAGATGAGCGATCACAAAGGTGCGGTGATG
>DAIDMG010000206.1 GCA_027449105.1 Acidiphilium sp. | reverse complement strand
CTGCTCACCCTGGCCGTCTATGCTCTCAGCCTGCGCCTGCACCGGCGCTGGGCCTGGATCCATCCCCTGCTGTCGGCTTCCGTTGTGCTGATCTTCCTTCTGTGGGAGTTGCATATCCCCTATGCCTCCTACAACACGGGCGGAGGCGTCTTCACCTATCTTCTGGGGCCGGCCACCGTGGCCCTCGGGGTTCCCATGTACAAGCAGGGGATCAAGCTGAAGGCGACCCTGCCTCGGCTCAGCCTGGTGGTTTTTGCGGGTTCCGCAGTGGGAATGATCACCGCAGGCGGCGTCGCCAGCCTCTGCGGAGCCTCTCATCGGATGGTGATGTCCGCCTTGCCCAAATCCGTGACCACTCCCATCGCCATTGAGGTCTCTCGCAGTCTGCACGGCGACCCCGCCATTACAGCGGCCATGGTGCTGCTCACTGGCTTGGTGGGAGCCGTGATCGGCCCCGGCATTCTTCGTCTGGCGCGCATCCTGCACGACCACGCGGTCGGCGCTGCCATCGGAGCCTCCTCGCATGCCATCGGAACGGCTTCTCTCTTTCGTAGTTCGGAGACGCAGGGCTCGATCTCGTCACTGGCCATGGCCATGGCCGGGATCTTCACCTCGGTGCTGGCCATGCTGCTGAATCTGTACTGGAGAGCGCAGGGATCCGGCCATCCTTGATCGGGCCGCCCCAACGCCGCCCGGCAACAAGCAACGGGAAACAAACGGGCCATTTGCATCTCCCACCGCAGCCGGCGTGAAGATCCGATGCATCGCCTGAGCCACGCGCACCTCACCTATGCTTCCGGGGCTCCTTCTGGAGATTCTCTATTCGTCGTAGTGCATCAGGCTCAGGACGTCGATCCCCGGGAACCTCTGCCGTCCCTTCAAGAAGTCCAGCTCGATGGCGACCGCGATGCCCACAATCTCGCCGCCCATGCGCTTGACCAGTTCCATGCTCGCCTCCATGGTGCCTCCGGTCGCCAGCAGATCATCCACGATGATCACCCGCTGACCCGGCTGGATGGCGTCCTTGTGGATCTCCAGCGAATCGCTGCCGTACTCCAGGTCATACTTCACCTTCTCCACCGCGGCCGGCAGCTTGCCGGGCTTGCGCACCGGCACAAATCCCGCATTCAGCCGATAGGCCAGCGCAGGGCCAAAGATAAACCCGCGCGCCTCGATGCCCAGCACCAGGTCCACCTTCCTGTCGATGTAGTACTGCGAGAACGCATCGATCAACTGCGCAAAGCCTGCCTTGTCCTTCAGCAGGGTGGTAATGTCGTAGAACAGAATCCCGGGCTTGGGAAAATCCGGCACCGAGCGGATCTTCTGCTTCAACGACTCGCAATCAATTGGTTTCCCCATACCGTTACCAGGCTCCTTCAATTCGAAACTCGCCAAGCGGCTCGCCCTCGGCCTCTACCAGCTCGTGCTCGATCAACCCATCCACGCGGCTTCCACGCGGGCCCTTGCGCAGTTCCGCGCGCAAGTCGTCGATCGCCTCGACATCTCCCGAAGCGACCACCTCCACCTCGCCCGTGTCCGTGTTCCGCACCCAGCCGTGCAGTCCCAGCTCCGCCGCCTCGCGTTGCACAAACCAGCGAAACCCAACGCCCTGCACGCGCCCGCGAATCAGGAAGTGGATCACCATGGGAACCTCCATGCCTGGGAGTTTGTTGAAAAACACAGTTCGGGCTCAGAAGCTCCCTAACCCATCGCGTACGTCCGTTTGCCGCCACCCAACTTGCGGCGCATCGCTCGTTGCTTCGGCGCTTGTTCCACACAAACTCTTATGCCCGGCTCATGTATGCGCCTTCAGCCGTATCCACGCGGATCCGCTCACCTTCATTGATAAACGGCGGCACCTGCACAATCAGT
>DAIDMG010000205.1 GCA_027449105.1 Acidiphilium sp. | reverse complement strand
CGATGATCCCGCCATCAGCCTGCCAGCTCAGGCAGTCTGACAACAAGGCAGCTCAACCCTGCCAAGGAGCAGCGGCTTCTACACCACGTCCAGGGACACGATCCTGAGCGGGCGCGGGGTGTGTGAGGGGGCTTTTGTTACTTTATAGTCCATAAGGTAACAGACGGACGCTCCACGCCGCCCCGGAAGCAAATCGCCCCCGGAAAACCAGGGGCGGTTCAGGTTGGCTGGCTCGGCGTCACCGCTGTAACGAGGTTCGCGACGTAATCCGCTAGCGGCTGAAGGCGGGAGCGGTTGTTTTCGAGTATGTGTTTCAAGAGAAACAACGAATCGGCCTTCTTTGCAAAGCGTACGCGCTGTTCGGAAAGCGTTCCGCAGACCGTGCCGATGAGCTTGGCGGCATTGACGCAGGCAAGCCATTGCTCGTCGGTGATATCGTCGTTCCATTCCGGGATGTGCAGGGGCTCCTTCGCCGCAGCCTCTCGTAATGCCGCCTCTACCGCATCAGGCGTGACGGTTTGCACCGATTGAGGGTCTTTGCCGCCGATAAAGGCGGCGATCGCGGCGGGGTCGATGAGGTAGCATTCGAGGTGCCGCCTGGGCAGGAAATGCAATACGCCTTTGGCCTCCCTTTGCATGTCCTTCTTCTCGGACTCGGTAAGATTTTCGCTGTCGAAGCTGAAAGCAACCGCGACCGCCAAATTGGCGGTCGCCGTACTCAGGCGGGAATAAATCTCATAAACCAATTTATGGTTGCGTTTGTTGGCAAGAAAATCCCCTGTCGCCGCGACGGCGGTAAAAATTATTCCGCGTAGAAGTGGTCCTTTCGTCTGCTGATAGAGATAAGGGAAGCAGAGTTCTTCGGTCTGACCTTCCACCCAGATGACCCGTTCGGCCGCGAACACATCCGCCATCGAGACGCCGAGATGCTCAGCTACCTCACGGAATACGCCAACATTCGCGAGATCTAGCCGCTCGACCCGGGATTCATATCCTTCGCGCTTGACGAGATGGATCGTCGTCGGGTTGCTAAAGCTGATGACATCCGGCGCATGGGTCGTGATGATGTATTGATGCTGCGCGTATTGCGTTTGCAAGATTCGGAGCAGGGCCTTCACAGCGGCCGGATGCAGAAAACTATTGATCTCATCGATGATAATGATGGCTTTGTCGATGGTCATGATCGCCGTGAGCAGTGCTATGGCCTGGGCGACACCGGTGCCGCTTGAGTTCAGCGGAAAGCTCAATTCTGGCCGATTCATTGCCTCGGTTGGCCAGATTCTCACCTCCAGGCTGTTGCCGCCCGGCATGGACGGGACACTGAGATTGCCGACAGTCGGAAAAATATCACGGAGATGAGCGATCAGTTCATGGAACACATCGCCGCGCTGGTTTTGTAGAACGTGAATAATGTTTGGCAGGTTAGCTGCGTTTGGCGCTAGGCGCTCGGCATGGCCACCTACTGCTTGGCCAATTGCCATGCGCTCGGCGGTGAAATGGAACATATCTCTCTTCCAAGCTTGGAAAATGAGATTTGGCAAGGAATCTTTTGAAGGATTGTTGCCTTGTGTGTGCCATGTCAAGTCGCCTTTGCTCGGCGTTATTAATGCGCAATAATGCTGCTGCACTGGTACATCGGGAAAAAGACCATGCGATGGATACCGCGCGGAGAAACCCTGATGCGGTTGCCGAGTGACGGAAAGGGACAAACTCGGGCGTTCGAAAAATTCGTGCATAAAATCGTTGCCTTTATGCATGTGATCCTGCGTTATCGGAAATATTTGCTGGGTGCCGGAACGGAGCACCCAATCCCGGATTTCGGCGCCGCTGGTTTCTATTGTGAGGGCGATCTCCGGTGCCGGCAATTCATGCGTTTTCCATCGCTCCGGCGTCCGGTGCCGGTCATCGGATAGGTCCGGCAACAGGGCGCGCAGCAGCGCACTTTTACCAGCATTGTTCTGCCCAATGATGAGATTGATGCCTTCGAGAAATTCGATGTCTCCGGAGTCTCTGAACGACTGAAATCCTTGTATTCGCGCTTTCTTCAGCCTCATCTTACCACTCGCTCTTGTTGAACTCAGCATGGATATCCGCGATGGTTTCGTTCTCAGGAGTTGCCTCATGGATAAAATCGGCGCGCTGTCTAGATCCATCGCCGCCCTGGCAACGCCGTTTTGTGACCATGCCG
>DAIDMG010000204.1 GCA_027449105.1 Acidiphilium sp. | reverse complement strand
CTCATCCGCGCCGAGGAAATCATGCACGACATGCGGGATGATGAGCAGATCATCTTCCCGAAATCCGGCCGGCCGCTACGCTGCGGCCGGTCCATTTATTTCCGGCGGCCTGAGATGGCAGAGCGCGTCGGCGAAAACCGCTTTGCCGTCAACGCAAAATAGCCACGGGCAGGTACGACGGGGAGGAGGGTGTCAAATTAAATGTCCGTGCACGACCCTAGCTGGCCGTAGGAAGCTCGCACCGCGAGAACCAAGTCTGGTCGTTCATTGGCATCAGCCTGCAACGGCTCTACGCCCCAAGGCGGACAAAGCATGTCGCTACGGAGAAGCTTAAAAGCGGACATGAAACGGCGCTCATTTTTTGCTCGAGTAGCATTCTAACGTGGCAACCAGCCAAGTTCCTCCTCCGGACGTTTGATCGTACCATCAGGCTGGATGACATCGATGCGCCGCAAGCGGATCAAATCAAACTCAGCGGCGACGCCCTGCTTGTGTTGGCCGTTAGAGCCTTCGGCTATCAGCGCAACTGCAAACCAGCGATGAAGGCCGTTTCGATTACCATGCACGAGCACCGGGCCGCCGCTGCACCCGCTCATATTGAAACCAACTGGAGGGAGAGTCGGTGCCAAAGCCATAGGTTTGACGATAGTGGGATCGTAAGTGATCAGAATTTCGTCTCGTGTAACGTCTTCGACGGCGGCAAGCGCGCCCCACGCCTGAAACTCCGCCGAGCGGTCGGATCTTGTGGTCCGCATGGACTCAGGAAATCCGCAAGCGCTGAGCAGCCAAGAGGGCTGCGGCTCGGGCGGCGGCCAGCTTCCGCGGCAATCAAGCGGAATAGCACCGATAGCCGACACCACCGCTTCGGGCACTGAGAATGTCGCAATATCTCGCACTGCTTCTCTTGCGATTATCGCCGCAAGTAAATCGAAAGCTGGCGAATTTCGTAGCTGGCAAACAATGTCAGAATTTCCTGCAAGTGCGCTTTCGAAAGCTGCAACGACATGATCGGCCGTAACTCCAATAATTCCGGAGTCAAATCTTAGAAAAAAGCATGTCGCGCCATCAAGGTGCTTCGGCCATCCCTCCGTTCGGTCATGCCAAATCAAAGGTCGTGCCACAGCCAACGTAAGCGCCGCCACCTCTTGTTGCACGGCCTGCATGTTGGACGTCATTTGCTTTCTTCCTCTTGGTCGGGGACGCATGGGGGCCGTTCCAATTGCTCGGTCACGTCCCGTTGCCTGAATCCTCCGACAATCCTGTCACCACAGTCCGGAAGGTGGTTAGAAAGTCTGATATACACGTATGCAGACCAGCGGCCCGCCCATTGAGAATTTCCGAGAGTGGGCGATTGTCGGTAGGGTCGGACAATCGGAGATTTTCTCCCCCGCCTACAAACCGGTAGCCGTTGGCATCCACGTTTATTGTGGCCGCTTGCACGAATTCATTGTGGCCTATCCGATCCCTCAGCGACCTGCCTCTTTCATCTCCCATGACGAACTCGAACTTCTGACAGTGGCGGTCGTAGACCTCCTTCAGGGCGGTAGCGACGCTGCGCGGATGAGCCGAAACTAAAGTCTTCTCGCCAAATCTTTTGTAAGAGCTTTGTCGCTCTTGGAAATAGGTGGAAAGGCCGAATGCCAGGTAATCCAAACAGCGCCTACAAGCGATGACAAAGGAATGATACTCGAAATCAAGCTGTCGCATTCTACCGATTGCAGCAACGCTATTCGGAGGTAATTCTTTCGTGAAATCATACCGCGATAGCACGGCGTTGACAGCAGATTCAATTTGGGTGAGCCGTCCGAGGTGGTAGCAGGCCGCAGCGTAGGCGGACTGAACACCATCCGTGACCGTCATAAACCTTAGATAGTCGCGTTTCTCAGAGGTCGGGTCTGCTCTCCATTGGGCAATGAACTTGGGTCTGGCGTTAATCCAGTGAACAAAATCGACGAAAGGACGCCGAGCCTCGTTTGACAGATCGAAATCAGCTACAGCCGCTATTTCTTCGATCGCGCCACCTATCACCGGCCCCAAGAGCCTCTTGAATTCAGCATATAGTTGACGTTGTTGCTCCGAATCTGCCGCCGTGGTGCTCACCCTTCAATCTCCTTCGCCAAGATGTCGAGCCGTAGCGAGCTGGTAATGAGGGGCCGTTCATCCGAGGCTTAATCTTGATAACATATTTTATAAATGCGGCGATATCCAACGCCCCATGCGCGCTGCCAGCTAAAGTCCGCTTTCGCCGCGCCTCGCTCCAAAACGGTCGGGCAGCATTCGGCCCACCTCGCCATAAGGCGAATGTCCGATATTCCTTGGCTGTAAGCAGACCGGCAGAAATCCCCCCAAGCCGGGCATAATCGAAGCTCGCGCTAAAACGAATTCGCAATCAGCATTTCACCGGCTTGCGTTGTGTATCGGGGGGAGAGATTTTGCCGGCGTGCGCCCCATGATGGCGTTGTGGCCGTCGAAGCGATCCGCAGGGTTCCGCGCCCGAACCTGGCGTTGATCGCATCCATAGCTTTCATCGCGGCGGCCGATTGGTCACGGTCGAAGCTGGCGAACAGAACGGCCTGGCGCCGCGCCGGTGCCAGGTCCTGAAGCATTACCCCCGCCTTGAAATACCGGTA
>DAIDMG010000203.1 GCA_027449105.1 Acidiphilium sp. | reverse complement strand
GAGGGCAACCATATTAGCCACGAGCACCGTGGCCTGATGCTCCGGGACAATGGCGGGCGGTAAAATCGCACAAAAGTTAGCCAGTTCTCAGCGGTTTTTACGGACATTAAAATGCGTCTCGACGCCCCAGCGCGGGTGGCACGTCGCTTCCACCGCGGCTCAAGTCTGACACGCGCGATATTTGGCGCAGAACCGGGCAATATTGTAGTCCGTGCGGGTGTACTTCCAAATATTCGCTCCAGAACAGTGGTAAGGTCACGCCGTTGCGCCCGCGCTCTTGATGCGCCTCGGCCCAATTCGATTCAGGACGTGCTTGGTGTCGCCCATCGGGATGGGAATAGAGCTTGCGTTGAAGCACTGATTCGTCCAGGTCCTACGGCGTCGGGCCAGATCGCTGACCGTCGCATGACCCATGCCGTGCGCCCGAGCAATCGCGCGATCAGCCAAGCCGAGTTCCTAATGTAAACGCAAGATTTCTCGAATTTGGTACATGGGAAGCCCCCGTTTCATCATCCAATCATCTTCTTAGAGTGGGGTCAAGCCCCGTCAGAGGCTTCGACCCCCACTCTGGAAATCCTGGTATCCCGAACGCAGGGGTGGTCAATGTCATCAGAAATGCCGGTCAGTAGTTTTCAGAATCCGTGGACAGCACTTTCTGGAATCGGTGGTCAAGCTCGAGCAAAATACCCAGCAACGCTGCGCAATGTCACCATCGGCTTGATCCGGAGGATGAATCTGCCCAATACTCAACGAGCGTTCCAACACCTCGGACGCCGACCTGAAAAAGTGTGCACGATACTGTTGACAAAGTTATGACTGATACAGCAAGAAGGCCCCGACCTTTAGACCCAAAGAACCAAAAGCCGCAATTGAAAGACAAATGCTTTGACGGAGCCTTGGGGTGGTCTACAAGGGATCGGCGGATGCAGGCAATGCTTCAGAATAAAACGCTGAATCACCGTGCTATCGCCAATCTGGTTTGCGGGTTTTCACCGGAGGCCTTAGCGGACATTGTCTATGTGACCGACTCGAGCCTGGTGACCTAGCCGAATTTGGCGGTCCTCCACCAAAAAGGGTTAGGCTTAATTTCTCGGCGGCTTGGGACGCCGATGGTTGGAAGGATCGCGGCCAGATCGCGTTGCGGCGCAACTCGGTTCAATACTGGGTCTCCGACCAAACGGGCGTCATCGATGGTGTGCGTTATGGCTTGATTGTCTATCGTTCTTCGGCGTTGGATGGCCACCAGGCCAAGGGAGTGGACGCCATATCGCGAGCGCCTGAGAGGCCTTGGAGCGAACCGCTCAAGCGTTTCAGGCCCGGGCGGAATATCGCTGGTTTTTGCCGGGGTCAGTGAGCATCACTTCGCGCATCGACCGCGTGAGGCCGTCCTCGCAAATATGCCCCCACGCGCATCGTCTCGTCCGTCACCGCCACGGTAGGGCCGGTGGATGAAGATCGATGACAGGCAGAGTAGCAACGCCGTTCGACCTGTGTCCTCACCACGACGCTGTCCAAGGAGACCTGGGGTGCAGAAAAGGTGTTGCGTGAATATAAAGATCATGTCCTGTGTGAACACAAGTTTCGCTTCATCAAGGATCGGCTGTTCCTCAACGCGCTGTTTTTAGACAGCCCGGAGCGCCTGGAAGCTTTAGGCTATGTCATTCTGATGGCCGTCTTACGGTACAGCCTCTTGGATCGACGCCTCCGGCAACGTCCCGTCTCAATTCCTTCGCCGGTCGGCGCGTGTTAACGCGCCCGACGGCTCACGAACTGTTCCGGCACTTGGCCTCGGTGCAGACCGAAGTGCAACCCGAGTGGTCTCGTTGCCGGCACGCTTCCATGCAACGTTTCTGGCATTTCTCGAAGTGCTTCAGTTAGATGAGCGCTGTTATACCCACCCACCACGTCCTTGTGGGCCCAGGGGCTAAGGGTGCTTTGACCTGCGAAAAATCTTCAGGTTGCACGACCCGACATGCGAAAGACGTGGTATATGACGGGATGACTATGTGCAGAAAAAACCTCAACCTTGTGCTCAAGGCATACAAAACCAAAAACGGCAATAACTGACCTAAATTTCAACATGATCGTACCGCTTGGCAGATCCTTCAACATTTCTCCACTCGTCTGTTTCGCTAAGGCCCTTAGCCATTTCTACCACACGACTCACCAGGAGTCGCGTTTCTATCATGCTCCGCGAGTTGGGAGTCAACGCATTGAGGGATCCGGGTATCGAAGTCTGGATCGTCTTGTTTGTGCCTTCCTCCCCATCATGAGTAGACATCAACTTAGGAAATCCCAAATAACCACCCGCCTTGCCGGAGTCTTCGACTTCCCTTATGGCCACTGCAACAATTCTTTCTACCGAGCCGATCAAGGCATCGTCCATCAAGTCTATCGGCAAGCCAATCGATTTTCCTTCTTCTACATCTATAATATACCCATGGTGAGGGTATCCGAACACTAGACGCTTAGAAATACTGTCAGCCGCTGGGTTTCCTTGCAACCGTAATAACTTCGTCGCGTATTTTTCTCCGATGCCCAGTACTCGTCCCCATCCGCCAAAATCTAATGGACAAACTTGAGATAGTAACGGTTCCACAACATGATACGCAAACTCTGCTGATTGATGAATCACGGCAGGTAATTCTAAGTGTGAACGAGTAAGCAGCAACATCACGTAACTATCAAACGTCTCAATAGCGAACCCTCAAATATATTCAACGCTCTAATATATTCAACGCTCTGATATCCATCTAGGGCCGACATATACACGACAGGATTCCTTGGATCTACGACCTGAGCATCCAAAGGCCCCAATCGTCCAAGAGGACCTAGCAAAATCTGATCTCCCCCCAGGGCAAACAGCGTGGCTGCGCTCCAAGCCGCGTTAACAACCATGATCCGTATGTCATGAAAAAATTTCGATAAACCACCATTACCAGGACCTAGCTCAAACCCCGAGACACCCTAAGCGCCTTCCTGTAAAAAATTAGATCGTCATGCAGGAGTTTCTACTTCTTTCGACAAATAAGAACAAGCATCACTCTCTCAGCT
>DAIDMG010000202.1 GCA_027449105.1 Acidiphilium sp. | reverse complement strand
GGATTCAATGCCACGGGCCTCTATCACGAGAAGGTGGCCGAACACTACGGGTTGAGTCCCGATCGGGCGTTCCCGATTACCTGCAAGGCCGGTTATGCGGTCGAGAGTTTCGGCCAAGACCTGAACTTGATGCTCGCGATTCCCCTCAGGCTGCGCGCCACATGGCAGGAGGCCCTTGACGAGATCAATTCGGCGGAATCGTTTCAGAGTGCTAAACCAAATTCCCAGGAGTAGTTTGGGAGGAAGAATTCGCGGTAGTGGCAATTCACGCCGACAGCACGCCATTATGCCCTCTGATTTTGATGAATTTATCTCTTTCAAGGTCTAAACACTGATGGCGGTTGAGCAAGCTACTCCTTTTAACGTCTGGTCCTCGGCTAAAGCACCCCTACCAGTTGGAGTTGCAATGGTCAGCTCCCGACCCTGAGTGATCGTTCGCGCCACCACAGGCAAATGGCGCGAGTGGACTTGGAAGCAAGCACTCCCGCTGCGCGGTCAATGGCTGGGTACCGGGAGGTGTTTTCCGCAATACCCAACCACAATTAACGTCCTCTCCGCGTCCCAGTGAAAATGAACTCGAATGGTCTTAGTCACGTCGTCTTCGACGTTAATCTTCAGGTGACGGAACATTTCCACAGGCACGCTACGATAATCGAATGTGCGATATCGCCGCATTGTTTTGCTTCCAAGAACACCCTCCGACTCAGTTGCAGCAAAGTCATTCTTTCCAAAAAGCTTTCTCGCTTCACTGTCACCACGCTCAATAAGCATGTTCCTATAGTCGGTAACCAGAATCCTGAGCATGTCTAGCAACCGCCGTCCATACAAGAACTTGCTCGATTCAAGCGCACTCTGTTTAGCGCAATCCAATACAACACACCTATCTCCAAAAGTCTCTTCTATGAGTTCTAGGCATTCGGCAGGCGTGGGTGCATTGCTTCTTGTGACAAACGCCAAGAGGCGTTCTGCCCCACTAAATCGCCCGCCACCGCCAGAATTTGCTAGGTGGGCGCGGAGGGCATCGATATCGGTGCTTTTCTTGTTCAGTTCCCGTTTCAGGCCATCGACAGTCGAGTTCAGAGATTCGATCTCGGCTTCAAGGCTCAAATTTTCGTCCTGAGCATACTGATACATTTCTTCTTGCTGTTCGGCTATTCGAGACGCTTCCTCTAACTCAATCCTTAAATCTTCTACATCAAGATCGTTTCTCCTTTGTCGTGCACTTTGCAATCTGCGCCGTACTGCTAGCGCAACAACACCGTCGGAACGGATTTGCTGTCGAAGCTGCGGAACATTGGTGTTGTGCGTAACGAGGCTGAGAAGTCCCGAGATACGTTCATGCTGATTATCGCCCCATTCTTCCAGCAACTCGCTACGCGCCAATTGGTTCTTGATGAAACCATTGGGCATAGGCGTATAGATGACGTTAACAGCACCAGCCCACGCCGACCATGAATGACCAAGAACCTCCTCCATTTCGTAGCTGTTAAAGTCGGGGGCGATACGTACGACCTGCGCCAGGCCGATCATCTCCTCTTGAAGGTGCCGGTCATTTACAAGAAAGTCCCCACTTCGCGTTGGACTGACAAGCACAATAGGATAACCCCGATCGGTCCGTTCGATGTCAGCGCGCAGGCCTCTATAAGTGTCTTTATCGGGCCCTACGCACTTGATTGCACGACCAGGAGTATTACTGGCGAATTCGGCATTAGGTGACGCTGCAACGTTGCTTGCGATGTACCTAATTACACGGGGCTGTGAAGCGCTGACTGCACCTGCTACGAGTGTGCTCACTTCGTCAGTCCTAACTGCGCAGGAAACATCGACCAAATTAGGGGCGCATTTCATGCCGATCTCGACGATCCACTGTCGACCGCTACCTCGCTCACCAGCGTGCTTTATCAGCCATGCGTAAAGCCTTGGTTCTCCTTCTGTCGCCGCACGAATAGTCAGCCACGACCGTGCGACACCACGGTATCCCTCAAAAGTGCCATCACTCCGAAGCTGATCTGGCCTAAGACCAAAGCCGAGCTGTTCTTTGAGCCAGCCGCCGATTGCGCGACATACGGCATTCTCAGCATCCTGGCCATGCAGCGTCAATGAGTTTGCATACACAAGCATGCCAATTTCACTCCTCGTGTCTTGGGCGCGATCCGCGTTTTGTCACATCAGCACAAGCATGTATTGAATACTATGCGCGATAGCCGCAGTCCCATATCCGCGACAGGCCGGTTACCGCTCGATGAGCCTCGGACTCGGCGGGAAGTACCCGAATAAACCACCTACGCCCGACCCCCAACCAAAGCCACCTGTCGCGCAGCCGTAACGAACCGTAAGTAGTATCATCTGCTCTGGCTTTGGTGGTCATAACATCGCCATGCGGCTGGAACAGCCAGTGTTCCGGCTCAATAAGAACGAATTTATCAGTCTGTGCCATTTTAGTAGTCGGTTGGCCCGTCCTACAACACGGGGCGCTGCGGTATCTGGGACTGCCCAACTAACAATTTGCCGACCCATTGCCGCATATAACAACTGCGCGGCTTGCGGCATAAACAAGATTTCTCTTGAAAATCAAGTATCGCCAGACATTCTGAAGCATTGGGCGTAGGGTGATATGCGACCATTTGGTCGAATATCCGTTTAGGCGGCAAAACGGCCGCCAGTCCCCTTTGCAGAACCTTCCGCAAAGGTCCTGAACCCCAGGGCTTTGCCCACCTGTTCCCCGCGCTCGTTGCTCTCTCTTACCGGTGCTTCTGATGAAAAAACGACAGGAAGAAAGACGACTGGCCCTGCCGCCATGCGCATATGAACTGCTTCTGCCGAGCAGGGACCCTCTTATAGCCGCAAACCCCCTTGCCTTTGGCGGGAACAGAATTGCGTGCGCCCATCATCCAAAAAGACGCGGGTCTTGGCGATCGCCTACAACTGAGAAGAGCAGCGCGAGAAGTGGTGTGTGGGCCCGAATCCCGCATGTCCCGAGCCTTACGATCCCCATCCCTTTCCGCTGATCCCCCCGTTGCCCCGCCGCCTGCCGCGGATGTGGTATATAAGGACGCGCCATTCCTTGACTATCGTCTATGGCATAGGATATAACACGCTGTATATACCCGGACTGGTGAGAGTATGAGCGCAGACCCGTGGCAGACTTTG
>DAIDMG010000201.1 GCA_027449105.1 Acidiphilium sp. | reverse complement strand
CCATATGAGCCGGTGATAAGCTTACAAAGATCGAGGCCCGTGACGTTTTTTAACACACGTCCGCCAGACCGAATTTTTGTTCCTGTTCCAGTGATTACCCGAATTCCGAGCACGTGATCGCGTATTGCGCCGGATGCGATCCGGCGGGGACCTGAAAGATTACAGGCAACGATTCCGCCAACACTTTGTGCTGGGGTCGCGTCATCAGCGTCATTGAGAAAGCCGTATGAAGGAGGCTCGGCGGCCAAATGCTGGCCTGCTTCGGCAAGCCTTGCCTCCAGATCAGACAGGCGTGTTCCTGCACGGCTCGTAATAACAAGCTCTGTCGGGGCGTAGAGCGGGGTCCCGACAAAGTTGCGGGTACTAAGCGTTTCCGTAGCCTGAACGGGCCGAAGAAAGCCTGATTTTGATCCGAAGCCCTCAAGAGCGAGTGGTACGCGATTCGCGGCTGCCGTGGTAATCGCTTGGACGAATCCATCCTCGCTTTCTGGGGCGATCATGCCGAAGACGAGCCTAGAACCTGCTCTGTCATAGGAAAGACTTTCGCGCTGTTGAGCAACCAATCCGGGTCGAAGGCGGACTTGATTCGTCGCTGCAAGTCCAACTCGACCGCGCTGAATTGCACGCTCATCAGGTCTCGCTTTTCGACACCGACGCCGTGTTCGCCGGTCAGGCAGCCACCAACATCCACGCAAAGGCGCAAAATATCAGCCCCGAACAACTCAGCCTTATGGGCGCTGTTCTGGTCATTGGCGTCGAACATGATTAGCGGGTGCAGATTGCCGTCGCCAGCGTGAAAGATGTTTGCGACGCGTAAGCCATGTTGCGTGCTCAACTCACCAATCCGCCGCAGTACGAACGGCAATGCACTAGTGGGGATAGTTCCGTCCATGCACAGGTAGTCAGGGCTTATCCGACCGATAGCGCCGAATGCCCCCTTGCGTCCCTTCCAGATAGCAGCCGATTCCTCGCTGCTCTTGGATACTTTCAGGCTAATTGGGTCAAAACGGTCGCAAATGGCCTTGATCCGTTCGAGCAGCACGTCTTGTTCTGATGGGCTACCTTCAACCTCGACGATCAACATCGCTTCAGCATCGAGCGGATAGCCTGCGTGAGCGTACGCTTCGCACGCATGGATGGCAGGACGATCCATGAATTCAAGAGCGGCTGGGATGATGCCGGAACCAATTATTGCATCGACGCAGGCACCAGCGATTTCATTGCTTCCGAATGCGGCAAGCATGGCGCGAGAGCCTTCTGGCGCGCATAAAATGCGAACAGTGACCTCGGTTACAACGCCAAGTTGGCCCTCACTGCCAATAACCAGGCCAAGCCAATCGTAGCCCGCAGCATCAAGGTGGCGCCCGCCAAACTCGATAATGTCTCCACTGATGGTGACCATCTTTACGCCAAGCACATTGTTAACCGTGACGCCGTATTTCAAGCAGTGTGCTCCTCCTGAATTCATTGCGACATTGCCACCGATCATGCATGCCAGTTGGCTCGACGGATCGGGTGCATAAAAGAATCCACGGCCCTCAACAGCCTTTGATATCGCAAGATTCGTTACCCCGGGCTGAACGACGGCGAATCGATCAGCGAAGTTGATCTCGAGGATCTCGTTCATGCGCATTAACCCGATGACTACCGCATCGGCGAGCGGAAGAGCACCTCCGGAGAGCGACGTTCCCGCACCGCGCGGCACAACACGTATGCCTTGGGTCCCACAGAAGCGTAGAATGGCAGCGACTTGCTCGGTTGTTTTGGGGAGGACTACTACGAGCGGCGGTTGGCGGCAGGAGGATAAGCCATCCGTTTCATAGGGTTTAAGGCGAATGGGATCCGCAATGACACTGCCTTCATCCGCGAGGATTTTGCGCAGCTGCGTAATGATCCGCTCGCGTTGGGCCAGAACTTCACGTTTGGGAGCGGGCAATCGGACCATAGAAATTCCCCTAACGAGACGATCTTCGAGTGGAGCACCTCGGAATTACTGACTTTCGTGGTCCCGTGACCGTCGAAGTCGGTATTCTCGCTTCCCCGACCGGCACCGGGCCGAAGCCCTGACCTGCGATCTCCACGAGCGTTGGGCTGTTGCCAGCCCGGTTCTCCCGTTCCTCGGGATACCGTTGATGATTCACTGCCGCGTTGTGGTCGCGGTCCATCCGGTTGCCGCAGCCGCAGACGATCTCGCGTCTGGACAACTGCTTCATCTCCGGGCGGAGCGCACCGCACTCCGAGCACGTCTGGCTGCCGGAAAACCACGGATCAAGATCGACCATGGTTCTTCCGCGCCAGTCCGCCTTGTAGCGGCAGAATGTGACCAGCCGGGACATCCCGGCATCGGCCACCGACATGGCAAGATGCCGATTGCGCGCCATACAGCGCACATTCAGCGTCTCGACCTTGAGCACACCGACTTTGGCTGTCAGCCGGTGCGAGATCTGGTGCAGCAGGTCCGTTCTCCTGTTCCGGACCTTGCGATGGATTGCGGCCACACGCCGCGCTTGACCGCTCCTAGGGGCTGAACCTTTCTTGCGGCGGGAGAGTGCGCGTTGGGCGCGGCGAAGCCGCCTCTGCGCTCGCCTGAGATGCTTCGGAGCCGTCCACTCCTCGAAATCGTCACCGTCGAACGCGGTGACGAGCGTGGACACGCCGAGATCGACACCGATCACGACATCGCTCGCAGGCAACGGCTCGGGACGGGCGCACTCGAACTGCGCCGAGATCATCCAGCGGTCACTATCGCGCCAGATGCGAGCGGCCAGCAGGCGACCTTTCGGCACGTCGCCGCCTGCCAGCCGAACACGCCCGATCTTCGGCAATACGGCCTCACCATTGCCGATCTCGCTCGCTTGCCCGACGCAATAGATGCCAGCCTCGTTGACGAACTTCTTGCGGCCTCGCGGGAAGCCGCACTTCCGGCCTGCTTTCCTTTCGCTCACCATGCGGCGTAGCGCGCCGTCGAGACGGGCCACCGTGTCCAACACCGCGTGCGCAGGCAGGCCCACAAGCCATTCGAGGCCGGACTGGCGCTTCATGCCGACCGCGAACGGCTGCAACTGCTTGCGCCAGATAAACTTGCCGGTGGCCTGATACTCTGCCTTCTCTCGATCCAGCAGCCGATTCCACAAGAACCGCAGCGACCCAGCCCATTGGTTG
>DAIDMG010000200.1 GCA_027449105.1 Acidiphilium sp. | reverse complement strand
AGGGGGTTCGAGCGATGATCAGAACTCCTTGGGTGGGGCGGCTGGTGTGAATGTTTGGCCGCGCAAGCGTATCTGGGTTGCTGATAAAGGATTTTCGCGAATCGGCAATAAGCTCCAGCGCGGCGCACACGAATTAGCAAGAACTGGCGCTGATCGAGCCGGCAGACGACCGTGCCGGAGGCACTGTGCGGCTTGGCTGGCTAGTGCTTGGCGGGTTGCGCCAGGGCGCGGCAGGACGGCAATGGGTATCATTTTGGCAATCTGCCGCCAGCGATGCCATAAGGGCAGCTCGACAAAATTGTCGGCACCCGTCAACCAGACAAACCTTGCACAAGGAAAGCGGCGCTGCAGCTGCCTTAAAGTGTCAACGCTGTATCGCGTCCCTAGGCGGCTTTCGACTGCAGTAGCAACAAGGCACCGGCCATCCGAGAGCGCCTGTGCCGATGTGAGGCGATCAGTTATTGGCGCCATTCCCTCACCTCGCTTGAGGGGATTGCCTGGCGAAACAAGTAGCCAGACCTGATCTAAAGACAGACGTTTGGACGCAACGCGAGCGATGTGAGCATGTCCGGGATGGGCGGGATTAAAGCTGCCTCCAAGCAGGCCAATCCGAATTCGGCGCCGGTCTCCAAAGCGCGGGATGTCATCGCAGACTATGGCCGCACCTGGCCATGTCCGAGGACCTGATATCGGAACGTGACCAACTGCTCGAGACCGATCGGGCCACGCGCATGGATTCGACCCGTCGCGATGCCGATTTCTGCGCCAAAGCCAAACTCTCCGCCATCGCAAAATTGGGTAGAGGCGTTCCACAGGCTCACAGCAGAATCGACCTCTGCAAAGAAGCGCCGCGCTACGACAACATCGTTGGTTACGATCGCTTCGGTATGCGACGAACCATGACGAGCAATGTGATCAAGAGCTTCAGTCGGGCCTTCAACAATCTTGATAGACAGAACGGCATCTAACCATTCAGTGTGAAAGTCTGCATCGCTTGCTTCGGGAAGGTTTGGCAGGATTTCGCGGGTGCGCGCGCAGGCGCGGAAACTGCAGCCAAGTGCGGAAAGATCAGCTACGATTAGCGGCAGCAACGTGGCTGCGATAGTTGAATCAATTAGAAGCGTTTCCGTAGCGCCGCAGATACCCGGGCGTCGCATTTTTGCGTTGGCGACGACCGAACGCGCCATTTGTGGGTCAGCCAAGTGATGAACGTAAGTGTGATTTAATCCCTCAGCGTGAGCCAAAACTGGGACCCGAGCGTCACGCTGGACACGCTCGACAAGGCTTTTGCCACCGCGCGGAATGATCAGGTCGATTAACCCGGAGGCACCAAGCATGGAGGCAACAAAGCGGCGATCGGCAGTGGGGGGCATTTGGACGCCAGCCTCAGGTAGTCCAGCGGCACGCAACCCCGCAGTCATTGCTGCATGGATTGCCAGGGACGTGCGCAGGCTTTCCGAGCCGCCGCGCAGGATCGCGGCGTTCCCCGATTTTATGCACAGAGCTGCGGCGTCGGCGCCGACGTTGGGCCGACTTTCGAATATGATACCAATGACGCCGATCGCTTGCGGAACGCGCCGGATTATGAGGCCATTAGGGCGCGTCCACTCGGAAAGCACGCGGTCGAGCGGGTCAGGCAATTCGGCGACGTCCTCGACGCCCTTGGCAATGGCGGCGATGCGGACTGAATTCAGTCGCAGCCGATCCCGGAAGGATTCCGTTAGGCGTGTTCCAGAGTTGTCAATGGCAGCGAGATCCGCGTTGTTGGCGGTAATAATGGTGGATTCGGCACTGCGAATTGCTGCCGCTGCCTTGCGCAGAGCGTCGTCGCGCGATGCCCGTGTGCTGCGCGCGAGTATTCGGCTTGCGTCGCGCGCTCGTTTCGCGCAGTCGGCAACGGGCAGTCGGTACGCCTCATCATCGGTTGCAGTATTATCGATATCCATTGCTATCATGTACCGTTGGGGTCAATAAATCTATTTATTGCCAGGGCAACGAAGCTTTAGCCGTCAAAAACTAGGCGCTTTTCAAGAAAATCAGGAGCTTATCAATCGCTTCCTGCTTGCTGATCCCTTCAAGTGCACCGTATTCCGCAGCGAGGCGCTCCAATGCAGATTCAAAAATTTGCCGTTCCGAGAAGCTCTGGTCCGGCTGTCCTGCGTTCCGATGTAGGTCCCGCACGACTTCCGCGATTGCCATAGGATCTCCGGAGTTGATCTTGGCTTCGTATTCCTGTGCGCGGCGTGACCACATTGTGCGCTTGATCCGCGCTCTGCCCTTCAGCGTGGCCAGCACTTCGTCGAACTGCTTACGACTTGACAGCTTCCGAAGCCCGGCTGAGCGAGCCTTGTTCACAGGGACCCGCAAGGTCATCCGATTCTCATCGAAAGTAATATGGATCAGTTCCAGCTTATGGCCAGCGATTTCTTCGGTTACGATCCGATCAACTGTACCGACACCATGTGTCGGATATACAACGAAATCGCCAGCCCTAAAATTTTCTGCTTTGGCAACGGCCCGTTGAGGCAACACCGGGCGTGGTCCAGGCTGGGGGATCTCGTTTCGCTCGATGGCTGCTGTGACTGGTTCAGAGGCAAGGATTGGTGCAGGTCTTGGAATGGCAGACGGCCGGGAGCTCGCCATATTCTCCGGTGAGTCGGGTTTCGCCTTCGGTGTGGTTTTAGTTCGCGCGGTCAAGACAGTCATTGGTTTGCGGGAGCCTTTTGTTTCAGTTCTATTCTGGAGTGGAGAGGGCAGGGACGATGCATGTACTGGAGAAGGCGGTGGTGCCATGCTCCGTACCGGCTTGGTAGCTTTAGGTGGGTCAGGCTGCTTTTGGGATGCGTGCAGACCTTTGGCAGGCACTGGTGTTCGAGTTTTGGATGCCGGCGCCGGTTTCGCGGGCCCGCGTACCGGTTGCGCGGGCTTAGCCTGAGCCCGCTTTGCGGGATGGCGAACGGACCTAGATCCGATTGACAAACGCTCAGTAGTTTTTTTCGCAGCTTTGCCTCGTGGTGGCGATCCGACCTTTACCATTTTGGACCCCATGAACGCGCCGTTGCGACCGAATTCGATTGCATTCAAAACCGACCGCATTCAAATCAAAGGCGCTTCCTTATCATAAAAATACCAAATCACGAAACAGGCTGGCTGCAGCCTGCATTTTCAGGGTTGGCCTGGCTTGTCGGA
>DAIDMG010000199.1 GCA_027449105.1 Acidiphilium sp. | reverse complement strand
ATGGCCGGTTGCAGGCGCTGCGCCAACCACATATCCAGCGGCTGGCCTTGCTGCAACTGACCGGAAGGCTCGAACGTGGTGCCGACGGCAGCGTGATCGCCATCACGCACACCCCACAGCACATAGGCAAACGGCTGATCGGCCAGCCGCGCCGCATTGGACAGTGCCGAGATCAACTTGCCGATCATCTGCGCATCAGCATTGTTCTCCTTGAACTCCACCCACGAGGTCTCTGCCGGAAGTTGACGCAGGTCGTCGATCAGGGCCAGTGTGCGTTGCTCGCTCAATTGGCTTTCCCCCTGGTTGCTTTGGCAGCAGGCTTGGCTTTGGCCGCTGCCGCCGTCATTTTCGTATACAGCTCAAACAGTTTTTCCAGCCGCTCGGTGTCGTTCTTGAAACGGCGGCCGATGTAGATGCGCTCCAGCACTTCGTCGTTGCGCTCGTGGGCGTGGCGAAGGTTCTCCGGCATGGTGTCCGGATCGTACAGGTCGGCGATGGTGGCGGGGAAATGCGCCTCGCGGGCGAGCAGGATGGCCTCGGCGCAGGCGGTCAGGTCGGCTTTGTTTTGCTCGGTGAGCAGGGGTACTGGGAAGGTGTTCCAGCCGAGGGTGTTGGAGTATGAGAAATCCATTCTCATGCGAACACAAACATTGGCAATCCAAACCAAGTGCATACGACTTGCCACGATTGCAAGAAGCCATACATCGGGGTCGTAGATAACTGCCGCTCGGTCCGATGCAACAGTGGAATCATCCACAAGCCCCGCGGGTAGATATGGCCTGCGCTCCGAAGATACTCGGGGGACAATTAACGCGGCCCCCTTTCTATGTGGAGCAAAGACAAAGCGATGCGGCGTGGCTGCATTTGAATTAGCTTGCTGACCTTTGCTCTCATTACGCAGCATCCTGACGTTCTCAATTCTGGCGTCAATATCGGGTATCGACCTTGCTTCATTGATATTCTGGTCTTCTATCCAAAGACAAAAGCGAGGCACACCATTGATGAACTCGCTAGAGCCAACGTATTGCTTAATAAACTTTTTCGATAGTGGGAAGTTGCGAACAAGTGTATCTTTCTCATCGCGATCAAGTATTAGATTGCCGCCATCAGTTGGCTTATTTCCATAATCCATTCTTGGAAGACCATTGATTGGCTTGGCGGTCTTTTCAACAATCACATTCCCCATGGGTATCAAATAAGGGCCGATGTTTTCAACAACTCGCCTTTCTTCCTCTTCGTAGATTGTCTTTGGCCCGGCTTTCCTGGGGGCAATACCAACAATAACAACTGTCACGCCCGCCTTTCTGCTTGCAAGATTGCTCCAGTGAAAGGGCCTATGGGCAAAGAAAATCTCCAGCCCTTGCCCAAAAATCAACGGCCACAACATAGCCACCTGTTCACCCTGGCAAATTGACTTAGTTGCCACAAAGGCACATCGACAATTTGAAACAGAGCTAATGTAATCCGATGCCTTGATGTACCAACCCGCAACGTAATCCAAATCCTTGAAGCTCTTGGCGCGAGAGGAGAATAGCGAGGCTAAATCCCGTTGTTGTTCTTCGTCCCGCCAACGGCTGCCCAAATACGGTGGATTGCCGCAGATATACGTCTCGCCACCTTCGTTCACGAAGTCGATTCCCGTCTGATCGAGCGGCGTACTGAATAAGTCATCACCGACCATCTTCACTCCCGTCCCTGTGGATGGGCACACACTCAGCCAATCCAGCCGCAGTGCATTGTCGCAACGAATCCAGTTCTCTGTGTCCAACGGGAGAAATGCTTGCAGCGCGTCCTTCTGCCCGCGATACAGCACGTCACACTGGAACTCGGCGATGATGAGCGCCAGACGGGCAATCTCTGCCGGAAAATCGCGTAACTCGATGCCCCGGAAGTTGGTCAGCGGAATTTTGCTGCCCAGTTGCGTTTTGCCCAGACGGCGGTTGATTTCCGTCTCGATTTCGCGCATTTGTTTGTAGGCGATGACCAGAAAGTTGCCGGAACCGCAGGCCGGATCAAACACACGGATACGTGCCATGCGTTTGCGCAGGTTCAGCAGCTTGCGCTCATTATCACCGGCTTCGGTCAACTGGGCGCGCAGGTCATCCAGGAACAGCGGATTCAATACCTTCAGGATGTTGGGCACGCTGGTGTAGTGCATCCCCAATGCGCCGCGCTCTTCGTCGTCGGCCACGGCCTGGATCATGCTACCGAAAATGTCCGGGTTGATCTGATTCCAGTTCAGGTTGCCGGCATTCAGCAGGTAGGTGCGTGCTATGCGCGTAAAGCGCGGCACCTCGGTACTGCCAGAAAAGAGGCCGCCATTCACGTAGGGGAACCGATCTGCCCAGACCGGCAAGCGAGGCTGGGCGTTTATGCGCTCGTCGGTTTTAATGTTCATGGCACGGAAGATGGTTTCCAGCACCTCATGGGTGTTGGCGCCGTCGCGCTCGCTCATTTGTTCTACCGTGCGGGTGAAAAGCCCGTCGTCATTGAAGATGTCGGTGTCTTCGGCAAAAAAACAGAACACCAGCCTGGCCATGAAGTGGTTCATGTCGTGGCGGCGCTCGTCCTTGGCCCAGTCCGGGTTTTCGCTCAGTAGCTCGACGTACAGTTTGTTCAGTTTGCTGGTGGCACGCACATCAATGGGGTTGTCCTTGATCTCCTTGATAGTGGAGATTCCAGCCAGCGGCAGTAAGAAGCCGAAGTGGTTGGGGAAGTCCGGGTAGGCGCAGGCGATGGTTTCGCCACTCATCAGCTCTTCGGCCTCCAGGGTCAGCCCGTCGGTGGCGAGGATGAACTTGGCTTTGGCTTTTGCGGTGGCCGGGCTGGCGCGTAATGCCTTGAGGGTTTGGCCCACGCTGCCTTCTGCGCACACGGCGATATGGATGTTGTTGCGCTGGAGTACGCCTCCAGGCACATCGGAGACGTTATTGTTGCCCGTGCGCAGGCGCTTGAGGGCCGTGTCCTTATTGCCGAAAGCGGCCAGGAACGCGAACGGGAACTCCGCCGCATCGAATGACTGAAAGGCGAGGTCTGATATGGCTGCTTCGATTTCTACTGCATTCATGGGGCATCTTGCCTATTTGAGTTTTCTTTTCCCATGGGCCTCAGACACTGCTACCTAATAACATACTGAATCGCCTCGCATCGGCAAGGTGACCGGGATTCAGGGGGCGCGCAGCTTGCGCATGTC
>DAIDMG010000198.1 GCA_027449105.1 Acidiphilium sp. | reverse complement strand
TTTGGCGAATTGAAGGGAACGCTGAAAGCCAGACCGGTCTTTCATTGGAGCGATCCCCGGATCCGCGGTCACTTGACGCTCTGCTTTCTCGCCTACCTCTGTGAAGCCATCATGACGAAGGCATTGCGTGACAAAGGCTTCGTGTTGGACACGCCGGCGACTGCGACCAACATCATCAAGCACCGCCCCCTGACCGTTAGCGAAGCCATGCACGAACTCAACGACGTCCGCGCCATCCCGGTCACCTTGCGCGGAAAGACCCTATGGGTGCGCACCGACATCGCCGGCAACGCCACCAAACTTCTCGCCGCAATCGGCCGAAAACCACCACCAAAACTCCTCAGAAATTTTCTCTGAACACTCGCGAATTGTAGTGGCACAAATCTCGGCGACGCCACTACCACCTTGATATACAACAGTTTTATAACATGCGGTGTCAAACTCGGGATTTAGGCTTACGTTTCGCCAGCGGGTAGCTGCACGCCTAGCCTACCGGCGATATCCTGAATGCACTGCCAGGCGACCCGGCCAGACCTGGCGCCCCGCGTGATAGACCATTCTATAGCCTTGGCATGGAGGTCAGTGGCTCCAATTGGAAGAGAAAAATGCGACGCGTAGGCATCGATCATCGCTAGGTAGTTCGCTTGATCGCAGTTGTGAAAGCCAACCCAGAGGCCAAAACGATCCGATAAAGAGACCTTCTCTTCAGTGGATTCGGATGGGCTTATTGCTGTGGCGCGTTCGTTCTCGATCATGTCCCGCGGCATTAAATGTCGGCGATTTGAAGTGGCATAAAACAGAACGTTGTCGGGTCGTCCCTCAATACCACCATCAAGTACGGATTTGAGGGCCTTATAGTCAGCGTCCTCCCGCTCAAAGCTGAGATCGTCGCAGAAGATGAGAAAACGCCGGCAATTGCCGCGCAAGAGATCGAGTAGCGCAGGCAAACTCGCGATATCCTCGCGGTGAATTTCAATCAGGACCAAGCTCTTCGGAAGTGACTTGTTAACAGCGGCATGGACCGCCTTGATCAGCGAAGATTTGCCCATACCGCGCGCACCCCAGAGCATGGCGTTGTTTGCGGGTAAGCCGCTTGCAAAGTGAAGCGTGTTTTCCATCAGCAACGCCTTGGCGTGGTCAACACCGAGAAGCAGGTCTATCGCGACACGGGCAACGCAAGGCACCGGAGTCAAGGAAGGCGGGGCAGGATGCCACACAAACGCATCCGCTGCATCCAAGCGCGGCGCTGGGACGGGATTAGGCGCCAGTCGGTCGAGTGCATCGGCAATGCGTGTCAATAATTCGCGTTCGGCTTGGTCCATAGTGCTCTCCCAACGGGCGTGCGGCTTGACGGTTCAGGTGCGCAAACTATGGTCCGGCCCGACCAACGGCAATCCTCTCGGTACTTAATAGCAAAGGTGCACCATGTTTTTCTCTGTTGCCTACGCCGCCAGCGACGCCGCCGCCACTAGTGGCGGGGAGATGATGTCTACGCTGATTAATTTTGGCCCGATTGTGCTGATCATGGTCGTGTTTTATTTCATTCTGATTCGACCTCAGCAGCAACAGCAAAAGACGCTGAGAAACAAACTCTCAGCGATAAAACGCGGCGATCGGATAGTTACCGGCGGTGGAATAATTGGGACGGTTGCCAAGGCGACCGAGGGAGGTGACGAAGTCGAAGTCGACCTTGCGCCCAACGTGCGTGTCGTGGTTCTCCGCAATACGGTCACCAATGTGCTGACCGAGGCAAAAAACAACAAAGCGGCTGGAAGCACAGTCGGTGACAAGAAGACCGCCAAGTAAAACCCGTCCGCCCACCGCCCTTGCCAGCGCGAAGTTGCCGGCCTGAGCTCCGCAGTCAGTGGTGTTTTTGGGGTTATAACGTACTGATACCATGTAGGGCACGTTCATTCGGCCACCAGATCGGGCAGTGGCGTCGTCCTCGACATGCGAGCCGCGGGTCACATCGCTTCGACGCAGGAACTGGTCAATCCTCCCTCGACGGTGGATCCTCCTCGCCGGATCGAGTGCCGAGCCCCCCTCGTTCTTGGCGGAACCGGTGCATCAGTTCAGCCAAGGCTGGCGCCTTCGACTGGAACTCGGAACCGATCGGTGACGAACGGAGCGCCCGATTTTTCGTCCGCGTTGGCATAGGCATACACCACCCAGCACCGCCCCACAGGGGCACCATGACCTGTCTGTGGCGGAGAGTTTGGCACGCCGACTAGCCGTAGCACAAGCAGCTCTACGACGTGTAGGTCTGGTTCACCTCCTGCGAAGTAATCCCGAAGTGCTGCAAGGAATCAGCTTGATTGCGGCGGATGTGATGCCCAAGGTGTCATCCGCTCCCATCATGATCACAAGAAGGTCGCTTATCGCGAGTGCAGAGATAGCATTGGATGAGGATGCGACCGATTAGAAGCCGGTACTAACGGCAGTGGCGACAGAAACGTCGCCACACCGGCGCGTGCTGAACACCTTGCGGTTCCAGAAGCGGTTTTTGGCACGTAAGCCGCTTTGCCATTCACCCGCCGTGAAAGCCATTCTAGGCTGTTAGGCAGCGCGCCTGTTCGAACCACGCCCGCACAGCATCTTTCCTAGGCAACACCTTCGAAAGACGTCTAGCAATGTTCAAATTCTACTCTGCCTGTTGAGATCAATTTCGTCAATTCGAAAGTTCCATGCACGACTGCCGCGCATTGCGTTTCACGAGCTGCAAGCATGTTTACACCGTTTGATCGTTTCTTGGGGGTATTTCAAAGCGCTCTCGCCATAGCAGTCTTGTTCGGTGCATAATTTCCGTATTGCTTCAAGGCCCATCATCTATCGGCCTTGATAAACGAAGGGAGAGCAAGACGCGATGCTGCGACTGCGCCGTTTCCTGCCCGTGCTTGCATGCGCCCTCGCAGCGATGGCGCTTGTTGCGAATGGCCTCGAAAAAAAGAGGCCTGGTAGTCAGGACGGAAAGACATGTGGGACCGTCGTTATTCCTCCCGGGATTGGCCTTGGCACGCCACCCGCTTCCGTCAACTCGCTTAACCCGCTTCTGAGCGGTTCCCTTTACGACGGTGAGGCGTCCGGCCTCTTGTACCGCAATCTGCTTTGGGTGAATCGGGCTCACCGCATCGACTGGTCGCGTAGTATCGCCAAGTCGATTCAGGTTTCCTCCGATGACACCGTCTTTACCGTTACCATGAGACCTTGGCGTTGGTCGGATGGTGT
>DAIDMG010000197.1 GCA_027449105.1 Acidiphilium sp. | reverse complement strand
AATCAAACGCAATCCATGGCATTCCGCGCAATCGGCTTGGTACACCACAAAACCTTTCTGCAGGGTGGTGGTATCGAAACCGCCAAACGGCGCCTCGAATGGCCATGACTGATGATCGGCGGCAGCGCGTGCGACAGGAAGTGCCACAAACGAAAGAACGATAAAGGCAGCGACACGATTCATCTTAATGCTCCAAGCGGCCATCGCCTTTGGTACGGTTGCCTTCCAGTAGTGTGACGACAGGTGTGATCACGACGAGAAAGGCAAACCAGTACAACGTGGCTAAATCTGCGATGATGGGCGAAAAGCGGTAGGCAGGCTCTGCCGCGGCGACTGACAGAATAATAAAATCGAGCCCAAACAGCCACACGAAAGATCGGAATACCGGGCCCGTTTTGACCGACCGATCACGTGTACGGTCGAGCCAGGGCATTGCACCCAGCAATAACACACTCCCTATAACCAGGTAAGCGCCACCGCGAACGTTCTGCGCAGCGCTGGCCAAACCTTGAAAAGCGAGAAGATACCATGGCAACGTGACTTGCAGTGGTATGGCAAGCGGATCTGGCGGGATTGCGTTTAATCTTGTCGAGCCCAGCCCGGGCGCGAAAGTGACCAACGCCGCACAGGCAAAGGCTAACAGGATCACACCGCTGAACAGGTTTCGATTATAATGGGTTCTTTGGACAGCCCCATCCTTGCGTTTGCCATTGTCGCCACCCCGCGACACGTGACGGACTGTCATGGTAAACACCGCGACGGCAACGAGCAAAAACCCGATCGCCATATGAGCCATGGCGACTCGCGATAACGTTGTCACGCCCACTGAATAGCCGCCGCGCAACGCCGTGGCCAGACCCGGGCCAATAATCGGAAGCACCGCAAGATGCTGCGCCACGCCCGACAGTGAACCGAGGCTCCCAGCACCGCCAACCATGGCAAAGCCAAAATAGGCTACCGCCAGAAAGGCAACGAGACGAAGCACCACAAGAATCCAGGCGACGGCCGGCAGGCCACGATGGGCACCGCGACTTATTCCGTAAAAAATCTGCAAATACACCACGCCGAACAGCACGGTGGTACTGGCGCCGTGCAGATCCCGGATTAGCCAGCCGAAATTGACGTCGCGCATGATGTATTGCACTGAGTTGAAGGCCGACGGGATTCCGGGACGGTAGAAGAAGCCGAGCCATATGCCTGAAATTGTGAGGATAAGCACGGCTACCCAGATCAACGCTTCCATCACGCCGAAGAGGCCCGCGGAAAGCGGGGCTGAAGCGGGGGACCGCCACCTATTAACGAAGGGGCACACGGACTCCCGTTGGCCTAGCCCCTCCGGCGCGGCGTCCGGCTCCTTGCTGGCGAATGCTTTCTTCATGACTTTAGCCCAATATGATTGTGTTCCGGTCCGCGAACCGGTACGGCGGGATCTTCAGATTGCGTGCTGCAGCAGCGTTTAATGCACGCCCGGCTGCATCGTATCTCGCGCCATTGCAGGGGTCATCGAAGCCATCCGGCGTCGCGACAACCTCGCAGCCGCTGGCTGGATCAACGGCAACGACAACAATGACGTTCGGTAGGCCTGGCGTAATGCGTGTTGCCAGCGAGACGGGCTGTCGCAAGCTTCGTGTGGGGATGGCCCGGAGCTGGTTCATCTGCTGCTTTGTGAGATGGCGAATGATCACCGGGTTATCTCTCCAGGTCACCACGTCGGTCTCACCCGGCTTTACGCTGCCAAGCTCAACGGCGATGTGCGTCTCCGCCCTCGCGTTTTGATCAGGTCCGAGAGCCGCCCCAAAAATATACGCAAGCGCTCCGGTGGCTACAGCGGCCATGGCAACCATGAGGATCGTCGAAAATTTCATGGTTGCAGCCTTGCCCCCGTGATCATGCGCGATTTCGGCCTCATCCATAACTTTCTGCGCCTCCTCCCACTACGGCGTTCACTTTTCCTCGAGCATCCGATGGCCCCAATGTCGAAAAACTTCAACCCCGGCAGGGTCGGGAAACGCAACCGACGCTGTAGAATGAAGGGCTGGGAGACTAGCCTCAATCTGAGTATACAGCGCGCAATGAATCTCCCGGTAAAACCAGCCCGACCCGAGCATGAGGCACTCAAAGCTGACGCAAAGGCTTGGTTTGAGGAGTTGCGCGACCGTATCGGCGCGGCCTTCGAAGCAATCGAGCAGGATTATGATGGCCCATTGCGCCACCGAGCGCCGGGCCGCTTCATGTATTCCCATTGGACACGGGAGTCGGGAGGTGGAGGCGTTACGGCCGTGATGCGCGGCCGCGTCTTCGAGAAAGTCGGCATCAATGTCTCAACGGTCTGGGGAACGTTCGATCCTGAATTTGGCAAGACAATCCGTGGGGCCGAGCAGGATCCGCACTTTTGGGCCACGGGGATCAGCCTGGTGGCGCATATGCATAGCCCTCGCGTTCCTGCCGCACATATGAATACCCGGATGCTCGTAACGACCAAGGGCTGGTTTGGTGGAGGAGGCGACTTGACCCCCTTGCAACCGGGAACGGAAGCAGCTTGCGAAGACGCTGCAGCCTTCCACACCGCTTATCGCCACGCCTGCGATGCGCATCATCCAAATTATTACGAGAAGTACAGACAATGGTGTGACGACTATTTTTTTCTTCCGCACCGCAACGAAATGCGGGGGGCCGGCGGAATCTTTTTTGATTATCTGGACTCCGGGGATCTGGTGGATGATTTTGGTTTCACCCGCGATGTCGGTCTCGCATTTCTTGAATCCTATCCCGCAATTGTAAGGCGGCGCATGAATGAGCGCTGGACCGAAGCAGAGCGCGAGGCTCAGCTGATCCGCCGAGGACGCTACGTTGAGTTCAATCTCCTTTATGATCGCGGCACAATATTTGGCCTGAAAACCGGAGGCAACGTTGAGGCAATTTTGATGAGCCTGCCACCCGAGGTTAAGTGGCCATAGAGATTGTCATGCGTTATCGGGAGAGACCGCTTCAGGGGTTTTTACGAACACCCTCGTGGCCTTGCCAAGGCGCCTGACGGGTTCATAAAATTCGATGACGTTGTGAGATTGCACATGGACACAATCTACAGGGGCGATCTGACCACACCGGCCGGGCGACGCAACGCCTGGATTGACGCGCTGTTCATTGACCACGCGGTGTTTCGGCTCGCATGGACCAATTTCGCCGCGGTTGCGCCGGGGGTCTTATACCGCGCCAATCATCCATTGCCATTCCATCTTGATCGATTCGCTCGCACGGTTGGGCTAAAAACGCTGATCAACCTTCGTGGTCAATGCAGGAACGGATCGGATGC
>DAIDMG010000196.1 GCA_027449105.1 Acidiphilium sp. | reverse complement strand
AGTGCGTGCCTAGTCAGCAATCGAAGCCAGTAGAGTGTTGTGTTTACAGAGTTGACAACAGCATAGCTCCCTGCGGTAGGTCGGAAGCGCAGCTCATTCTCGACTTTTCTCTCCCAGAATTGTAAAAGTTTATTTCGCAACTCCACCAGCGGAAGGTCAGTGGGTATGCCTTCACGCCATCCCGGCGCAAAAGCATCGAATTCGTTGCGCTCCTCCGCAGCTTCGGAATCGATATTGCGGGTCATATCCATGGCGCTTAGGTGCGTGAGGATGTCTATCCTCTTCAGTCCAGAGAGAGCGCTCAATATCCTGAAGTCGAGCGCTCCCAGGCTATATGGGTCGAGCAGCGCGATATGGAAGCCGTGCGGTGGAGCCTGCGCAACTACGGCCGCCGAAGCGGACAATGCGTCCCCTTTAATCTCGACGACGGGAGCCCCGATGCGTCGAAGACGTTCGCCGCACAGCCTACGTCGATCATCATCCTTATCAGCGATGAAGACCTTCGTGAACGGGGATCCTTTCTTCACGGAGACCTTCCAAATTGCCACCGCGGTGCCGTCGACGAACTGGTTCGTGTTCCGAATCTTGGCAAGGCCAGGACCGCAAAACAGGTCGATGTACGCGGCCCCGCCGAGGTTCGGTGGCAAGAACTTCTTCCGAGTGGAGTGGGTGATCTCGGCATACGTTCGTGCGATTGCCAGCTTTTCTTCGACCCATGGTCCAACTTCTTCTGCTGCTAAACCATCGGTCCCGGGGACCAGTTCACCCATAGGTTCCCTCGCTCTCTTTGGGCGGAGATCTGTTCGATAGTGATCGAGCAGGTTGTCGGCCTCAACCTATTTGTCCGAGTGAGATGTCCTGCTGACTCGCATTATGCCACCACTGGCACACGATGGCGGAGGCTCAGGATGATTCCTTTTAACGGACGGCAGACACGGCCCACGCCAGGTTCAACCCCGCGTACGTCGGTGCAAGTGGACTGGCCTCGGGCGTCTGCGCGATTCCCGCGGACACGCTACGCAGAAAAAGTGGCCAGCAGGCTGGGCTGCCCCCGTGGGCTGTTCTCGCGAGGCGTCGGGTCGCAGGACCCAAGGAGCTGGCTCGCCACCCGGGATCGCGGGGGGGCGGGGGGATGCTCACATGGACGCTCCCAAACACGGTGGCGCTGTGGCCCTGACCGGTGAGGCTCTCGAGGCGGTCGGTATGGCAGGCGCCGAGGGTCTTGCGAGGTTAACCCGGGGCCAGGACCCCCGCTCTAACCTTAGCGATGAGCAGGCTGCTCCGGCGATCTCGGCACGACGGAAGCACGGGAGCGTAGCAACTGAGGCGGACACCTCTTGCGCCTTCCAGTGACAAGCAGAGCAGGGACAGCTTCAATCATATACTCCGAATGCGGCCGTCGACGCCAGAGGAAAAATTCATGCGCCACTCCCCCGAAGCCAAAGAAGCCCTAATAAAGCTCATGACAGGCGTGGTTCCCGAGCGAACTAAAGAGATAACGGCGCTCTGGCAGAAGTACGGTCCCGAAGTCTGGCTTGTACCTGATGCCAAGGGCATCACGCTAAACGCTACGAAGGACCGTATCGCCTACGACGCCAAACTGATGGACGTCTTTTGGCTGATCTGTTTCAGCGGCTGGAAGGCGATCGAATGCTACATTCCGCACGTCGTGGGGTCGGTCGCTTTTGGGGGTAGCGTGGCCGACTGGATGCCGCAGGACGACGGACTTTATACCGTCGAATCAGACTACAAGGCCCGCCGGGCTATCGCAGAAGGGCTGATCAACACCGCCGACTTGAGTACCGTTTGTTGGCCGCCGGACATCCCGCGCGTGACGGCGAGTCGCGAGGCGTCCGTTGATCCGCAGTACCAGGCGGCATTCGATCTGACTCTCATGGCCCTCGCTTTCGCATTCTTCCACGAATTTCACCATGTCATGCTCGATAGGGATGGACAGCGACCCGCCGACCTCCGAGAGGAGGAAATGCTCTGCGATGTGATGGCTCGCGGCTTCATCACTGCGAAACTTGAGGCGTATGCGAAAGCAAACGGTCACGACTATCACCAAGTTCTGCGAAAGAGAGCGATGGCCTTGGGGCTGACGGCGCTCGTGCTGCACGAGATCACGCCGTCATGGAACCACGGCGGTAGTCAGCAGTACTTTTCTGTCGCGACCCGCATGCAGGCCATTCTTGAGAACACGCCTCTCTCCGATGATGACGACCCTTTCTGGTGCTTCACGGCTGCGCTGCTGATCGGCATCTTCCGGCAGCGAGGTAGCCTGATCGATGCGCCATCCATGACCGCTAGGGCGCTGACCGAATACCTGATAGCCAAGCTCTAGCGTTACGGCTGTGCCCGATAAGGTCTAAGATCGACTGGGCGCTGCCCCATCCCCCAGTGATTAGATGCCCTCTGTCGATCTGTCTCAAAAACTAGTCGACCGAGTGTCCTTCTGCGGATCACGGCGGCGGCATACCTGGTCGCGGCCAAGCTCTGGGCGGTGATATTGTCGTGCAGAGTCGAAGGGTACCCCCGAACTCCTGCTGGACGGTGGCGGCGTGATCACGGGAGCAACCAGGGACGTGCCGGAGCATGGTCGTCGCGGCGAATCCGGGATGCAGAGTCCGGCAAGCATCGGCGGCCATTGCCGGAGAGACCTGGGCCGCGGCGACGGCGGCACCCGCCATGAGGACCACAAGCCGAAGTGCAATCGGGCAGGATCCGTTCATCGTTGCACGGACTCCCCGCGCCCAGAAGGTGCCTTCGGATCGGGGTAAGCACTCAGCTGATACTGTGCGGCCGGCCGCGGTCAGACCGAGGGGTCGATCACCAGTACAAAGCACGAGTGAATGAGTTAACAACCGAGCGCAGGATGGAAAATATGCTTGACGTATTGCATATTTGGCATTACCGTAGGCACGAATGATCCAGGGCTATCGAGACAAGCGAACCCGGACATTTGCCGAAGGAAAGCGGGTCAAGACGTTCAGTGGCATTGCTCGTAAGGCCGAGATGCGCCTCGACGAGCTGGACGCCGCGACGACCTTACGCGATCTCGATTTGCCTGGGAACCGTCTCGAAGCCCTGAAGGGCGACCGCAAAGGCCAGTACAGCGTCCGCATCAACGATCAGTGGCGTATCTGCTTCGAGTGGCCGAAAGGGGCACGGGGCCCGAGCAACGTCGAAATCGTGGACTATCATTAGGAGGAACTGTCATGGGAAGAAGCGCAATCCACCCGGGCGAGCACCTCGGCGAACAGCTAGAGGCGCTGAAAATGAGCGCGGCCGAGCTCGGCCGGCGGCTCAAGGTTCCCCCT
>DAIDMG010000195.1 GCA_027449105.1 Acidiphilium sp. | reverse complement strand
GAAGGCTCTCGCCGTGCGACGCTAGTTGCGACCGGCTCCGAAGTCGCTATCGCTATGGAGGCCCGAGAGGCGCTGGGGCAGCAAGGTATTTCTGTTGCCGTCGTTTCCGTGCCCAGTTTTGAATTGTTCGCACGCCAGGATTCCGGCTATCGTGAAGCCGTATTGGGAGCTGCACCGCGTATCGGCATTGAAGCTGCGGTTGGTTTGGGTTGGGAGCGCATTCTGGGCGAAAGTGGCATTTTTATCGGTATGCACGGCTTCGGTGCCAGCGCTCCATACCAAAAGCTTTACGAGTATTTTGGTATTACCGCCGACTCGGTTATCGCTGCGGTAAAATCCAAAATCTGATCGATGAGACGCGCGAAGCGTGCATCTCAAGACAAAGGAGTTCGAAAATGGCTGTAAAGATTGCGATCAATGGGTTTGGTCGCATCGGTCGCTTACTTCTCCGTGCATTGATCGAGCGCGAGTGCTCAGATCTTAACTGCGTGTTGATCAACGATTTAGGCAGTGTCGAAGACAACGTACATCTGTTCCGCTACGATTCTGTTCATGGACGCTTCCCGGGTCAGGTCACCGTCGAAGGAAACTGCATGGTGATTGCCCATAATGGGCGAATTTATCCGCCGATCCGAGTGACCGCTGAACGTGACCCGGCAAAACTTCCGCTCGACGGCGTTGATGTGGTGACGGAGTGCACGGGCTTGTTCACGAAACGCGAGGCCGCAGCGAAACTTCTCGATGCTGGCGCTCGCAAGGTTCTTATTTCAGCGCCTGCCGATGGGGTTGACGCTACGGTGGTCTACGGGGTCAACCATCACATGCTGTCGCCTGACATGACGATTATCTCCAACGCCTCCTGCACCACGAATTGCCTAGCTCCGATGGCCATGGTGCTGCACGAGACCTTTGGCATAGACCGCGGCTACATGGTGACAATCCATTCCTATACGGGCGACCAAAGAATTGTCGATACATTGCATAAGGATCGCCACCGGGCGCGTGCTGCAGCGCTGTCGATCATTCCGACCACAACTGGCGCCGCCCGCGCTCTTGGTCTCGTCCTGCCAGAACTGAAAGGCAAGCTCGACGGGACGGCGATCCGCGTGCCCACACCGAACGTCTCTCTTGTGTCGCTCGACGTGGATCTCAAGCGCGCCGTAACAAAAGAGGAGATCAATGCCGCAATGCTGGCGGCTAGCGAAGGCCGGTTAAAAGGCATTCTTGGCTACTCAACCGAGGCCCTCGTTAGTGTAGACTTCAATCACGTACCTTATTCCTGCAGTTTCGATGCACCTCAAACTACCGTCATTGATCATTCGTTCGCTAGAGTAATGGGCTGGTATGACAATGAATGGGGCTTTTCTAATCGGATGTGCGATACTGTGGCGCTATTTGGCGCCCTTTAATGGTCGCTGAATATAAAACGCTCGATGGCGTCGCCGTAGCCGGGCGGCGCGTGCTTTTACGTGCTGACCTCAACGTGCCTGTGCATGGTGGGCGAGTTACCGATCTGACCCGCTTAGAGCGCCTCTCGCCTTCAATCACTGAGCTCGCGCGCAAAGGAGCGCGCGTCGTCGTCCTTTCCCATTTCGGCCGCCCAGGCGGTAAGCCAGTTTCAGACATGTCGCTCCGGCCAATCGCCGAAGCGCTCGCCTTGATTCTGCAGCAGCCTGTTGGCTTTGCCTCCGATTGCGTCGGCCCAGAGGCGGAGAGCGCGGTGGCCGCCTTAGGGGATGGTGACGTTGTGGTCCTCGAAAACACGCGCTTCCACCCAGGTGAAGAAGCTAACGATCCGAGGTTCGCGTCGGCTCTGGCCAAACTGGGGGACCTCTACGTCAACGACGCGTTCTCCGTGGCCCACCGTGCCCATGCCAGTACCGAGGCCGTTGGACATCTGCTTCCCGCCTATGCCGGACGGCTGATGGAGGCCGAGTTGAACGCTTTAAATGCCGCCCTTGGCTCCCCGCGTCGCCCGGTCGCGGCCATCGTAGGCGGATCCAAAGTCTCAACAAAGCTGGATCTGCTGACCAATCTGATCACGAAGGTTGATTTGCTAGTGATCGGAGGCGCAATGGCTAATACATTCCTAGGCGCCCAAGGCATTGATGTCGGAAAATCGCTGGAGGAGCCTAGTCTGCACGAAACGGCACGTCGCATCGTTATATCGGCAGGCAAACAGGGTTGCCGCATCCTGCTACCGATTGACCTCGTCGTGAGCCGCATTCTTGCGCCAAACGCCCCAACACAAGTCGTTCCCGTTCATGAGATTCCCGCCGATACCATGGCGTTGGACCTTGGCCCGGCCACCACCGAAGCTATCATCGCCGTGTTGCGCGAGCAAAAAACGGTAATTTGGAACGGTCCAGTTGGTGCATTCGAAACGCCTCCGTTCAATACAGCAACGATAAGGCTCGCCCAAGCTATTGCCGCAGCCACCGAAAGCGGCATGACATCGGTTGCTGGCGGCGGGGATACTGTCGCCGCTTTGCACGAAGCGGACGCCATAGATCGGCTGACCTATGTCTCGACAGCTGGCGGCGCTTTCCTTGAGTGGATGGAGGGAAAAACCCTTCCAGGTGTAAGCGTATTGCGGAAAACTTAGGGATCGCTTCAGAAATACGGACACAGCGCCCCGAAATCTACGCCAAGCTTTGTGCATGGCCGGGAACTATTGAGACACCCAAACGGCCGCCAAATCTGGTAGCACCTGCGTCTTCGACATCCGAAACACGACAACTATCCCGCAAAAGTGGGGATTGGACAATTATGGGCCGGCAGTGGAACCCCTCCCACCGGATCCGGGTACACGCGGCTTGTGCACGCTGAACTGATACGCCAGTCCGGCGAGGACTTCTGCCTTCGATTGGAACGTGGAGGCGGGCAGAAAGCGCAACGCGTTCAGCCTCTCGCCGACTTAGCGTCATTATCGACATACTTAGCACATCAGTAGCTTTGCCCACGCCAAAAACTCTCTATGCTGGAAATACATGCCCAGATTCGGCAATATTACACGCAACGTTAACGCCCCTTCCCCCTGAAGATCGAGGTTCCAGAGGCATACATTAGGCAGCCTTCCGAGGGCTCTTGCTGATTTTGGTATCGTGACATCCTATATCGAGCACACTATCGTGAAGTTCTCCGCTTTGGCTACCGGAACAACCCATTAATTCTGAAGTTTCGGACCATTCTTATCTTAAAGAGGGGAACACCTGTGGTATCCTGGATCGGAACTATCACGTTGCCGTAGATGATAAATAGGTGTAGTTAGAGACCGATGAGTCGCTCATCGATGGCCCTGCGTGCCTTCAACGAAATGTTTCCTGATGAGGACGCCGCGCGAGCCTGGTTCGAGAAGTCGCGCTGGCCGCATGGGCCGGAATGCCCGAAATGCGGCTCCATCGATCGTTCCTCTTGGCTCAA
>DAIDMG010000194.1 GCA_027449105.1 Acidiphilium sp. | reverse complement strand
TACCGATTATTGAAATATATTTATATAAAATAAAGACTTAAATGGTGGAGAGGGAAGGATTCGAACCTTCGTAGACTCGCGCCGACAGATTTACAGTCTGTTCCCTTTAGCCGCTCGGGCACCTCTCCTTAACACCCAACCCAATCAGATTTAAATCTTAATTATAGTAAAATTATTTCTAAAACTATATGGAGCTGGCGATGGGAATCGAACCCGCAACCTGCTGATTACAAATCTCAACGAAGCCTCTTTCAGGGAGTTTGGCGGAGTTTCCTTGAGTGCCGCAAAGTGTTGCTGTGTAAGGCTTTTGTGAATTCCGGTGTTTTATTGAGATTCATCCAAATACGGCCATTTTCGCCGAGTTGGCACACAATTGGCACACAAATTTGTGCCACGGATGTCCCACATATTCTGTCATGGTCCGAGTTCTTCTCTCATTGGCCCGGCCAGAGCGGACTCCTTCTATGGCATTCCCAGCCATAAATCCAGCAGGTAAAAGCCACGTCTAAATTACTTAGCCCCCGCGTGGCCACGTTGGGGGTTAGTATGATCTTTGATGCATTCACTCCTTTGCGCGGTTGGGCAACTTCATCTATTCCTGCGTTAACGCCGAACAGCTGGTTACCTCACCCCCGCAGTCTAAGTGGCACAAGCGGACCTTAGGTTTTCTGATGAGCAACTTAGCGGCTCCCTGGCTGTGGAAAGCCTGCCGGGTCACCCGTAAAAAATGGATGCCGCGTCAAGCCTACGGGATAACCTGACTCGCCCACATAGACTTACCCGCGGTTCCACCCCCGCGAGCGTAGCTCCCACCGCTCGATTAACCGCTCTTCTTCAAGCCGTAGCACTGGCCTGACTGGGATTTTGCCCCGGGCATCCATACAAATGGGTCGCACCCAATGGATGACGCGCCGTCCCTGATTTAATTGCCGTGTCACCTCGACGTTAACACGTTTCCGCGTCGGCCCAGCGTATTGCGGTCTTCCATAACGCTGTCCACCACGAGCTGCTCCCGAAGGAAGCCGACCTTTGGTCACCATCCAGAGGTTGCCGGTCATGCCCACGTAGGCGACATAATGTGTCACGTCGTCCTCACCAACGGTGAAGAGGTAATGACCGGGGGCCGCCGGTACATCGCCGACAGTGTTCCAGTCTGTGCCCCACCCGTTGGGCAACGTGACGTTATGCCGCACGATCGCTAGTTCCAGCGGAACGAAGCCCTCTCGCATCAAATCGCGGTAGGACACCGGATAGCCGGGCATTTCATTCGCCATCAGTGCTGCCCTCCTCCCTCTTCTCCACCAATATTTCCAGCAATTGCCTAATTCGCCGTAGTTCGTCCGCCACCTGAGCATGCCAATCGGGTGGTATCTCGCCGACAGCAACCCTTTGCGTTGGAGATGACACGGCGCCCTCCTCCATGCGTGCGCGGCTGGCCGCGATCGCTTCTGCTGCCCCAGGGCCGACTAAAGTGTTGCGGACTTGCTGATACCGCTTGTCCATCATCCGTGCGATATCAGCCCGCGGAACACCGAGAACATGAAGTCGTCGAATGCGCTCGGCAACACTAAGTCCGTTGTCCTGAGCAATTTCTTCGAGCCGTCTGTCCATTTGGCCTCCTTGTCCAATGTGAATGGTTTAACTGTTTTAACTATAATTCATTAGTTATCCGTCCGCAAGAGCCGGGTGAAAATTTTCGTCGCGCCACGCGTTCGGCACCATGCAAGTGCGACTACGCTTAAGTGGCGAAAGGGCACATTGCTACGAGTTGGGCAATCGGGCCGATGCGGCCTTGCGCGTCCGCGCCTGGCACACGTTGCTGGCCGTGGGGACTGCTCATTGGCCGCCGGCCTCATCACCGAAAACGGGAAGACCCAACGAGCAGTCGCTCGGCATTCGCACTGTAATGCAGCCTGCGATTTGACGGTCATGGACATGCAGCCAAACAAGGCCAACATCGCCACCTTAGAACATTATTCCACCATGCTTCCGACACCCCGAGACCATCCACAGGTGGCTGATTATTGCCGGCTACGTCCTATACCGGGATCCAATCATCCACGGCCTTGGAAGTGATACGTACACCAAGGTGCTTCCTCGAACCAAGCGAGAACGGGCCCCAGCAGGCAAGAAGGAAGCTTGTTCGGTATAATGGAAGCCGAGCACAGGTAAGGGAGTTCGTATGGGAAAATATACCGTATACATATTAGGTGCTGTACTTCTAGTCGGTGGGGGCCTCCTCTTTTCAATCAGTAATTGGGCTGGTGCCATTCTTATCTGCATCGGGCTGATAACCGGCTCCAGGCAGATTCTCGACGTGCGCAGGTTAGAGCACGAGCAACGAGAGGATCGAGACTTGATGTTCGGCCACCTGTATACGTTGGCCGGTAAAAGTCCATGGCTAGATAAAGCGATTAATGCCCTAAAATCCGGGCAGCCCATTTCTAAAGTGATTGCCTTTCTCGTTCCCCTGCAAAGCCACCATAAAAACGACCCCGCGTATTTTAACTTAATGGCCGCCTTATTGGCTCTACAAGCGTCCGAGCTTCACCACCTCAATGTCGCCGACCAGCGTTTTACGGAGCTCCGAGACCGTGCTTCTCGATTTGTTGCTGACGGTCTTAAATTAGCCCCTAATGACTCCTCTCTTTTGATCACGTATGGTGTTGTCTTAGACCTCCACGGTAGACACAAAGACGCTCAAGACGCCTTCCGCAAGAGCGGCCGCGCTGCGCAGAATTCGTGGTGGCGACGACCGCTAATATTATCGCTCTCCTATACGCACGATTGGTCTGCCGCGTTAGCGGAGATTGAATCCCTAAAGAAAGAAAAAGCAGATGACTGGATCTTTTACTATTATTCTAGTGCTATATACGGTGGCATGGGCCGGTATAATACCACACGAAAATTCCTCCTCAAAGCCCTCGCACAACGCCCCAAAAATGCCCTAGTCCTTGATGCCATACGGCAGTACTCCCATCGCAGTGGTCGTCTCTGGGAGGCCAATAAGGCAGAGTGGCGTTTGCTATGCGTGAAACCCAGTTGGTTTTGGGTCAACAAACGTCGATTTGCCGAGGCATTGATGCACTCTTGGGTGACGGTTAGCCTGTGGCGGCATCACAATCGGGGGCGGAACTTGGGTAGGCCATATTCTACCCTCGCGCGCCAAGCCTATAGTCAGGAACTCTATGTTGCCAGCGCCCTTCTATTTCGAGTGTCCTATCAGAAGACCCGTGATGTCGACTACTTGGTAAACTGCGCAGCGGCCTTGGCTACATGTGGCCGCATTGACAGCGCAATCAGGGTGTCGGAGCGAGCCCTGACCATCGTTCCAGACCTGTACGAAGCACAGCATAATTTGGCAATATACCGAAGCGGAAAGTCTGCGCCATGACAACATGAGGATCGTTTGCCAGTCACGACACGCCGGAAGTCTGGTTC
>DAIDMG010000193.1 GCA_027449105.1 Acidiphilium sp. | reverse complement strand
GAGGTGGCTAGCGTAGTATCCACACGCAATGTAGAGACAGCCATGAAAAATGGCCACGGCGATCTCGCCCTTTATATTGAGGATGAGCGTCAGCAGCGTGCCGGATTGTTCTTGCGCGACGTGGCTTACCGGGTGCATGCCGATCTGCAGTTTCTCCCTGCGCACGATCCCAGTGGCAACGCGATGAAATATTGCGAGATGTTCGAGCGCCGCGCCGCCAGGGGCCAATGCGTCAATCAGCCTTATCTCGGCACCCGCGAGTTCGCAGCCCATTTCCGGCTCATTAACGATATAACTACCGAACCCCAGCCTGTCGATGATTCCCGCGACTTGGGTTTCATGCTGCACGATCTGGATTTTTCCAATCCGGCTGACCCGCAACCGCGCTTTTTTCGTGCACAGATGGAGCACGGCGTGGTTCGGGTTCCTGACCAGGACAGTGCGGAGGTACGAGGATGATTCTGCAAACACTCGATGCTTATTATCGCCGAAAGCAAATGGACCCGGATCCATCCAAACGCCTGCCGAGCTTTGGGTTGGAAGACAAGGAAATTCCCTTCGTGCTGGACATTGATGAGGATGGGAGGCTGATCAACATCACGGACACCCGCAGCGGAGAGGGCAAGAAGAAAGTCGGCCAGCGTTTTCTGGTGCCTCAAGGTGTCAAGAAAACCTCGGGCGTGGCGGCTAACCTGTTATGGGACACGGCGGAATATGCTCTGGGCATCGACACGCGTGACAAACCCGAACGTGTTGCCGAACAGCATGCTGCGTTTCGCGCACGCATTGAAGCTTTGCCAGATGCTGCGCGCGAGGACGCAGGCATCGGCGCCGTACTGGCTTTTCTCGATGCATTCAGCCTGGAATTGTTCGCCGGTTTACCTGCGTTCGCCGACATCCAGGCCACTAATCCGGTCATGAGCTTTCGCCTGCACAGCGATCTGGGGCTGGTTTGCCAACGCCCTGCCGTGGTGGCAGCCACCGCCAACCAAGCCGAAGAAGTGCCCGACGGCATGTGTCTGGTCAGCGGCGCGCCTGCCGCCATTGAGCGTCTGCATCCTGCGATCAAGGGTGTGTGGGGCGCGCAGACTTCGGGCGCGAACATCGTGTCGTTCAACCTCGACGCTTTCAACTCCTACGGCAAGGCGCAGGGCGCGAATGCACCGCTGGGCAAGGCCGCTGTATTTGCCTACACCACGGCGCTCAACCACTTGCTGGCTCGTGATTCACGTCAACGCATCCAGGTCGGTGATGCCTCCACGGTGTTCTGGGCCGAGGAGGCGCACGAACTAGAAAACGCGATGGCCGATCTGTTCGGCGATCCGCCCAGAGACAACCCCCACAAAAACACCGACGCCATCAAGGCACTCTACGCTGCCGTCGCAGCGGGACAGTTCAGTGTCGGCGGACCCGATACACGCTTCTATGTATTGGGTTTAGCTCCCAACGCCGCCCGTATCAGCATCCGCTTCTGGGAAACCGCCACAGCCGCCGAGTTGGCGCAGCGCATCAGGCAGCACTTCGATGATCTAGCCATGGTGCATGCACCGCATGAACCGGAATATCTGTCGCTATTCCGACTACTGACCGGTGTGGCATTACTGAACAAGGCCGACAATATCCCGCCGAACCTTGGTGGCGAAGTCATGCGCGCTATTCTCGAAGGCCTGCCTTATCCGGCCATACTGCTCAATCTGGCTGTAGTGCGTTGTCGCGCAGAGCAAAAACCGGCCTATGCGCGTGCCGCTGTTATCAAGGCCTGCCTCAACCGTCATATCCGTTTTCGCAAAACCGCAGAGAAGGAGTTCACGCCCATGCTCGACCCCTCCAACAATAACCCCGCCTATCGGTTGGGACGGCTGTTCGCTACGCTTGAACGTATCCAGGAAGATGCCGCTGGTGGCCCCGGAAAGCTCAACGCCACGATTCGTGACCGCTATTACGGCGCGGCGTCCAGTACCCCCGCCGCCGTATTCCCGACACTGCTTCGCCTGAGTAAGGCCCACCTCGGTAAGCTCTCAGCAGGCTTCGCCATCACCCGTGAGCGACTTATCGGTGAGATCATGGACGGCTTCGATGCCGATACGTTCCCGCCGCGTCATCTTGCCCTTCCAGATCAGGCGCGTTTCGCTCTCGGTTACTACCAGCAACGCCAAGCCTTTTTCGCTAAAACAGAACCTAAGACCCCGGAGGAAACCCAATGAGCCTCAGTAATCGTTATGACTTTGTGCTGCTGTTTGACGTGAAAGACGGTAATCCCAATGGTGACCCGGATGCCGGAAACCTGCCGCGCCTTGATGCCGAGACCGGCCACGGCTTGGTGACTGATGTATCGCTCAAACGCAAAATACGCAATTTTGTGACCATGACACGGGATCAGGAGGCACGCGATCCACAATCGGGCGAGAAACGCTTCGAGATTTATGTGCGCGAAAAAGCCATCCTCAATCAGCAGAACCAGCGCGCTTATTCCGCGCTGAAGTTGGATGTGGAGACTGCTGAATCTGCGGCAGACGAAGTCCCTGAGAAAAAAGTGACCAAGGACAAAAAGCGCAAAGGTGGCGGTGAGGATGTAAACAAAGCCCGCGACTGGATGTGTCAGAATTTCTTCGATGTTCGAGCCTTTGGCGCGGTCATGTCCACGGGAGTCAATTGCGGGCAGGTGCGTGGGCCGGTACAAATGACCTTCGCCCGATCTGTCGATCCCATCATCGCGCAGGAGCACTCTATTACCCGTATGGCGGTGGCGACCGAGGCTGAAGCTGAAAAGCAAAGCGGCGATAACCGTACCATGGGCCGTAAATTTACGGTGCCTTACGGACTCTATATGGCACACGGCTTCGTATCCAGCTTTCTCGCCGGGCAAACGGGTTTCGACGAAGATGATCTGGAGTTACTTTGGCAGGCACTTACGCAAATGTTTGAGCACGACCGCTCCGCCGCGCGCGGCGAAATGACCACGCGGGGTTTATATGTGTTTCGGCACGCTTCTGAATTGGGAAATGCGCCGGCACATACTCTGTTTGAGCGCATTCATGTAACACGCACCGTCGATGTCCCCCGCAGCTTTGCCGATTACGAAGTGTTCGTGAATGACACAGAAATGCCATCAGGGGTTACGCTGCTTCGCAAAACATGAGGAGAAAGCACCATGTCCGAAATCCACTTTATCGTTGAAGAGGCCCCGGAAGGTGGCTTCATAGCCCGTGCTGTTGGTACGGACATTTTCACCGAAGCCGATGATCTGCCCGCGTTACATGCGCTGGTGCGAGATGCGGTGCACTGCCATTTTGAGGATGCGCAGTGCCCCAGCCTTATTCGCCTGCATATTACCCGCGAAGAAGTGCTGGTGGCATGAGGCTGCCGCGTGACCTCACCGGCACTGAGTTGGCCCGACGGCTCGGACGCGTGGGTTATACCGTCACGCGGCAGACCGGAAGCCACATGCGCCTG
>DAIDMG010000192.1 GCA_027449105.1 Acidiphilium sp. | reverse complement strand
TATCCGGATCGATGTTAAGGTAATCAGTCTCGACAAAAAGATCGTCAAGGGCTTCCGCAAGGCGTGCGGTATGTTGGGAGCTGAGAAAATTTGCTTCCGCTAAGATGCGAACACAGTGTAATAACGCATTCAAGCCCGGTTCCCGTCTGGTTTCGACCGCAGAGACCACCTGCTCGATAAGTTGTTCAGGTAACGCAGGGAGACTGTTTGTCTGAATCAGCGCAATCCATTTGGTAATCGCTGTCGTTGCGCCCACCACATCATCGAATGTTGATCCGATGACCCCACGTCGGAGTGATCGAATGATCCTCTCCCGCAGGTCAGATGAATTGTTAAGAAAATATTGTAGGCAACCTCGTGCTCGCCCAATCCCAGCTTTCTCGATAAGTTCTAGGACCGCATTAGCGCGCTCGATAGTCAGGTCTGACTCACTCATTACTGGGACAATGGCAAGCGAAACGGTGTCGCCTATGATCGGCCGCAGCTGATCCTCCAACGAGCGTATTGCCGATGCCTTAAAAGGATCATTTTCCATGGGAGAGGAGGGTCTCCACACCATCATTCCTTCGAAGAGGCGAACTGCTTGGTCTGGCGTAGGGAATAAATTGTCCTTCGCTGCTAGAATGAAGGATTTGATGTGGTTAAGCCTATTGGTGTCGATTTGTAAGTGGTATGGCTCCGATGGGCGTAGCCAAGTTTCGATTGGTTCATCGTAAAGCCGAGTCCGGATCCTCGCAATTGCATCAATCGTGGGCGCGGCAGGCAACTTCGCGAACATGCTCATCAAAAGCCGGGTTTTCACAGGGACACCGTTTACTTCTCGATCGGTCTCACTCCAGAGAGCCTCGCCGAAAGATCGGCTTTCCTCGGACGTTAATAGATTATGCACTGCGAGAAAGGCCAAGCGATTAACAGCTTCTTCACGAGAAGGCTGACCAGCACCGCTCGCTTGGATTAATTGCTGAATTCGCACGGTCCAGCGCGAGTCCCCGGCCGGTCGGTTAAAGCGGCCGCCCCAGAAAAAAAGAATCGAATCCGGCCAAAAAGGCGGGTCAACATTTTTTTCGGCGGACAAAGGAAATTCCAGTCCGGGGAGAACTAATACATTTCGATCAGATCGAGGTACAGCTTGCACGCTGTATTTCAAAAGGTTGCCTAAAATCTCTGTGAGCCAAGGATGCTTTATGTGCAAATCTTTAGCGAGGTCACAGGCAAGTACGAATGTCTTTCTTGCCTCATCGGCACTTTGTCGAATTGTCAGCCGCGACATAGCGGCAATATAGAGTCGTAGTCGTTTCAGGGCGAAATTGAAGTCTGGCCCTAGAGTTGCCGCGTCTAGTCGTGATCGCCAAAAAGCGAGGCTTAAAGTTACCCGCCGGGTGAGTTCCTCTGCCGTTTCGGACGAGAGTTGTGCCAGCGCAATTCGCCCAAAATAACGCTCAAAGAGTTTGTCGATATGGCTCGAAAGCCATCTCAAAAACCAACTATACCAACGAACATTTGGCTCAAACGCCAGTTCAACCGCTTCGCGGGCGGTCTCACCGATGATGCTGTAGTGGTTGAGGTGCATTGGCAGACCAACAGCTTCAATAAGTTGATTAAGTTCTTCAAGAGGTCCGACAACCGTGTTGCTGATGAACCTGATCGTGTGGGATGGATCTCGATAGTGGCCTGGCTCGAAGAGAACCTCGACAGGAACGTCTTTTTCCCAACGTTTTCGAAGTTCTTTCACCGCATCGTCCTTGATATTGTCAATCTCTTTCTCGGGTTCACAGGCGACCTCTCTGTATTCCCAAGAATCCTCAGCGCGTGAGCGCATGGGGAAGAGATCGGTCTGGGTTGCCGGAAGTAGCCATGCGCTCCATGCCCGTCGTGAGCGTATCCACAAGGATCTGCGATCCCGCCGCTGAAGGCGGCTCAATTCATTATGGGATTCAGCAATAAGCTTGCTTGCCAAGGAAACATCGCCGACCTCAGCAAGAAGGGAGGCGCGCCGGATTAGCCAGATCGGATCAGAACCTGTGATCTTTGGCAATTCTCGACCGACACTATCATGGTCTAGTTTGTCGCAAGCCAAGAGGCACCGCTGATAGGCCACTTCAGCTGCGATCTCGGGCTTCATGGCACCATTTGATTCGAGAAAGTAAGCCCAACGCGCGAACCCTGCTTCATCGCCACCCTGTCGCGCCGTACGCAGTAATATTTGCGCGATTTCAAATTGAGCGCTTAACTGAAAAGTCGGCGGCGGCGCCTCCAAAAGTGAGGCAAGAAATCTAGCGAGGGAGGCATCGACAGGCCAATGGGCCGTAATGTGCCGCCATGTGAGTTCGTAAAGAACTTCCGCGCGGCGTTGGGCCGTCAATACATCAAGCGATTCTTGCCGCAACCCAATATTTTGAATGCTCAGGCGAAGTAGTTCTCTTTTCGAAGCGGGACACACAAACCAGCCAGGATAGCTCAGACGATCTGATCTCCATACACTTGCTGATTGATCAAGAAGTGAGGCAGCATAGGAGTGATCTGTGGACAGTCTCTTGAGGTCGGCGATTGATGTTGGCAAGAAGTTGTACTCGGTCGATGGTGCCCAGTCCGGAACGGAGTCCGGTTTCATGTTCAAGAGAAAATCAAGGAACATCTTGGTTGCCGCAGTATGCTTGTCGCCATCTTCACGTTCCTGAACGAGCGGATAAAGATCGATCGGCGCAATATTGCGAGCTTCTAAAAATTTTCTTTTCGTTGTCTCGAGCTGAAGGCTGCCGACTAGATATATCCGACGACTCCCATCGGCCAAATGGTCACGAACCCAGCCCGACCATTGCAGGAAATTTGGATCATCCCCGGAAAAGCCGATCAGACAGAGTTCATTTTCGATGAAAATTTGCCGTGCCAGATTGACGAAAGGGGCGTACTTCATCGGATAAGTGCGATAGTCTTCCTCGGCTACGATTAAGCGACTGCTGGTTCCAATGGTGCCATGAAGTTTGATAATACGCGGTGATCTCATATGCGGGAGATCGCCTGCTTGCAGGACGACTTCGTAGTTTCGCATCGTATCGTAACTTGCTCGCTCGAGCAACGTATCCCAATTTGTTGTGAGTACATCCGACCAGGGTAGATTTAATAACAGTTGGTGCAACGAACCCGGTTGCCATGAGCGATCTACGATCTGCGTGCGAATGAATTCATCGAGTTTGGCTTGTCCGAAATTCGTTCGGTATTCTTCTGCCAATCGAAGCGGATTGGTTGGTACGTTTTGGGAGCCACTGGGGTAAAGCTGGTGGGACATAGCTATCGCAAGATCAACCCAAAGTGGCGGTTTTAACGTATCGGGCGCAGGAAGATCGGCACATTTGCTGAATCCTGCACCAACGAGTACAGCAGCGCCGCGCGCAGTGCCCTTTAACCAAAGCGAATTAGCCAGCTGCTGAATTGAAGTGAAGTCGGGGAGGTCTTCAATCATCATGT
>DAIDMG010000191.1 GCA_027449105.1 Acidiphilium sp. | reverse complement strand
CGACAGCGCCTTTGGCTAGATTGACTGTTACAATCATCGGTAACATCTCTGGCGTCAAGCCAACCGCCACTGCGACGGCGAACAACAGCGCTTCGAGCCAGTTGTGCTTCGTCAGGCCGTTGATAAGGAAGACCAACGGTACCATTACTACAATAACACGAATCATTAACCAAGTGAATCTAGTTATCCCCTCGTCAAATGCGCTGGACACATGCCGGTCAGCGACCTCGTCTGCAAGTTGGCCGAAGAAGGTGTTGTGCCCTGTTCGTAGCAAGACACCGATACCATAACCGGAAACGACGTTTGTCCCCATGAAGCACAGGTTCTGCGAGTCAAATGGGTCACTGAACCCGGTGTCCGCGGGGAGCGCACATTTCTCTGCGGGCATGGCCTCGCCGGTGAGCGTGGATTGGTTCACGAATAGGTCCTTCGCCTCAAGAAGGCGAAGGTCGGAAGGAATCATATCTCCCGCGGAGAGCCGGACGATATCACCGGGTACCAGCTGCTCCATCGGTATTTCGGCAAAGGGATCGCCAACAGCTGGTGGCGTGCGGCGAACGCTGGCCGTCGTGTGCACCATCGCACGCAGGCGAGCGGCGGCTCGGTTCGAGCGATGCTCTTGTATGAACGCGGTGGTGACTGCGAGTCCCACCATGGTGGCTATAACGATGGAAGCTCGAGCTTCACCCAAGAAATAGGAGACGAAAGCCAGTGAGAGAAGTAAGGCATTTAGCGGGTTGTGGCACCTCCGCCAGATCTCGTGCAGAACACTGGTGGTTGGCTGGCGGGTCACTGAGTTCGGGCCAAAGCGCTTGAGGCGGGCTTTGGCCTCACGCCGGGAGAGGCCCAACGGGTTCGACCCTATCTTGGCGCATACTTCGGCTGCTGATAGCTGACTGAACGTTGAAATACGGCGGTCGCTTTCGGACCGCTCAGAACTAGGAGTGTGGTGGTCCCACACCCGGCGCGAAAAGGTCTGCATGCCGTACCTCGTGATACAATTCATCGGATCGGCGGTAGCGAGTGCATTGATCCAAATCACGGACGATGGATGCGCTCCACGTAACACTACCGTGAACCAGCATCCGAGCGAAACGGCGGTTCAGCCAGCTTCTACGTGCAATTTCTTTTGGCGCACGAAGGGAGTGATGCTTGGCTTACCGAGCATGAACTTTCTTGCCATGACGCCTTGGGACCGATGGTTGGTTGGGCGTAAAAATTGCCGAAAAGATGCCCTCCCCATACACCGGGGCGATGGACAACACCTGCTTCTTGGATGCTGAGCACTCGTTCCGGTATGCCGACCACTTTCATCAAAGATCGCCTTACCAGCCCTCGTAGCGAGGATTTGCGGACGCTCTGCCGGACAGTGCGCAACCTGTTGCATATGATCTTCGACAGATATTGCTGTTTTTCCTAGTAAGCCTGCGTTCAGCCACCACCTCGGATCGCTTTACGCCGATGTGTGGCGGGGGGAACGAAAGTGAGTAGAGAGCCATCTTGATGGTTCGTGCGCGGAGATTGGCGCCCTGATTAGCGGACACCGCGATACAGATCTCCTAAAAGCCCACGCGAATAGATATGCGGGAACATAAGCTGAAGCCAAATTCGCAGCGTCAAAAGAGACTCGAACACAATGAGCCTCAATAACGAATGGCGAATGTCAAGCTCTGGTTTTCACGCTATACACGCAAAACTGCACCAACTATGATTTTTTGTATTCACTGGAATTTTGCAGTCGCATCCGGGGCATGGACCAATCAAGCGGTGCCGCCTATATAGCTGGCCATGACAATGTCGCCCAACTCTACCGCTCGTCATTCGAAGTCTCGATTTTCGTCAGTTGGTGGCTGGCGAGGCTTTTTCACGAATCCTGGGCTTGTCCTTCACACATTGCGGCATGGCCGATGCGTCGGTGTCGATGCCAGTGGCAACTCCTATTTCGAGGCGCACAAGACAGGGCGATCTGATGGTCGAAGGCGTCGTTGGGTTGTATATGCTGGCGGCGCCCGTGATGCGTCGCTCGTACCGCCTGAGTGGCATGCTTGGTTACATTATACGACTGACGTGCCTTTGCCTGAAAGCGGGCGTCGTCCATGGCAAGCGCGCTATGTGCCCAATGCTACTGGCACCGCAGATGCGTACCGCCCGCCCGGTCATGATTATCGTCGGGGATTGGAGCGTCAGATGCCCCCCTATGAAGCGTGGACACCGGATGAGTAGGTTTTTTGGAGGTTCGAATTTTAGTATTGACCTGAATCCGTGCCATGCGTGATCGACTTTCGGAAGTAGTGGCAGGGCTTCTTGTGATTGTGGGTGCGGCCGCCTTTCTGGGTTACGCCATAACCCGCAGCGGTGCGGGGGGTGCTATCGGTGGCTACACACTAAACGCCCAATTTGGCAGCGTTGGTCCTCTCGCTGTGGGTTCGCCGGTGAAGATTTCCGGCGTTTCCATCGGAACGGTTAGTCGGATTAGGCTTAACCCCACTACGTATTCCGCAATTGTCGATTTCACGATCGAGCCGTCGGTCAAAATCCCCAAGGACAGCTCGGCTGCTATCGAGAGTGCGTCTCTTCTAGGCAGCGATTATTTGTCGATATCACCAGGCGGTTCGAACACAATGCTCAAACCCGGTGGCACTATCGTTGCGACCCAGTCTGCAATCAATATTGAATCCTTGCTTGGAAAGTTCGTTTTTAGTGCCGCCAACGTCGCCGGGGGGAGCCGTGGCAGCAACACTGGTGCAGCTGCAAACGGTGCGCCGGGATTGGGTCACTTATCTAGCCCATGAAACCTCGAACGCGATTTTGCTGCTTTAAAAGAGCCGTTGCCTTATGGATTGCGTTTCCTCTGGTTGCATGGGCACAGCAGGGTCCATCCGTCCCAACGATTGCGATACCCCCACTTCCTCCCGTTGCAACGGTGTCCCCGAGGCCACCGCAAGTGCCAACAAATGCTGCGCCGTTACAAGAAAGTGAAATCGGGCAAGGATATCTGCCCTCCCAACCGCCTCGGTACGGGTCGACGCTATCCACTGCTACTGCCAAACCGCCGCGACCGGCTAGACCGGCCGGGCCACAAACGGTGCCTAGCGCCTTGTCGCAAGCTGAGAACAAGTGGATTAATGAGCCTGTTGCGGTTTTGGGAACTCTTAATCCGGAGAATGGTACAGTCAGCTCGGTCGTCGTACCGGTCGGTGCAAACTTTACTAAGGGCAAGTTGCGCGTTGCCGTTCAGGCATGCGTTATCAGGCCGCCCGGCGCCATTCCCGACGCGGCCGTCTTTCTCACCGTTACCGAAGCCCGTGGACCAGGCTCGCGGGGGCCACTGTTTCGCGGTTGGCTCGTTCGTTCTGAACCTGGTGCTGCTGTAGTCGCTGACAGCTCGCTCACATTCCGCGTAATCAACTGCCGATCAAGACCGGCCTTAAAAACGCAACTTCATCGATAGCTAGTGCAACGACGCTGACATAGGATTCACATTTTTCTGAGTATGTGCGAGTCTGGTGACATGTCCCAGACCGTCA
>DAIDMG010000190.1 GCA_027449105.1 Acidiphilium sp. | reverse complement strand
CGAACGGAGCCACCGCACGGCGCGCTCAGGCTTCGAATGACCACTCCCGCAAAACAAAAACGCCCCCACCCCCGCCAGCGCCGTGAATCGCGTGCATCGCTCCTGCCAAAAACGTAGTTATTGGAGGTGTCCAGTTGGGGATATCAATGATTGAAGGTACCGGCGCAGGTGATCACCCTTTCTTAGCGACACTGGCCGTGAGGAGGACGGGGGCGACGACTGAACTACCCGGACGATACTGCGCGCAGCAAGACGTCTGGGTCATCGATGGTCGGAACGGTCCAACGCCTATTGTTACGAGTCACCTGGAGGATTCGGTGGCACCGTTGACCAAGGTAAAGGGCGAGAGAGACGCATTTTGTTCGTCCGTAATATTGGAACTATTGACTAAGACGTTCACGCAAGTGGAACGTGATGACGTGAATACACGCAGTGCAAGCTTGTCGCCCGAGTTGGTCATGAACGCAGACAAAATGCAGGAGCAAGAGGAAACTCCGCCCCGCCTGCTCCTGGAGCTCGCAACGAAAACGGAGGCCGTTCCGGAACGAGACGATCGATGATACTTCTTATAAGCAACGAACGAGATGTTACGACAGATTATGTTATACTGGAGCTGCGACGGCGCAATGTCTTGTATTTCAGACTAAATTCCGAACGACTATCGGATGCGAGCGTACGATGCTTCTGGAGATCTGGTCGGCCTGATTGGCAAGTTGCCTTCGCTGACCGGGCTCTCCTGACCTCGGATGTATCGGCAGGATATTTTCGGCGCCCCGGAGCGCCGCTGGTGAAGTCGAGCGTCCTCGATCCTGCCGAGCGCCGCTACTGTAGCGATGAGTGGACGGCTGTCCTTAGGTCAATTTACGCGAATTTAGGTGACCGATGGCTAAATAGTCCTTCGAATATAGAACGTGCGGAAGACAAGGCGCTGCAATTGGCGGTGGCCGCTGACATGGGGCTTCAAGTCCCGCCTACCATCGTCACCAATGATTTCGACACGGCAATAGACTTCATGAGCGAAGGCGCTACCATCGGAAAGGCATTTCATACGGGCTTTCTCGATGACGGCGGCGGCCAAGCAGGCCGAGTTATATTCACCACACGGCTTGATAACGACAGTCGTCCGACGCGTGAATCGCTGAGCTTCGCTCCGGTAATTCTCCAGCGAGAAATCACGAAAGCCTGCGACGTCCGCGTCACCGTCGTCGGACATCGCATATTTGCCGCAACCATCGATTCGCAAATCAGAGCCGAGACTACCATCGATTGGCGGCGGGGGTCTCATCCCGATCTTCCCCATGCTCGTCACGAACTGCCTGATAAGCTGGCATCAAGATGCGTGTCGTTGGTCCGGCATCTCGGGTTACGGTTTGCGGCGATCGATCTTGTACTGGACCGGGCTGGAGAGTACTGGTTTCTCGAAGCCAACCCGAACGGCCAGTGGGCTTGGATCGAAAACCGCACAGGCCTGCCGATTTCCGCGGCTATCGTAGATGAACTCCTCGCCATTTCAAGAGACTGTACTGATAGCACGAGATGAGTCGGCTCACAGATTTCTTTTGGCCTACCCTCGAGAAACCGACACCGGCCGAGGTTCAGGATGACGATTCGTCGGAAAAGTCCGACATCGAGGCTGCCCGCAACGGAGGCTGGGCACAGTGTCCCGAACTTGCATTGGAGGAAGCGCGCCGCTTGGCCGACTCGGAGGAGGATCGGCGTCGTACGACAGAGGGCAAGGCATCAACCTATCTTTTGTTCGCCGCGGCCTTCGCCGCAGCGCTCATTCCATTCCTTCCCGGTATCTTGGAGGGCAAGACCGGTTCGGCACCGCGGTGGCTAATCGCCATCATTCTAGTCGTCGCGGCGCTCTATCTCATGGCGGCTGGGATTTGGGCATTCCACACGCTCCGTGTCGGCACATATCATCGACTGGATGTGGCTGAGCTGGCGCAAATATGGCGTCATAAGAATCCCAGGCGCGCTTTGATTCGAGAGACACTGGCCCTGGCACGCATGAACTACCGCGCTGTAAATGAGAAGGTTTCATATCTCAAGATGTCGCATGAATTCATGGCGCGGTCGTTTCTAGCATTCGGGATTTTGATCGCGATTGAAGCGGGATGGGAGGCCGCACACTCGGTTATAGAGACACCTGCGGGGCGTATCGCCGCTATACAGATAAAGAAATCTAAGCCGGTCGAGAGCGGAGGAGGCGAGTCGACTCCTCATCGGCTCGATTCTCCCAGCGCGAGCGCGCCGAACTCGGGTGCGAAGCCCTCGCCCAACGGGACAGTCAGCAGCACAATCACCCCAGGTACCGATTTATCGTCCCGGCCTGCAGGAAGCGTCGAAGCAACGAAATCACCGACGAATACTTCCGCCAAGCTTGGCTCGAACGGCCCCGCTAGGCCGGCCGAAGGTTCTCCTGGAAAGCAGTAGAAAACGGAAAGCGTCGTCCATTATAGGGTGCGAAGTGCTCACGCGGTCACGCAACAATTCTTCTGCCAGTTGCCGCGAACTCGAGATCCCGCGCTGCCTGCGTCAATGCCGCGACGATCGCCGAGGTATCGAGATAGAGGATCAATAGCGCCTATCGCCTCCCCCGCGCCGCCTGAGGATAAAAGCGCGCCCCCGCCGGCACGCCAGATCAGCCCGGCATCGTCTCGCGCGAAGCCGAGACCAGACGCTCCGGCCGGGCGGGCGAGGCAAATTTGCGCCCCCGGTGTGTGCCCGAGAGAGCCTGTGCCCCGGAAGAGCAAGTTACTGTTCGTTAAGTCATTGAAAAATGGTGCCGACGGTCAGGATTGAACTGACGACCTACTGATTACGAATTTCTGATCTGGCCTTCGCTGCGCTTCTATCCCGTTCGAAGATTCACGATAAATCAATTAATTATCCCGTATCATCTACCCGCGAGGCGCACCTGACTTGCATTCCGGTGATTCCTAGGTGATTCCTAGCCGTGCCCAACCAAGGCTTGCCAGGACAACGGGAGCGATGTCGATGCGAGGGAAAGTCACAAAGCGCTCGGTGGAAGCCTTGATGCCCGGGCCCGATGGCGCTGAGAACGTGCTCTGGGATAGCGAGCTCCGCGGCTTCGGTGTCCGCGTCCAGCGCGGAGGCGTCCGTAGCTACGTGCTCCAGTATCGAGCCGGCGACCAACGCGGTGCTCCGCTTCGGAAGTTCACGATCGGGCGTCACGGCGCTCCCTGGACGCCAGAGACCGCGCGTCGCGAGGCACGACGGCTGCTCGGCGCCATCGCGAATGGGACCGACCCGGCCGCCGCGCGAGCCGAACAGCGAGAGGCTCCAACTATGGCAGATCTCGCCCAACGGTTCCTCTCCGAGCATGCCGAGGCGAAGCGAAAGCCCAGCACCGCGGCGGAGTACCGCCGGTTGATCGACAAGGTCATCCTGCCCGCGCTCGGCACGCGAAGAGTCGCTGACGTGACACGCGCTGAAATCGCCAAACTCCACCACGGGCTTCGCGACGTGCCGTATCAGGCAAACCGTGTCCTCGCTGTTCTCTCGAAGATGTTCAATCTGGCTGAACGCTGGGGATTGCGACCAGACGGATCGAATCCTTGCCGCCATGTCGAAAAATTCGGTGAACGCAAGCGTGAGCGG
>DAIDMG010000189.1 GCA_027449105.1 Acidiphilium sp. | reverse complement strand
GTGATCGGTCAGATACGACGGGCGTATTTCGAGCAGCAGAGACCGATCAAGGAGATCGTGCGGACGCTGTCGGTGTCACCGCCGACAGCACCGGCGTTTTGGTTAAGCCGGATGTGACGAGCAAGCAACTGGACGCGGAGGTGCCGCCTCCCGGTCCATCCCCCACCCACGGTGGGCAGGGACCTGACCCACGCCCCGGCCCCGGTGGTAAGCCTCCGGCCTCACCAGCCGCTCAGCAGCTCCGATTGTAAATTCGCGTGCAATAGTGTCCCCCTGAGGGGCGGTTTTCGCGTCCAATAATGACCCCCTTATAGCGCTGTGTGTCAGGCTCCCTGTTCTTTGTTTGGGAAGGGAGTTTGGGGGGTGATTGGCGTGGACGTGATCGGTCAGATACGACGGGCGTATTTCGAGCAGCAGAGACCGATCAAGGAGATCGTGCGGACGCTGTCGGTGTCGCGGGCGACGGTGCGCAAAGTGATCCGCGGCGGGGCGACGGAGTTCAAGTATGAGCGCGGCGTGCAGCCGGCACCGAAGCTGGGCGAATGGGTTGGGGTTCTGAGCGAGATTCTGGAGAAGGAAGTGAAGCTGCCGCGGCGAGAGCGCCGCTCGACCCAGCGCCTGTTCGAGGAGCTGCGCGGGCGCGGGTCCCTCCTATGCACTACGCGGATAAGCCCAACCGTGCGCGCTCAGAGGGGTCATTATTGGACGCGAAAAGGGGGTCACGGTTGAAAGCGAATTGACACTACGCACGAACAGATTCGGAAACGGGCAAGCGGGTTCATGTCAAACGGGTCGAGAGCTTCAACGGTTTCATGCGCCGAGCGGTGACCGGCGTAGCCCCGAGATCGGTCGAGGCCGGCAACGGCGTGGCCGCGCAAGCCGCGTGTGGCAGCGCTCGCTACCGGAAAGCGGTGGCGGCTCTGCGTGGCTGGATCAGGACGGAGGTAGGCAGCGCATCCTGAATTTGCTGGTCGCCGCGAAAAGGCCTGCTAAACTTATCCTCCAACGGCTGAACTTCCATAACCCGGCTCGATCCCGTCGTCTCAACCGCATCGTCCAAGATTGCTGCCGGGCCGCAATCCGCGCCAGCCTGGCCGATTTCCAGCACTGCTTCCGGATCACGTCGGAAGAGGTGACCCCGGGCCTACACGTCGCGGACATGCTGGTGTTGCGGATATGTGGACAAGCGAAATCGCCCGTCGCAGGGCGACTTTCCAATGCCTGCGCTGCCGCAAAAAGATGCATGCCGACCTCAACGCAGCACGGAGTATCGAACAGCGCCGTGCGCTGTCTATCGGTTCCATGTTCCAGTCGAAGGCGTCAATCCTTGCGGAACTGGTCCGCCAGTTCCGCAAGCGAAGGGTGCCCGGCATCCGATCCGGTGGGAGGGGTTCCACGCTGACCCGCGATTGTCCAATCCCTATTTCGGTGGGGAACACCCAACGCGGTCCGGATGCCCGGTCGGACCAGAGCGCCAGATTTGGTATCTAGTACACCAATTTGATCATGCACTTTGATTAGTCAATCTAAATACGTGTTCGTTTAATCAATATTTCTTATGTGATTTCAATCGCCTAATCGGAAATTCCATTGACCGCGAGAATTATCTCTGCCATCGTAACCGTTGGGAGAACAAAAAAAATGACACGCTCGGAACTCATCGCTGAACTGGCTCAGAGCCATCCGCATCTCACGATCGCAGACATCGAGCGGATCGTGGCGGCCGTCTTCGATGAAATGACGATGGCCCTAGCAGAAGGCGGGAGAGTGGAATTGCGGGGGTTTGGTGCATTTTCCGTTAAACGCAGGCGGGCGCGTACCGGCCGTAATCCACGCACCGGAGAATCGGTTGACGTGTCCGAGAAGGCCGTGCCGTTCTTTCGAACAGGGCGAGAATTGCGCAAAATGATAAATGCTGAGGACCCGAAAGGCGCGGGCTCCGGCCGGAGAGCAAGGTCCTGAAAAAACTTCGCTTATTTGCCGGCGCTCTACTAATACTGATCTTTGCCATTCTCCTGGTTTCAAATCGTGGCTCAGCATCGGTCATGTTCTGGCCGTTTGGTACCATTGTTGCGGCGCCACTTGGAGTGTTGGTGCTCGTCGGGTTTGCCTTTGGGATTCTATTGGGCATGCTGATCCATGTTCCTTATCGCTTACGGGCCGGCGCTCGGGTGAGAAACGCGGAAAGGCGAGCTCGGGCCTTGGAGTCAGCGCTGAGTTCTGCCTCGCACGTCGAGCGATGATGTGCCTAAATTCCCGGCTGATTGTAGCGATTGATACGGCCGACGCAGGTCGCGCGCGGGCACTTATTGATTCGGTAACCCCGTATTGCGGAATTATCAAAATTGGCCTCGAACTCTTTTCCGCGCTTGGTCCCGCAGCCTTTGCTGTTGCGGGGAGCCATAAGGTGTTTCTTGACCTTAAATTTCATGACATTCCAAACACCGTCGCTGGTGCCATTCGGTCCGTTTTACCTCGTCGACCAGCCATGCTGACGGTTCATGCCGCTGGCGGCGGGAAAATGATAGCAGCGGCTCGCAGGTCGGTTGAGACTGCAGGTGGTGAACGGCCGATACTCCTCGCTGTCACAGTACTTACGAGTTTGTCATCGGACGACTTGGCCGCGACCGGCGTTGCTGATTCAGCCAGTAGGCATGTCCTGCGCTTGGCTCACCTTGCTCTCGAGTCTGGAGCCGATGGCCTGGTCTGCTCGCCACGTGAGCTATCCATGCTTCGGGCTGAGTTTGGTGCTGGCCCGACCTTGGTCGTGCCTGGCATTCGTCCAAAAGGTGCCATACAAGGGGACCAGATTCGGGTTGCGTTTCCCGCAGATGCGGTCCGAGCTGGTGCGGATTATCTGGTCGTCGGTCGACCCATTACTGAGGCGGCCGACATTGGTGCGGCGGCGGCGGCCATCGCTAAAGAAATAGCGGATGAGATCCGTTGACGATACAGGTCAAAATCTGCGGCATCAACAGCCGTGAGGCCTATCATGCTGCTTCCAGTGCCGGAGCTGATTGGGTTGGCTTTGTTTTCTTTCACCGATCTCCGCGTTTTGTGACGGCGGAACAGGCAGCTGCGATCGCGAGTCCAATCGGACCGTTACGAGTTGGCCTGTTCGTTGACCCAACTCCGGCTTCGATTGAAGCGGTTCTAGCGCAGTTCAGGCTTGATGTGCTGCAGCTCTACGCAGATGAGGAAATTTGCCGGGACATGCGCTTGTGGTTCAACATTCCAGTCTGGCGGGCGGTCGGCGTTTCCGCACGTGCCGATCTGCCCGAGAATGCAAGTGGGGTCGACGCTATGGTCATTGAAGCTAAAGCGCCGGCTGGAGCCGAACGCCCGGGTGGAAACGCGAAGGTCTTGGATTGGGAAATCATGCACGGTTGGCATGCGCCAGGGCCGTGGTTGCTCGCGGGTGGCCTGACTCCAGAGAATGTTGCTGCAGCTATTGCAACAAGTGGGGCTAAAGCGGTTGACGTCTCGTCAGGTGTAGAAATCGCGCCAGGTATAAAGTCTTCGACGCTAATCAACGATTTTATTCGAGCGGCGCGGTCAGCCTGACTGCTAGGTTGCTTGACGGTTTGCTTGTCCGTTCCCGAATATCCAGTAGATCGGGGGTCTTGGAATAACCTCCTCGTCAAATAGTGCTTGACGGCGTGGTTAGGAGACCTGTGTGCGGGTCAGGTTTTGCATTGATTTTCTGACATTTTCTGGAGCGCGATGTTGGGTGTGGCGATCGACGGTGATGTCAACGCCTCGCCGGAAGAGCGGCGATCTCGGCAGTTGTTGTGTTTGGTGCCTGCTGGGGTGATATAGATTCCGTATTTTCCTCCGAGCATGTTAGCCGCTCCGACGACATTAGCTCCTGC
>DAIDMG010000188.1 GCA_027449105.1 Acidiphilium sp. | reverse complement strand
CTACACTCGGTGCCACGGCCGGGGCTCTCTGGGGTGACTGCGGGATGCCATTACCATTGCTAACATGATGTCCGCCGGCGGGCGAGGAGGTGTATAAAAAAATAACTTGATCGAATTTTGTTATAAAGTTATATAAACGTTAATGATGCGGGCCTTGGAATAAACACCGGAGGGGTGCGGATGAGAGAAAAAGAGACAGGGTCTCAGGCCACCGCTGATCTAGATGTCTTTAGCAAGCTTTTGCCAAATGTACGGCATTATATCGGCATTGCTCGTCCGGACCATTGGATTAAAAATATCTTTATGTTGCCGGGTATCTTCGCCGCATTCATTGTGGTGCACCCTGGAGCTTGGCCGCCGATGCAACGGCTTGTGGTTGGGGCGGTCAGCCTGTGTCTGATCGCCTCAGCGAATTACACGATTAATGAGTACCTCGATTCGGAATTTGATCGGTTTCACCCAACCAAAAGCCATCGGGCAGGGGCCCGGGGTTTGCTGGACAAACGTTTGGTAGCGCTCCAGTACGTGGTGCTCGCTGCTGTCGGCTTGATGTGTGCGGAAGCAGTAAATACGCCCTTCTTATTGACCTCCGTTGCCTTGTTAGTGATGGGATTGATTTATAATGTTCAGCCGGTCCGTACAAAAGATAAGGCCTACCTCGACACGCTATCGGAATCGATCAACAATCCTATCCGTTTTCTGTTGGGCTGGTTTGTTTTGGCCCCTACTTATCTCCCGCCGGGGAGCGCGTTGCTGGCCTATTGGATGGGGGGCGCCTTCTTAATGAGCGTGAAGCGCTATGCCGAATACAATAATATAGGCGACCGATCGCGGGCTGCCATGTATCGTCCTTCGTTCGGTCGTTATACAGAACAGTCTCTTCTCTTGTCTTCGTTCTTTTATGCGCTGTGCGCGGCATTTTTTATTTCTGTCTTTCTAATAAAATACCGTATAGAATTTTTATTGACGGCACCTTTATTCGGGTTATTGTTTACTTGGTATTTATCTATTGGCTTTCGAAAAGAATCGGCGGCGCAGGCCCCAGAAAAATTGTATAGGGAATTTCGATTTCTTGGCTTTGCTGGGTTCACTTTCATATTCAGCGTGTTAATGTTCTTCATTAATATTCCATTCTTGCATGGTTTGATGGAACCGCATGTTATTCAATTTACTCTGACATCACATTAAACCTTGCGAGCGATCACCCCGCCCAACGTCGCTGCTGGCTTGGCTGCACTTTGGCTGCTCGCTATGGCCTGCTTTACGTATGTAGTCGTAGATCCGCTGAAATATTCGGTCATTGCGGCGCTCCGACGGAAGGGAAGCGTGCTAGGGCGCTCGGAGGTGATCGCATTAGTGCTCAACCAGCTTTCCATAGATATGCTGGTGGTGTTGTTTGTGGCTGGTTTGTTGGTTTGCGCGGTGATCCTGGTTGAGTGGCGCACAGCCGGGTTGTCGGAAGCGATCATGTCGGCAGGATTGGCCCAGTGGATTATCTTCTTGGCCGCGCTTTTTTGGTTCGGTCATGCCTATCTCGTGCCAGGCCATTTGTTGATGGGCGATTTTGGCAATCACATTGCGTTGGTTGCATTACGCTTGCGAGCGCTAAGAGAAGGGTTTGACCCCTATTGGAACAATTTCCAGTTCCTTGGCCAACCTGTTCCAGAATTTTACAGCCCGACGACATTTTGGCCAATCACGCTGATTGGGCTGGCCGTGCATAATCCGACGCTGGCTACCAAAATTTTCTTGCTGCTCGTACATATTGGCTCAGGTTTCGCCGCCTATGCGCTTGCGCGTGAATATGGTTTGCGGCGCGGCAGCGCATGGTTTTCCGGGCTGATCTATGCAGGCTCCTTCGCTCATCTCCATCTCATCTTATATCGCGGAACCGTGCCGAACGCCTTGTCCATAGCGATCCTGCCGCTGGCTTTCCTATTTCTCCATCAATGCCTGACGCGCGATCGGCCGGGGCTTGGAGCGACATTTGGGCTCGCGGTGATGTCGGCCAGCCTGTTAATGAATTACGCACCGTTTGGCGTAGCCGCTGGCTTGTTTATGGTGATCTATGTTGCAGGGATGCTGCTATCGGAGACCGCCCGGTGGCAGCGTTTGCCGCAGCTGGTTGGCGCTGCTGTTGCCGCTGTTGCTCTCTCAGCATGGGTTTTGATGCCCGCCATGCTAGCGAGCCGCGAAAACGCCGCCATTGCCCTAGACCATGTTCTCTATCTCGGCCTCCCAAGCGCGGAGGTGCTGAACCACCTTTTTGTTTGGCGCGCGTGGCGAACTAACTACGGCCATGATTCTTCAGCGTATCTCGGGGTCATCGCCGTTGCGTTGGCTGGCTTTGGATTATGGCGCAGCGTCCAGTGGGCAAGAATCAAGATGCCGTCTGGTCAACGCAGGTTGGCGTGGTTAATGGTTTTGCTTGGGCTAATCTCCCTAGTGCTTCACGGCGACTTCCTGCGCGGCATCATATTTACCCTTCTGTTTCTTGCAATCCTCGCCGGGATTGGCGCTGAGGCCGTGCTGGCCCGTTTTGCGGCCTATCGCTCAGCTCCGGCTTTGCTGGCCGGTCTGCTGCTACTTGATCTCGGACCGACGGCGGTACAGCCCTTGGCTCGGACCGATTTGTCGCAAATCGATGCTGCGGGAGCCTATCTGGCCCAGCCGGCGCAAGTCGGGCGCACGCTTGAAGGAACCGTCGACAACGGTAGATTTGAGGCAACCACCGGCGGCGGCGCGGACTTATTACAGCTTTATCCGGCTGAGTTCGTTGTCGGCGGCTATCTCCAGCTTGCCGGGCCAGCCCAGAATTTTGCCGAACTAGCCGCCGAACTGGTGGGAGATGATTTGCGGTCACGCAAGGAATTGAGTTCCGAAGCGCTCGGTCTCCTTTGCCAGTTGCGGGTCAGGCGGGTCGTGGCGGTGAACCGGGCTAGCATGGGGTTGCCATCGGATATTCCAGCACGCGAGGACGGTCCCCTGGGGCGTGTGATCGCGCCTGCCTGTCCCTATGATGTGGTTTTCTCGGCCTCGACCGCGGCGGTGGGCCACCAAGCGTTCGATGCTCACGCTGTGCTGGAGACGGCATCTGCACGGATGCACTTGGATCTCGCGAGCGGGGTGGCCGATTGTCTCCTAGTATCGGACCCGATCCAGGTGGCTGTGAACGGTCGGGCACATGCCGATGCCAGGCCGGTTGTTGGCCGATTTGTCGTAAGCCGATATCAGGTAACCCCTGATCGGGTTCACGTCGCTTTGGTCAGCGATCGGCCTGGCTTCGTACGCTTGCCGCAAGGCTGGTACCGCCAACAAGTTGTGAGCGTTAATGGCAATCCACGTCAGACTTTTCCTGACGTGATGGGTCTGATAGTGGTGCCGGTCGCGGCGGGTTCATCGGTTATCGAGGTATCGCCCGGTGTGACGCCAGGGCAGGCCGTGGGTCGGGCCCTTTCTTTGGCCACAGCGCTGGCATTGGCGGCGGTCTTTGTCGTCGCTCACCGCGGGAGCCACGTGGCATGACGTATTTCGCACGCTATGTGGTGGTTGGCAGCACCGCGTTCTTGCTGCATGTCGTGATTCTGGAGGCGCTGCTGGCAGCCGGCCTATCCTCCGCCACGGCAGCGTCCGCTATCGGCTTTGTTGCAGCATGTATTCTGAATTTCACCCTCCAGCGAACGATCGTGTTCCACTCGCGGCGCGGATGGCGGATGACGGCATTGCGATACGTGGTGGTCACGTTGGCGATGCTGGGCGTGAACTCCACGGTTTTTTTTATATCGAACGCGTGGCTTGGCGTGCCGCCGATTGTCGCCCAGACGGTGACGACGGGGGCTGTATTTGTGCTCAATTTTTTCTGCAACCGGCATTTTACCTTCGCGGTTACCGCTGCTTCATGAATCATCAA
>DAIDMG010000187.1 GCA_027449105.1 Acidiphilium sp. | reverse complement strand
CGATCGAGTGCGAGGCTGGTTCGATCCCCTCAACCCGTATGACAAGAAAGGGCCGATCCTTAAGCTTGAAGAAGCAAACTACGGTATTGGAAAACACGGCGACAGCGGGCAGCTCGAACCTCTGTACTGTTTGGCAGTGTCGTCAAAGCGGTACGCGTTGTTCAATGTTGATGGCGCCGGACATCCGATTATCCGGAAGGCTTCGGGCCATGGGCTGGGGCACCTCGTTGCTCCGTATGGTGAGCAAAACGCACCAAGAGCCATACCGGCTCCGATCGTTCCGCTTAACGAGATCGGCGTTGAGCGTTGGCAACATGATGTCTGGTACCGGATTGTTACCGCGGCCCTTGAGGGACATCCGGAGCAAGTCTTTCTGAACGATCTGCCCGGCTTCACCCAACCGGCTGTGAGTCATTACGCAGCCACCACACCGACGCTTCTGAAGTGGTTTCAGCATTTCAATCGGGGTAAGCCCTACCGGGAGCAAGTGAGGCCATTCGGATTCATGCTGGCTTTCATGGCAAGGAAGCTGATGGAACTGGTAGACGCCCCCGTTCCGAACGCCGCAGAGGCAGAAGGCAAGACAAAGCGCAGAGCAACCGCGACACGGAAGGCCATGGATGCGCCACGGGCTATTGCACCCTTTGACCGTGACCTGATCCGGGCAGCCAAAAGCTGCTTCGATCGGAACACTGGTTTGCCGGTCAGTGCCAATTGCCTGAAGACTCACGCTCAGGCCTTGCTGCGTTACCACCTCCACCCCGAGGCCAAGTTCGAGGGTGGTGATTACACGCACACAGGCGTTACCCGGCGACGGCATATTGTAGCCAACGGCATCCATCTGATCGGCAAGGAAGCCAATCGCTGGGAAGAGCAATTCCATCTCGGAGCCGATCCCGAAGCCCAAAGCGACTACGGCATGCAGCCGGACGTGCAAGCCCAGGTGATGGAAATGATTAGGAACGCAATCGAACAGCACAGCATCCGCGTGGTCGCAAAGGCTGCGAAAGTGTCGAGAAACCTTCTTTCCGAGGTACTCAAGGGTAGGACCAGCTTATCCAAAACGCTCATCGTCCGGCTTACCAACGCCATCACGATGGTGAACGAGAAAGAGAGGAAACGTGGGGAACGCGACAAGGCATGCAGAGCCTGGCTGCGCGGCCTCGTCGCGGAACACGGTATCCGGGGCTTCGCCGAGATGTCGGGACTCGACGATGGCTACATCACGAAGGTGTTATCCGGGAATCGGCGAATAACGAATATGTTGGTGCGACGGTTGAGTGTGGCTGGCCTTGGATTCCCGCGGATTTAACCAGTGAAGGTGCTAATATAAACCTCAACCCGGGCCGCAGGAACCTGCTCTGGCAGGTCATCTAGGGGCAACCGGAGTGTGAGGAGGCGGTCGCCTGGACATTCATCCAAGATTTACATCGCTCCCTGAGTATTGACTCTATAACGACGCGGCGTCCCGCTATTAGGAGTAAGAAGTGTTAGGACTTGTGACGGCTATAACCACGATTATCGGTCCTAAACCATATCTTCGTCGGCTCTGTAGGTGGCTTTTCATGGAAGCGCCTTCGGCGTGGGGTATGACGCTATTTGTTGCCGTATCTTTAATGCTCGCGGTGATCATCCACACTGAAGCCTCGTACCGATACTGCGGTTTATGGTTACAAGCAATCGGAATTTCCGCCGTGATATACGACGTTCACCGTACCCGCATGCATTTTGGCCGCTCGGGCCTCCTTGCTCCATTCCGTACATGGATCAAAACTATCCCTCGCTACCGGGGTAGAGTTTATCAGGTAGGCGCTCCAACTGGCGTGATAACGAGCGCAAGTGCTGCCGGGGCTGGCACAGCTGGTAAACCGTCGCCTTCGCCAGACCGCTCACTAGAGGATCGCGTCGCAGAGCTGGAAACCGCCGTCGCCAACCTCACGCAGAAGTTCGCGACATTTCGCCAGGATACGGCGCAAAAGCATTCGAATCTAATCGAAGCATTTGAGCATGACCGTAGCAAGCGGAGTCAAGAAGCAGCTGCCGCGCGCAATTTTTTTGAACTCATCCAGCTAGGAAATGGCCATAATGCTGTTGTCGGGGCGATTTTCCTTATGACCGGCTTAGTAACAAGCACACTTTCAACTGAATTAGGAAGCTCTCCTCGATGGGTGGGGATGGGCCTACTTCTGTTGAGCTGCAGTATATGCTTCGTCTTTGGACACAAAGATCGGCCTAACGCAGCGCCCCCATGATCTGGGCTTCGGTGAAGCAGCTTTTTTTTTCATCAGAATCTCCTCGTTCATCTTGCCGAGAAAATTCTACTTCCGCATCCCCTTATCCTTGGGGAGGACTACCTAACGACGAGGTGTATTAGACGGAGGTCTGTCACAGCGATATTCTAAGCCGAGTGAGCCACCCGAGATAGTAGACGTTAGAGGTTTTCGTACACGGTAGGTTATTTTTGTTGAACGACGTGTCGATTTGACGTCTATGCTGCTGCGGCTGAACCATTGGTCAACGGAAGACAAGGAGATGTCCATTCGACAAAATGGCTTCTTTAGATTTTCGCTAATACGGTCATCGTAGCCAACAATGCAATACTTACTGCCAAAACGTTCTGGTGACGGGCTATTAGTGCTAAGTCGGAGAGTTTTCACGAAGGGTTTGACCAAAAGTACTCGTTTTCTGCAATTTGTTAGGATGCCAGAGATATTGTGTGCTGGTGCGCCCCAGACATTGAGACTGTTACCCAGGTGCCGTGACAAGGTGTTGTCTAAATCAAGGCTAATACGACCATCTTTGCTAATTCTCAGGAGCCCTTAGGCACCTTCGTTCGGAGCAAACTGCGTACGTGGAATTGGCTGGTTACTCCACCAAAAATAGCCTCGTTCACTAATCTCGGAGGGTTCCATTTGATGCACCGGATTTGTTTGTGCCGAAGCGCCTATGGTTCTCATGTAGCCAATCGTTTGTGCTCGGTTGCGTTGTGAGATAGGGTCGAGAGTCCTATCCTTCCCACGGTGGCTCTATAGAGCCACACTAGCTGGTCGGCGACATTTAATTCCATGGCAGGGGGTGTGGCGACCGCCCCAAGTGCCGCGATTTCCACGAGCTCAAGATCTAACTGGGTCAATCCTCCGAACGCTTGGGCAACTCTTTGCGCAATCGGGCCGGCGTATTGAGTCCGCGTCTCGGGGGTATACCAATGCGAAAGTGTCTCACGGATATGCCGGTCAGGTTTAAAGGCCGGCCACCCGAGATTGCGAAGAAACTCGGTAGCTAAAGTGACACCCATTCCATCGATCTTCTGAATTTTATCGTTATGGAAAAGAGCCCTGCGCCTACATGCTTTGTTCCCCAGTAGAAGCGCAACGCAAATTGTCACACTGGATTCCAAGACCCGATGTTCTGTGAAATTGTTCAGAAAATGCCGGAACCAATCGCCAGCCTCTTTTAGATCGTCCGCGTACGTGGGATTGCTTGCGAGGCTTGTGGCGAAGGTCAATATGGAAGTGCTGTCCCGACCGGCAGTTATGCCGCCGAGGAGTTTTTTGATTTGGCTTGCTACTTTTCGACGGTCCTCTTCAGGGGACGTTACGTTTTTAACCGCGATTGCGTCAAAGTGGTAAAGGGCGTCAGAAATCTTGGGTAAATTCCCCAGAAACAGATGCCACGGGCGTGAGTTGCTTCCTATTGCCAGGACGCCGGCCTTGAATATATCGGCCAAAGTCGGTTGCACGCTACGGTCTAGGGTTACACATTCGGCAAAGGTCTCAGCGATGGCATCCCGTAGCGCCTGACCGCTGATATCCTGCTCAATGTGGTAACGTTTGCGAAGTTTAGTTGAGTATTGGGGAGAATCAAACAGCGTCCTGCAGATCATGTCGATCGGTAGAACCGGCGGTTTCTCTTCAGCCGTTGTTGCTGCAGCCCCACCCACTACTCCCATGTGCGGCCACCTCCCTCAAGGAAGCT
>DAIDMG010000186.1 GCA_027449105.1 Acidiphilium sp. | reverse complement strand
TCTTGCACTATATAGAGTATACAAATACCAGCAATTGCTCAATATATTGTGGCACCGTTCAGATAAGAATCTTGTGGAAAACATCAGGCCGCCGGTTGATACGTATCTGCTGAATTAGGGTTTTCGTGCCCGAACTTCGCTTGCCGTGGACACCAAATCACTTGATGACCTCGCCTTTGAATGCTCCCCAAAAATCTTGGCGCCTAAGCCAACCGTTATGATGTGCAACGCGCACCCTGCACCAATCCAGCCGGTTTGAGCAGGAACGGATAATGCCGATGACGCCCTTTTCAAGATACGCTACGGGTGCAGAGGTTGATCTTGGCGCGGCACGCAGCACGTGCCGTTGCCCGGTAACGATAAAACTGCGGAGCGAATGCAACAACACCTCATCTACCCATCCTGTCGCACCATCAGGCGTCAAAACGTGGCGCCATACGTTGAATTCGCCGATTACCTCCACCGGTAAATCGTAACGGTGATAGTCCCATAAAATAGGGTACTGAAAACCTGGCCCTGCACGGAGAAAAACGTCATTTGAAGCGAGACTTTCGAAACGAGGAATCGGCCAGCCGGTCGATTGACCCTTAGCTGGTCCCGGTCCTGGCCCGACTGCAGGCGCGTGCCACGCGCAGAGCAGGAGCAAGCAGAAAATTATCCACGGCATCCTCTTAAGGGACATGGCTGCAAGCGGTACAGTTGGGGTCACGTGGAATAGCAATGCGCCGAAAGCGGACGCTGAGCGCATCCCATATCAAGAGATTTCCTGCTAACGACGTACCAACGTGAAGTATTTCCTTTAATGCCTCTGTTGCCTGAAGACACCCCATTACGCCGGTTACCGAGCCCAGCACCCCTGCTTCCGAACAACTAGGTACCGAGCCTTGCTCGGGGGGCTCTGGATAGAGACACCGATAACATGGGTATTCAGCACTTTCGTGCGGCTTAAATGTTGAAATTTGTCCCTCAAACCGCAAGACCGCAGCTGAAATCAGGATCTTGCGCTGTCTCACACAGGCATCGGCAACCAGAAAACGCGTCTCAAAATTGTCCGTCCCGTCAAGAATTAGATCGTAATCTCCGATCAGGCCGTCCACATTGCCGCGCCCAACTTTCAAGAGATGTTGATCAACCGTTACCAGGTCGTTGATGGCACACATCGCCTCAGCTGCAGATGCCACTTTGCTCTGCCCAACCCGAGCTGTCGCATGCGCTATCTGCCGCTGCAAATTTGACAGCTCAAGAACATCGTGATCGACTAGGCCAATTCGTCCAACACCCGCCGCCGTAAGATAAAGTGCAGCCGGAGACCCAAGGCCACCGGCACCAATAATCAACACCGAGGCAGCGCGCAGCTGCGCTTGCCCCAGACCGCCGACCTCCCGCAGCAAAATATGGCGTGAATAGCGGAGGATCTCTGCCTCTGAAAATTCCAGACTCATTCCCGTCGAATTGCACTGCAGGCAATTTCAATCAAGCCCAACTAGCAAACAGCGTTCCCACTTTCAGAATTCTTTTGGCTCCATCACATTTTCACGCCTGTAACATCCTTAATCCGCAACATGAAAGCCTCATCATCGCAAACACCACCGGTAATCCCCGCGCTCTCTCCGGAAGATCTGAACAGTTCTTTCTTCCTCACAAAGATGCTAAGGTGTTACCACCTCGTACAACCCTGATGTCTGCACCGTAGCCAGCAATGCTCGTCTGACTCGGTCGTCGCGGTTCGTTCCCTTAAAATATCCGGAACACAAACTCGGGGTGCAGAATATGTAGCCAAATTGCCTATCGACATACCGGATCATTGCCTAAACATGTCACATCTAGCCACAAGGTCCCTTCGTCGCATCGTGACAAAGATGCTTGACCTGGGCCGTATGAAGCCATTGAAACGGCCCACGCAACTGACCTCGATGCATTGTCCGGTCGCAGTCTCCGTAGGGGAATGTTCGCGAGCGAGATGGCTTGCCGAGGCGCGATTGTCTGCTTCCTGTCGATGTGGCTATAGTGGAATGCCATCTGTCACCCTGTGCTATTCTGGTCCACTACACTGCCGCGCACCGTTGCAATTGCTCCCTTACCACGGGTAGTCTGTGGCATTTCGCGTGGTCGGGGGTGTGACTGCGGGAACCGTTCTGGTTGTTGGCTCTAAGCCGATGACTGAAGTTATCTTCGAGCTGCTTCACGGAAAACTCTCCTTTATAGCAGTGGTGACCAAATGTGCTGGGACAGAAGGCGATCTTTTAGCGGCGCAAGCGCACAATATGGGGGGGGGCGGCGACAGTCACTCTGCCTCTCGTGGCCGTTTCGGCGCGTCAAATTTGGCAATCCCACGCCCAACGTGCAAGTTTGATGATATGCTTTATATCTTGTGGTATCTTGTGCCACCTCTTGGGTATTGGTAACGCACCCAGTGAAACTACAAAGCATTTTTGGCAGAGTTTTTTGTGATGAGTAGGTCGAACGCAATATGAAGGCGATCAATGCAATCCGTATGGGCGGTATCGACGTTCTGCCCATTGTGGAAGGTGGCAAAGGGGTGGCCGTCTCGAACGGCCTGTCGGCTGGACGCTGGGCGGCGTCCGGTGGTGTTGGCACATTCAGCGCCGTCAATGCCGATAGCTACGATCCCGACGGAGGTATTATCGCACAAGTATACCATGGCCGCACACGGCGTGAACGCCATGAGGAACTCGTCGCGTACGCCATTCAAGGCGGCATTGCCCAAGCACAGCGAGCCCATGATACCTCCAATGGGCGCGGCCGCATTCATGCGAACATCCTCTGGGAAATGGGTGGAGCCGAGCGCGTCATTCATGGCATCCTCGACGGCGCCAAAGGCCTGATTAACGGTATCACTTGCGGAGCCGGTATGCCTTACCGGCTAGCCGAAATTGCTGCCAAGTTTAATGTCCATTACTACCCCATTATTTCATCGGCCCGTGCCTTTAACGCGCTTTGGCGCAGAGCCTACCATAAGGTAGCGGATCTTCTCGGAGGAGTCGTTTACGAGGACCCGTGGCTGGCTGGTGGCCATAACGGGCTGTCAAATAGTGAAGATCCAACCAAACCCGAAAGCCCGCTTCCGCGCGTCATCGCGTTGCGTAAGCAGATGCGTGAATACGGACTCGATAACACGCCGATAATCATGGCTGGCGGTGTATGGTGGCTGGAAGAATGGGAAGACTGGATTGACAACCCAGATCTGGGTCCGATTGCGTTCCAGTTCGGCACGCGCCCACTGCTGACGCGCGAAAGCCCAATCAGCGAAGCTTGGAAGCAGCGGCTGCTGACTTTAAAAAAAGGTGACATTTTTCTCAATCGCTTCTCACCTACAGGTTTCTACTCGAGTGCGGTAAATAACGAATTTATCAAGGAGTTGCGGCATCGTAACGAACGGCAAGTGCCTTACTCGACAGAATCTGTTGGCGAACACACGGTCGAGCATGGAATTGGCCCTCGCAAGCGCTCGGTCTGGATGACCCCAGCTGACCAAGAACGCGCGCTAGCATGGGAACGAGAAGGCTACACTGAAGCGATGCGAACCCCCGATTCTACGCTAATCTTTGTTACTCCTGAGCAGGCCGAGGCAATCCGACGCGACCAGGTGAACTGTATGGGCTGCCTGTCGCAATGCCGGTTTTCCAATTGGTCACAGGAAGCTCCGGATTTTACCAATGGCAAAAAAGCCGATCCACGCAGCTTTTGCATCCAAAAGACGTTGCAAGACATCGTCCATGATTTTGAAGACCCGACTTCGGTCGATCGTAATCTCATGTTTAGCGGCCACAATGGCTACCGCTTTGCAGCCGACCCATTCTATTCAAATGGTTTCATTCCCACAGTCAAGGAACTGGTCGAACGCATCATGACCGGTCGGTAGGTTTGGAGCATTGATTCTAGGTCTAAAGCCCAGTTCGAAGATGCAAGAATCTGGTCAGGAATGCATCAGTTGTGCTATCATGCGCATATGCGTGGCGGCTTTGCATTTGACGATCACGGCCCAGGAAGCGTCT
>DAIDMG010000185.1 GCA_027449105.1 Acidiphilium sp. | reverse complement strand
ACTGGGAACAGGGTCGCCGGGAGCCGTCAGGCGCGGCAAAAACGCTCTTCCGCGTCGCAGAACGCCACCCCGAAGTTCTGCAAGAACTTGCTGCGTAAAATCGTGCGGCCCAACCCTGCGGTCGAGCGGACTTCGTGCATAAAGCCGCGCGAGGCCGCTCACCTAACACGTTGGGCGCCGTGAAACGTATCTTCGTCGCTTGCATAGGCGGACAGATGAAGTGGGGCTCTCCATAGGCACAAATCCAGATGAACGAATCCGTGATCAATCAAGTGTCCGATACTGCATTAATGGCCGCCGCTTACCGGGCCATAGAGACGGATCGCCCGAACGCAATGTTTCACGATCCGCTCGCTGCGAAGCTCGCCGGCGAGCAAGGCAGGAAAATAATTGGCAGTCTTCCGAAGCAGGCATTCATCGGCGGCTGGACGGTCGTGATTCGCACTCGGATTATCGACGACTTCATTCAAGACGCAATTGCCGAGGGCGTGGACACGATTCTGAACCTGGGCGCGGGGCTGGACACCAGGCCATACCGTATGGAGCTGCCTAAATCGCTCCGCTGGATCGAAGTGGATTACCCGCACGTCATAGAGCTGAAGGAAATCCGTCTTTCTGGCGAGACGCCACGATGCCGAGTAGAGCGGGTCAGGCTGGATCTTGCCGACGTTACTGCCCGGCGGACATTTCTCGACGAAGTGGCGGCCCAGTCGAAGAGAGTCCTCGTACTAACCGAGGCTGTCACGCCCTATCTTTCCGAAGACGCTGTTGCCTCCCTCGGGGCGGACCTGCGCTCGCATGAGTCAATAAGATATTGGGTAGCGGATTATTTCTCCCCGGCATCGTATGAATACCGACGGCGAAGTGGCATGAGTCAGGCGATGAAGAACGCCCCGTTTCTGTTCGAGCCGAAAGACTACTTCGGCTTCTTTGCGCAGATCGGCTGGAAGCCGAAGGAAACGCGGTATTTCGCGATTGAAGCGGAACGGCTGCATCGTCCGGCGCCGTTCCCTCTCCCGATAAGACTTGCGATGCGTATTCTGGGACTTTTCGCGTCGCTGGCGCGTCGCCGAGAGATGAAACGGTACGCAGGTTTTGTTCTGTTCGAACCGGCAAAAACGGAGGAACGGGCGGCTACTCGAAACCGCGACGCCCAACAAGAGCATGCAGCCGACGCCAAAGAGCGGCGCGGCTGATGCTGGCGTTGGGCGTCAGACAACCGGGGCCACTGGAATACCAAGGACCTGAAACGTTTTTCAAGGAGCATCAAGGTGGCTAACCTTGCGTTCCACCAGACGGGCAAAAAACCGCCCGCTGGTGAACTTAAACGTCCGAGCGGACACCGCTACGCGGGTGCCGCACAACTCACGCCCCGTTAGGCATCTTGATGCCATAAGGCACACAGGTGTAATATCCGCATTATGAAACCTGTGAACTGGAGCACCGAGAAAAATATCCGCCTCAAGGCTGAGCGAGGCGTATCTTTTGAGGAGGTGTTATCGGCCATGTCGAATGGGAACCTCCTTGTCGTGCTAGACCATCCAAACACAGATCAATATCCGAACCAACGCATGTTTGTGGTTCGTATTCGTGGCTACGCCTATCTGGTGCCGTTTGTGGAGACGAAACAAGAGGTCTTCCTGAAAACGATTATCCCGAGCAGGAAAGCCACTCGTATCTATCTTAATGAGGAGCGTTGAAATGGACAAAGAAAGAAAACTGGAGGAAGAAATTCTGGCCTCCTTTGAAAGAGATGAATGGCAGCCTTCTCCAAAAGATAAAAGTGAAATTGCACGTTTTGCAGCAATGGCCTCGACTTCTCTGGCTAAAGACAAGAGGGTCAATATTCGCATCTCATCCCGTGATCTTGACGATATTCAAGCCAAGGCCGCAGAAGAAGCAATTCCTTATCAAACGTTAATGGCCAGTGTCCTTCACAAATACGTTACCGGGCGTCTTGTAGAGCCATCGCCAAGCCTAACCCGACATTCAACCCGGACTCCGCAAAAGCGCGGAGCCGGTTAATTCAACGTTCGAGCGGACACCGCTACGCGGGTGCCGCACAACTCGCGCCCCGTTATGCCGCTAAAAAATAGCAAGGGGAAATGTATGACATGGAGAACAACTGAGTCGTGCAAGAGATGTGGAGCACATTATGAGATAGAGATATGGGATTTAGGACATAAGGAATCGGACTCGATCAGTTGTCTATGCTGTGGCAACATATTGCGAGAGTGGAAAAATGAAGCGAAGTCTTTCTCTATATCAGGGGTGCTTAGTCGAGGCAATATGCAGCTAAAATATGATGATATAGAAAAATACATTGGAAAAAGGTTCAGATTCCAAAAAGACAGCATTCAGTTTGAAGGCGAAATTGTGGGGCTAGGAGATTCTGTGATGGCGATTTCTCCAACATTAGTCATTAAGCCATGGGTAGTGAGAACTGCCGAAAAAGACATTCACCTTCACCCAGAGAATGATTGGCAAATTTGTGGCGGCGAGAAGGCATAACAAGCGCGGTCAAGGTAGATTAACCTCCGCGGCGCCAACTTTGTGCTTGAATAACACAAATTTGTCACCACTCCATTTTGCCACTTACCGCGAACGTTATACCGCTTGATCTGGACATCAAGGTCTCCGACGTCATTGCAGCCATTGCATTGCTGATCTCCGTTCTCTCGGCGATCTATGCACGCGGGCAAAGGATAGCTGCAGAGCGGGCCAATCTCATTGCGGTTCGCGAAAGCCGCCGCCCGTTGCGGCTGCAGGTGTTCCAGTCAATGCACCACTTCTCGAAGTACTGCTCGACGTACTGGACGCTTTATCACATGGGCGAAGTAAACCGAAGCCGAGAGCTCACGGAGCGCATTGATACTTTCAAGTGGGAAATCGAGCAGCACGGACATCTGGACATGCCGGATGTTGAGGAGAAAGCAAAGGCCTTCGTTAATGGCGCGTGGAAGCTCCAGAGGCTGGTCGACCGCATTGCGGGCGGGCAGAACAACCCACATGATAGTGAGTACGCCACCGCCGAGGAGAATGTAGAGGGGCTCGTAGACTGGTTCGCTAAGGAAAACCGTGAACTCAAGGCTCTCTTCCAGCCATACTTGGGTGCGGCATAACATGGCGCTCAACCTCGCTCCCTTTGGTCGCTGGACGCTGCGCGATAAAGCCGCGCAGCGCCGGTTAGCTCTACGTTAGGTTTCTTATGGATAGCTTTTTAAAACTCTATGGTCTCTACCGCTCGGTACCTCGTTGGAAGGTTGCCCTTAGCATCTATCAAGGAGCATCCAGTAGACTCAAATGGCTACTTTGGTCCACAAAGGCGTTCTTCGCGGTCTTTGCATCCCTTCAGTTTATTCTCACCCCGAACTGGCCTTATTTTTTACTGATGCTCGCAGCTGCTTGCGCATGGGGATGGTTGTTTTATAAAGCACACAAGTCGGCGTTTTCCCATGAATATTCGGCGCATCCAGAGCGCATGAAATATTTTGAAAGAGACTATCAGTATGTGCGTTACTTGCAGTTCCGAGAGAAACTGAATGGCGTTGCTAGCAGGCAGGATATTCAAGGAGCCCTGGCATTTCTGTCTGAGCAAATTCAGTCAAATTCCGTGCCCCCTGTTTCTTCACACCCTGTAATTACATTCTTATTTGCCGCTGTCTTTGCAATTCTTGGTAGTGCCGCTGGGCATTGGCCGGCCAAGTACACGGTTGCATCTCTACTTATATTGTTGGTTCTGCTCTATTTCTCATACATGATTCTGGGCGTCGTCAATACAACGCAAAGCGACCTCAAGGAGTTCAAACGATTTCTTCTCTGGGCACGTGATGAGCGGCCAGAAGCCTAACCCATCCATCAACACGGACTGGCTTACAGCGGCCTTCGCCCGCCTCCAGCCAGTCGGTTATGTCAGACGTTAGGGCGCATACCATGGTTACATTCCAGCGCGTCAAGTACGCCGACATCAACTCACGGCAGAAGGAGATTTTCAATTTCCAGAAAGTCTCTGGCCTCCTCGCCGACTT
>DAIDMG010000184.1 GCA_027449105.1 Acidiphilium sp. | reverse complement strand
ACCACGCCATGCTCGCCGAAACATACCGCCAACAATTCTTTTTCAGGCGCAGACGCGCCACTAGTCCATCCACTTATCCTGGCCGCGGTGTGCCACAATCCGTAACGATCATACCTAATCAGAAAGACCTTGCTGAACACCCTAACGCTTCTGGCGGACTCAATAAGGTGCAACAATGCTAAACAATGCTATACGTCGCGGTAATGCTACAACAGACCGATCCTGACACGAGACGCCTTGATCAATACATTGTCCAAGAAAGGTGTTTTCTCACAGAAAGGTCTCGATAACAGCGCCCGCCGATGATGACACTCCACGACCGGTATTATTAGACGTAGAAAACCGGGACACGGTTCCTTAAGCATTCGGGCGCCACACTGGTACACTCCATTTTTGGGCGATGATCTTGTGCCTTCCCGATAGTGCAGCCGCACCGTTTGCTGCGCGGAAAAATACAAAAGCAGACCCGTTCGGCCCCAGTAAACCGTTGCAGGCGCTGGGTATACGCGCACCGAAAACATCAGACCTTCGCTCCGCTGGGCTCCGTCCTGCCGACCTGCCATCAAGTTCGCATGATCTTCTTCTCGCAGCACTTGCCTTCAATCCAATAATGCCGCGATGAAATCCGTTCTGTAAGGCACCAGCTAAGCTAGCTGATCCAACATAGGAGGGAGCAAAACCTTGGATATGATGTTTGCCGCCAAATTCATGGGCACACTCTTTGCCATCATGAACCCTTTCATCAACTTGCCCATCTTCCTTGCAATGACGACGGGCCAGTCCTTGTCGGACCAGAGGGCCATCGCGGTCCAGGTCCTGACCTATACGACCATCATGTGCATTGTCATTTCTGTCGCGGGAAACGCCATTATCGGCTTCTTCGGGATCTCCATAAATTCGTTCCGAGTCGCAGGTGGTCTCGTCCTCCTAGGCATAGCCTTCTCAATGCTCAACGGGCACCCGATTACCGCGCATGAGCGCGGCGACCACGAGAAAACGGCCGAGTCTACTCCAGCGGAAGACGCCGAGAACAGTATTGCCTTCTACCCGATGACTTTTCCGCTCATAGTTGGCCCTGGCACTATCGCCACTCTTATTATCTACGCAGGACAGATCCGTGGTGCGCCCGACTACGTTGCCTTCGCGCTTGTGCTCATTGCCCTTCTTGCTGCCCTCTTCGTCGTCCTTTACTTCGCTTCTGCCATTGGCAAACTTCTCTCTGCCCGCATGCGCGTCGTCATGACCCGCCTGATGGGCATGATCCTTGCTGCGATTGCTGTCAGCATGGTGGTCCAGGGGTTGAAAATCCTTCTCCCCGGCCTCGGATGATTTTGACGCTCAGCTCGGCGACAGGTGGCGTCGGCCTGGGGTGTTTGGCCTAGCTCCGTTTTACTTGGCGGTTTGGTTTCAATTCCGCTTGAAACCGCTCTTGGGGCGCTTGGGACCGAAGGGCCTGAGTCTGAGTTGAGGCTCGTCGTGCCTTGCAGCGAGCGAGTAGCGTCAGAAAAAAATAGTGCCACACGTGGTGTCTCAAGCCCAAGTGACCGAAGTCTGTACCAACGGCCTGTAATGCCTGTGCGGCTAACGCATGTATGCGTCCTATGCTTCGTGGGTAAGTTCGGACTTTGCCATGCAGTGGCTCATTATGAGCCAGAACATTGAAAACGTTAAAAACACGGGTCTTCATTGTTTGGAATTCGGGAAATGGCTCTGTCAGAGCGGCGGGTCAAGAAGAAAATCTAACGGTACATTAAGTGATCTGTGTTGCCAGGAAAATGAAAGCCCGTCGATAATATCGCCCTGGAACATCAATGTTCGTCATTTATGTAAGACGTTGGCGGTAGAAGCAAGATTGTAGACGCCATGGTCATGTCTGGATATCTGAAATGCGGCTGATGGTCCGTTTCTCGGCAGGTCCTTTGTGAAGGACATTGTTAGTTTCCACCTCGCGGTGCGGAAACCGGAAAATCGTGCCGGATCTTTTGTGTGAGACGTCGTAACGCACTGGGCTGTTGCAATCCAGCAAAGTCGCACGCTATTGCGCTATTGAAAGTAGTAGGTATCTTTTTGATCAGGCTCTAAAGGAACCAATGATCATGGATGTTTTCCACGTCCTTGTCACCTGGGCGGACCAAACAGCGGCTTGCGCTTTGTGACCGCTACCGAGACGCATCGCCACGGCGCCAGAATGATCGACGCCGGTACGGCGCGCTTTACACTTTGGGCGCCCGGAAGGGACTCGGTCGGCCTTGAACTTGATGGTGGGCCTCCTGTTCCTATGGTGGCGCACGCGGGTGGCTGGTTCGTGCTCGAATTACCGGCGCGGCCCGGCACTCGATATCGGTTCCGCATCGCGCCCGATCTTGCTGTTTCCGACCCGGCGTCGCGTCTTCAGGATGGTGATGTGCATGACGCAAGCGTGTTGGTGGGCCCAGATACGTTCAAGTGGCGATTTCACACCTGGCGTGGACGCCCTTGGCACGAGACCGTACTATACGAAGTTCATCCTGGAATCTGCGGTGGTTATGCTGGAATCCAAGCGATGTTGCCTGATCTCGTGCGCCTTGGTGTCACAGCGGTCGAGCTAATGCCAATCGCGGATTTTCCCGGGAATCACAATTGGGGTTACGACGGAGTTCTTCCCTACGCGCCAGACGTTGCGTACGGTTCACCCGATGCGCTGAAGAGTTTGATTGATAGCGCTCACGGGGCTGGGGTGATGATGTTTCTTGATGTTGTCTACAATCATTTTGGTCCCGATGGGAATTATCTTCCAAGCTACGCGCCAGATTTCTTTCGCGGCGACGTCGACACGCCCTGGGGCAGTGCCATCGACACACGCCGACCCGAAGTGCGCCGTTTCTTCATTGACAATGCGATTTATTGGCTCAACGAGTTCCATTTTGACGGGTTGCGCTTTGATGCGGTGCACGCAATCAATGACCGTGCTTTCCTTCGTGGCATGGCGCGGGAGATCCGCGCCGCTGTGGCACCGGACCGGTATATCCACCTGGTACTGGAAAACGATAAAAATGATGGCACGCTACTCGGTGACGGTCTTTACGACGCCCAGTGGGCAGACGACACACACCATTGCCTGCACGTACTACTGACCGGCGAGCAGGGCGGCTACTACAGCGATTATCCCGACGCCGCAGTTAAATTGGCGCGATGTCTAGCCGAGGGGGTTGCGTATCAGGGAGAAGCGTCGGCCTATCGCAAAGGTAGGGCGCGCGGCACGCCCACCAGACATTTGCCGCCCACGGCATTTGTAACTTTTTTGCAGAACCACGATCAGGTTGGTAATCGCGCATTCGGCGAGCGGCTGACTACCCTTGCCGACCCCGCTGCGCTGCGGGCTGCAATCCTGCTGGTATTATTGTCGCCGCAAATCCCGTTGCTGTTCATGGGTGAGGAGTGCGGGACGACGACGCCGTTCCTGTACTTTACTGACCATCTCTCGTCTGATCTGGCCGAGGCAGTGAAGCATGGCCGGCGTTTGGAGTTTGCCGACTTTAACGCTACCGCCCCTGGTGGTGGCCAACAAATGATTCCGGATCCGAACGATCCTGCCACGTTCCATGCCTCGATATTCGACGCGAGCGGTTGCACACAGGATGGAACGGCCTGGCGTGTGCTGTATCGCCGGCTTCTGGCTGTCCGTCACAACCGGATTGGACCCGGTATCGTGGGAGCATACTCTACTGGTGCCAACGCGCTTGGCACCACGGGTATCCGGGCAGCATGGCGCCTTGGAACAGGCGAGATGCTGACAATTGCAGCGAATTTCGGAGACTCTCCGTTGGCCTGCGTGCATGGCCGGGGGGAGGTTATCGCGGCAGTGCCCGAGGGGTGCCCGCTGACGGGCACCATCCCACCATTCAGCGCGACTGCTTGGCTCGCTGTGCCATGATATCTGGACACGGAACTATTAAGTTGACTAAATAGTTGACTAGACGTAGAACAAAGCATGACGATGACCCTTCGCGCCTTCAATGAGATGTTTCCTGACGAGGACGCGGCGCGTGCTTGGTTT
>DAIDMG010000183.1 GCA_027449105.1 Acidiphilium sp. | reverse complement strand
ATGAAACTCAAATCATAAACTATGGGCGGGTCAAATCTCGATGGAATCCCCGGGTCAGATCTCAGCGGAAATCAACATCGTGCCGTTCTGGGGACGGCTGTGCGTCGATCAGGGGCTTACAGCGCGTGAAGCCTTCTTGGCAGGGCACGGATTCGGTCCCGCCCATATCTGGCTGGTGGATGATCTTCTCGCGGGAGGGCAGCTTGAAACCATCCTGCTGGACTACTCGCCGCCACCCGTACCGTTGAGCATGCTCATCAGCCCTGGACGGACAAGCGTCGCGCGCGTCAAACTGCTGGTCGATTTTCTGGTCAAAAAGAAGCCGTCCATCTCCGGCATTGAGCAGCCGCGGACGGGGAACTAATCCGCCCGATGGTACAGTTGGCCGTTCTACGGTCATTGACTCACAAAACATTCTGACCATCAGCCTCTGCAAAATAACGTTTTTACTGCACACCACCTCGGGACGGAACTCTCTGCAATGATAAAGTGACACAAGAGGCAAAAATCGCTCTCTTGCCCGTGGACTATCCTCGCTCGCTCAACCGGTCCTCTGGCCGGCGATGGGCGGCTCGGAGATAGAAGCCGACTGATAGAGGACGATCTGCGTGCATCGAAATAGCGCGATAGTCTTTCTAGAGACTTCGCTGAACACTTCTGCATCCCAAACTTGGGTTGTGCGTCCTGCATGCACAATCCGCGCCCGAGAGGTCACGGTTCCCTCACGCGCCGTACCGAGGAAATTGATCTTCAGCTCAGCTGTCGTGAAACCAACTGCAGATTCTGGCAGCATCGCCTTGCAACCATACCCGCACGCTGTATCGGCTAGCGCAACGGCAGCCGCTGCATGGAGATAGCCATTGGGGGCGAGATGATGCTTGAGAACTTTGAACCGCCCCTCAACGAGGCCATCCTGGGCGTGTATCCATTCGAATCCGAGGAGATCAGGAAGGCTTCCAGCCTGATCACGTTTGAATCCGGCGGCTGTCTCGCTCATGTGCTTTCTCCAGAAGTGATGTTCGCCGAGAGATTGTAGCGGTACTGGATGAATCCGGATCTCTCGGCGATGCGATCATAGAGGTGCATCGCCATAGCGTTGGTTTCGTGGGTCAGCCAATAAACGCGCGAGCAGCCATGCCGCGCCGCTTCGGCATACACATGTTTGATCAGCTTGGAGCCAATTCCTGCCCCACGGTGTTGTGGCAAGACGAAGAGGTCTTGGAGGTAGCAATAATCGCCGACCGTCCAACAAGAGCGATGCCGAATGTGATGCACCAAGCCCACGGCAGCCGCGCCGGACCAGGCCAACGCGCCAGCCACTGGCTCTGCCGTGTCGAGCAGCCTTGCCCAGGTCTGCGCCGATACCTCGGGCACGATATCGATCCTGTAGAAAGTTTGGTAATCCCGCCACAGCGGCAGCCAAGAGGATCGATCTTCCTGCCGTAAAGACTGGACACTCACGTCGTTGATATCACTCCCCATGCGTCCCTCCAGCTTTATGCGGCGGGATCGGCGCTCGAGCCGTTCCGGCTATGATGCACGCCGCGATGATGTTGGTGCAGACGCTGGCGGAAATCGGCAGCGTGTAGCTGTGAACGATGTCGAAGGCATAACCGGCCGCGCTGGGGCCAACGAGCGTGCCGAAGGCGACGCTCGTATAGAGAATACCGATGATGCCGCTGACGTTACGTCCGCCGAAGTCGTCCATCACGACCGAAGGCAATAGGGCGACGAATCCGCCGTAAAACGTTCCGAAGATCAGCGCGAAGGCGGCAAGGGGCCAGAAGTCGGTGGAAATGATCCAGAGTATGTCTGAGAAAGCCATGCCGATGAACATGGCAAGCACAGCCACCAGACGGCCCATTCGGTCGGCCAAGCTACCCAGCAAGAAGCGTCCGACGGTGCTGCCGATACCGATCAGGCTCAACAGAAAGACCGCCGAGGATGAAGGGACCCCGTGGTCCTGTGCGTATGGGACGAGATGAACGAACGGAACGAATAGCCCGAAGGAGCCGATGAGGCAGGCGAGATAGAGTCCCACGAAACGCCATGATGTCACCGCATCACGGATCGACACGCCCGCAGCCTGCCTCGTGTGAGTTGGGTGATGAGGGATAGCGCCGTCAGGCCCGAGTCCTCGGTCGCGAGGGTCGTTTTCGATGAGAAGCGCCATGCCGATACCAACGACGGCGGCCAGGACTCCAAGCGCGACGTAGGCATTGCGCCAGCCAAAAGTCTCGATCAGGAGCGAAGCGAGAGGCGGCATCACGAGCGTGCCGGCGCCAATCCCGCTCACAGCGAGGCCGGAGGCAAGCCCGCGCTTACGGAGGAACCATCGTTGGACGGCGCCGATAGCGGGAACATAGGAGCAACCGACTCCGAGACCGATGCCCAGTCCATAAGCCGCGTAGACAGCGGTCAAGTTGGGCGCGATGCCCGCGATGACGAGGCCGAGCCCCGTCAGGATCATCCCGATGATGGCGAGCCGCCGCGAACCCCACCGATCGGCGAGCGGACCGCTGACGATCCCCAGGGCAAAATAGAGAAAGCCCGCAAGCGAGAAGATGAGTGACACCGACCCCAATGATGCGTGGAAGGCCTTCTGTAGTGGCACCATGAAGACGCTAAAGGTGTAGGCACAGCCGAAGCCGACGAAAGTGACAGCAAAGGCACCAGCGACCACGAACCAGCCATAGAAGACACGCGACGTAGCGGGCATGGATGTGTGGCTCATGGGCGCCTGCCATCGACAGCGGACACTCGGGGCAGGTCCCGAAGGGGTCGCGCTTTTCCCGTGGACTTGTTGCGGCTTGGCAGGCCGGTACGAAATGCTAGGAACGGACGGTGCAGTCGCGAGAGATACGGCAACGGAGCTCACCAGAATGAGAAAATCTAAACAGGATTGACATAGCCTACAGATGCGGGAAGCTATGTGTCCCTTGGTTTCGGTAATAATGTGGTCGAAACCTGGGCGAGACACAAACCAGATTACCTACGGAAATTGGCTTAGAAAAACTAAATGATAGAACATAAACTGCCACCTCTGAACGCACTTCGTGCCTTTGAGGCGACCGCACGACACTTGTCGGTCAAGAATGCAGCGGAGGAGTTGTGCGTGACACCGGGAGCGGTGAGCCAATTGCTGAAGGCGCTCGAACTCCACCTCGGTGTCGCGCTCTTCCGGCGGGTTAACCGCGGCGTGTTTCTGACGGACGCCGGGCAAAACTACTTGCCGGCCGTGCGCAATGCGTTCCGCCAAATTGCCGAGGCGACACGCCGCGTTGCCACGGCCGCCGATACCGGAATCCTTACGGTCAGCACCACCCCGTTCTTCGCCAGCGCATGGTTGGTGCCGCACCTGGAGGACTTTCAGAGGGTCCATCCCGAAATCGACCTTCAGGTCCTGACAGGTAAGGGATTGGCAGATTTCTCGCGCGACGGGGTCGATGTCGCAGTTCGGCACGGCCTTGGCCGATACCCCGGTCTCGTTAGCGAGCGTCTCTTCGCCGTGGAGATGATTCCTGTGGCGGCTCCATCGCTGGCGGCGCGGTTCCCGGCGCCGACCCGCTCGCAGGATCTCACGACCTGGCCGCATGTACATGACGCCGATCGCAAGGACTGGCATCTCTGGTTCCAGGCGCAGGGAATCGAGGATATTGGACCGCCGCGCGGTCCGGCTTTTGATGATTCCGGACTGTTGCTGAAGGCGGTGCTGGCCGGTCAGGGTGCTGGCTTGGCGCCGGCAGCGATGGCGGCCCTCGACCTGGCGGAAGGACGGCTCGTCAAGCTTGCCGATGTCGCCTGGCCGGAGGCTTATGCCTATTATTTGGTCTGTCCGGAAGCGAGTTGTAACCGACCAAAGATTATCGCCTTTCGTACGTGGATTCTCGGATGCTGCGCCTCAGCGTGAACGCCACAACTCCAAGTGCCACCGGACAGCGGCGGTGATCCATAGATCTCGGAACGTGACCAATGGCCCCACGCCAAGCACCGGGCCGACCCCCGGAGGCGGCCTACCTGGATCGCTTGCCCCACACTCCACTCTCATGTTCGCCATTTCAAGCTGCAGGCAAGAGATTTCTTCTGCTTGCTGATGAGCAAGCAAGCGGTTCGGTTTG
>DAIDMG010000182.1 GCA_027449105.1 Acidiphilium sp. | reverse complement strand
ACACGTTCCCCCCACTGGTAAATCGCTTGAGGGGTACATCCAAGGGCGCGCGCAAGCGCAACCGCCGTCCGAAACTGTTTAATCGCGTCCTTGGTTCGCATGCCAAAAGTGTAAGCATGCTTACTCTTCGGTGTCAAGCATGCTTAGGACCATAGTCAGTAAGCTTTCCAACATGGGGAGTACTGGCGAACGGATTAAAGAAGCGAGGCTACAAGCTCAGCTGACGCAACAGGACCTAGCGGACGCCGCAGGGGTCTCGCGGTCAGCTGTGGCTCAATGGGAAACCGGCGAAACCAAGCACCTGCGGCCCGAGAACCTCTTTAATATCGCGGAGCGGATCGGATGTTCGCCGAAGTGGCTCATTACGGGAAAAGGACCCAAACAAAACATCTCGGATATCGATAAGGGACCCGAACGGCAAGTATCGCTAATTCCCCTCCTCACCTGGGCCCAGGTGAGGGATTGGCACGAGACAGGAGGCGCTCACTCCTCAGCCCCGACACTGGAACGGGTCGCTGTCATTGGCACGTTCGGCCCCCGTACGTTCGCGCTCCATGTGTGTGGCGACTCCATGGAGCCTGCCTTTTTCGAAGGGGACACGATCATCGTGGATCCTGACCGGGAACCTAAGGGTCGGGATTATGTGATCGTCATAGGGAAGCCCACATCGGAGCCGACCTTCAAGCAACTGCTGGTGGAGGTCGATGAGCGATACCTCAAACCGGCGAATCGCCGTTACCACATTCTCCCGGTTACCGCGGATATGGTGATCGTGGGGGTCGTGGTGATGAAGATGCGAGTGTATTGAGGGGGGTTGATCACTCATCCAATGCGGCACTGACAAACACGCGTCTTCGCTGGGCCGTAAGAACTCCTCCCGTACTCCAATCCCGAACTGGGATAACCGATATTGGGATTTATTATCGCTGCATGGCCAAATCCCTGCATACACCTGAATATGAGCATTTCCGCTCCATCCTGATCGGTGCCCGTGAGGCGGCTGGGCTTACACAAGAAGCAGTTGCCCGCCGCCTCGGCCATCCACAATCATTTGTAGCGAAGTACGAAAGGGGAGAGCGTAGGCTTGATATCGTCGAACTCGTGCAGGTCTGCCATGCACTCGGCATTAATGCACACACCGTCTTGGATGAAGTGCAAGACAAGGTTCGCACATGAACACGCAGGAGGTCATCGCGCTCGCCCGCGAATATCTGAGCGGCCTACCTGGACATGAATTCGATGTGCTTGAAGTGGCCAAACCAATATCACCGGAAGCCGCAGTCAACTTGGCAAAAATAATCTCTAAGCTATCACCGCTGGTCGGCAACCTAATTGAATTCCATGCCTGCGAGTATCTTAATGGTCAAGAGGGTCTCTCAGCATTTGGCAAGTGGCAGCGGCAAGACCCGGGCTTTCCGGACACAATCTTCGTGGGCACAGTGACACCGACGCCTGGTCTTGAAATCAAGGCATGGTTTCCATTAGCAACAGAAATCACCGCACGGTTCAAGGACAGTCAAAACCACTTCACTCAGGATCAAACGTACGTCACGATGCTGGCGTGGCTTCCGGAATTTCTTATATTTGGAAAACCAAAAATCATAGATATCGTCGTTGTTTCCGGCGCGTCAGTAGCAAGGGCTCGTGATGACCACTATCACAACCCACCAGACTACCTAGTCCTTGAACCGGGCGATACCGCGGCGCGTTCTGCTAACCTGCGACAGACGAATACTAACGGCTACAAGTTTCAGGGTACGCCTGAGGAGCTCCAGGAAGCGCAGGTATTGGTAGACAGCTGGGGGACGAACGGCGCTGCTTATCAACCGACCGCAGATTATCAGGTCCTTTTACGTCAATTGATTTCGCGCTTCAAGTATCGTCTCGACACCAATTTTGCTAAGATGGACCGAATCGTTCATCCAGATATTGAAGCATTCAAGGAACGCGTTTACCAAACCATATTCCATGGACGCAGCATTGGCGACTGGCAACACTTACTATCGAAAGGCAGAAAGGCAAGCATAAGGCGCGAACTGGAGCGGCGATTCAACATCCGCAACGAGGGCCAATCAGTCATAGAGTGACGCTAGAAATCCAGAGGCGCTTGGTCCGCGAAACGACTAATGCCGATCTGGAAGTAAGTCGAATCAATCTCCCCAGAAAATGCCCGCCGACCGCTGAGCTTCGCAGCCAATGAGGCTGAGAACAGTCCGCCGAATGGCTCCCAGACAACGCCCCCAATACTGCTCGAAGCCTCAATAATTCGGCGCATAAGATCAAGTGGTTTCTGGTTCAGATGGGCCGCCTTGCTGCTGATGTGCGGCACCTTCACGCGCTCAGGACCTTTGAGGGGATTGCGCTCCCAAACATTGGTGACGCCAATAGGGCAATGAAAGATCGAGCGCATGGTCGCCCATTCTTCCATCGTCATAGACCGGATACCATCTCGCGAGAAATAGGGACGTCCTTCCGGCTTGCCGTGCACATTGGCGTACTGCGCCATCTTGTGGAACATTTCTGGCGGTGGATAGTACCACAAATGTCCTTGGTCAAGGTATTTGCGCACTGCCACATCCGCGACCCCACAAGCCTCATTTGCTTTGCGCATTGGCAGACCGGTGCGCTTCCATTCGCGGAATAACCAACGCTGCAAAGTTAGCCCATCTATCCGGGGCTCTAGAACGTACTGTACGCACATTTCTGTGACAACAGGAAAACGACGAATCTTCGCGGTGTTAACATTACCGGCAATGTGCGCTTTCCCTTTGTTCCATATGTTCGCGTTAACATATCGCCAGCCATAGAGCTCCAGAACAGGGTGTGTGGCGGCCCAGCCAATTTCGGAGTTCCAAAACCAAAGCGTGGTTTGGGGTGTGGCACGCTCGCTCCACGCCTTGATATGCGGCTCATACCATTTAGCAATGCCGAGGTGATCGGATGTATCGCCCTCGAACCCGAGGATGCCATAAGCGCCGTCTGAAACGATAACCTGAGGGCTCGGCCAGCTCTCATAGTGGTCAAGGCTGTCACCAAAACACAAGGTCACGTCACCGTCGGTCCAGCGCTCGACCTCTGCCTGCGTCGTAAGCGTGACTGCCTTGCCGCGCCCTACGGTACTAGTCGGAGTATTTCTTTTTTGCCCTGAGACACCGTCGGTCATTAAGTCGCCTTCTTGTTTATCCTATTTCGGGTTATTATATATATAATCTCCCTGTCCCTACAGGCAGACGGTGAAATATTTTTGTTGATTATACTGCTATTCAACGTGGCACACGATTAGCGATCGCTCCAACAGTCAGATATGGCCGACTGACTGATATGCCCGCCTAAACGAAAGCCAATTGACGCGAGACAGGGCCCGTTATTCTAGCATCCGCAGCCTTGATATGCTTGACGTTCGCGCCGCAATAGTCGCGCACAGCATTGGCTACCATCGAGCGATGGCAAAAATTGAAGTCGGCCTCGTAGCACAACAACGCGCAAGTCGCCGAGCTCACCAGCTCTGACAGTTCAGAGATCGCGGACTCCTGCGTCTTGAGATGCCTCAGGAAGGCCTCGGTGTAACGCGTCCAGTTGCGGTTTTCGCGGTAGCGATCGCGGATTAGTTTCCGGCAGCCGAGCATGCTCATGCGGATATACTTCCATCCGGAAAGATGGAGCGTGCTTGCCCCTTCTTAGAGAAGCCAGGCTTGCGCGACACGGGATACTCACGGACATCGACGATGGTGTCGATCCCGTGTTCCGCGAGCAGTGACAGAAACCTGCCAATGCTCAGCCCTTCATAGCCGATAGTGAAAACGATCATTACCATGTCCTCGCACGAGGTGATGTTACGCGAGAATGGCGTACCTGGCGATGGGCGGCTTTGTATCGCGGCCCCTAGTGTTGCGCGTTATCCACAGATTCCGGGGATAGGTCTGGGGATAAGCTCCGCCGCCCCAGGGAGGACGCCGGGACGGCGGGCTGCCCGAAATACAGGCACCCCCGGGCAATTTGTCAGGAGTCGCAAATGACATGACAGGGGATGCTTTCCAGGACACCCGTCGCCACCAGCCGCAGAAATGTCCGGATGTCGTAGGTGAGGACACCCTCAGGATCGCCTGGGGCCGAGT
>DAIDMG010000181.1 GCA_027449105.1 Acidiphilium sp. | reverse complement strand
CTCACGGCACGGAAAATTTCGAGCACCTGCTTCGGGCTGGTGAAGTTGTAGCGCACCTCGCCATCGTCGCGGATATAGACCAGGAAGTACGGCTGCAAGGGATTTACGGCCTCGTTGCCGGAGGCTTCGATGCGTTGCTTGAGGCAATAGATGGCGCCGGGCTTGATGGTCTGATATTCGGCATGGGGTGGAACGATGGCATAGAGGCCGAAGGGCGCTCCTTCGAGCTTTTCCCGGTTGGCCTCGATGTAGGTGGCCAGTTCCATGCGGAAATCATCCAGGGTGAATTCGTTGAGGGCGACGGACTCGTTGAAGTCTTCCAGGTCGAGCACTTCGTCCTTGAGCCGGAGCAGTTGTTTGTCGCGGTAGCGCAAGTCTTCCTGAATCAATTCGCGCAGGTCTTCGGCTTGCAGGATGTTGTCCTCGGCGGTGGCAGCGATGTCCACCAGCGCCATGCGTGCCTCGACCCGGTTTTTCAGGTTGATGTATTTGTTGAGGTCGGGCGTGGGCCAGAAGTTGATGAGCTGGATTTCCTTGTTCTGGCTGCCGATGCGGTCAATACGGCCAAAGCGCTGGATGATGCGCACCGGGTTCCAGTGGATGTCGTAGTTCACCAGCAAGTCGCAATCCTGCAGGTTCTGACCCTCGGAGATACAGTCGGTGGCGATGAGAATGTCGATCTCGCCATCTTGCGGCATAGACTTCATCTTCGCCCGCTGTTTGGCGCGCGGCGAGAAGTTGGTGAGTATCTGGGTAAAATCTGCCAAGCCGAAGGTGGTGCGGTTGGGCCTGGCGCCACCGGAAACCAAGGCGATATGAACGCCCAGCGTCTTACGCACCCAATCTTCCATTTCTTCGTAGAGGTAAGCCGCCGTATCGGCGAAGGCGCAGAAGACGATGATTTTGTGATTTTCCTCCCCGTGGGTATTGGTAGTCGGATTTTTGACCTTGTGCTCAATGATTTTCTTGAGGTCTGCGAGCTTGGCGTCCCGCTCTGCAGTCACTGCCGAAGCATCATTAGCCAAACGGGATAGCTGTTGCTTGTCGTTGGTAAGGTCTTTCAACCAAGCGGTGACATCCAGATGCACCATTCGGAACTTGAGCTTTCCGCCCACCTGAAAGGCTTCGGCGAGATCGTCATCCTCTTCTTCGAGATCGGCGAATAAATCGGGCTGCACATCTTCAGCAGCTTGAGACTGATGTTCCTGAAACTGGCGCAGGCGATTTTCCAGATCTTCAATCTTGCTTACTGTGCGCTCCATCGTAATAGCGAAGGAATGCACCGAGCTTTCCAGCCGTTTGAGAAAGTTCACCTTCATCATGCCAATGAGAAATTTTTCGCGGTTCTCCTGGCTGAAGTTCAGGATATTGCGCGCCTCATATTGGGCCTTGAACGGTTTCAGGACGTGCTTTGACGGATTGAACAACGAGAGCTGGTAGTTGGATATTTCGTCGTTCAGGCGGTCGTAGGAGAGGAAGCGCCCTTTCAGATCAATCTCCGAGAATACCGATTCCGGCTTTTTGCGCTTGGGAAACTGGCCAATCTTCACTAACGAGGCGCGGTAGTATTTCTGGATGTGCTTGCGCGAGCGGGCAATGGTGAGCTCATCAAGCAGAGTGAAAAATCCTGCCGAGAGCCGATCCATCAAATCGCGGGCATCCTTTTCACCAGCACGTTTGGCCCACTCCATGAATGTCTTTTGCGCAGTTGTTAGCGTGTCTTTGATGCTGTGAATGCCGAAGCTCTGCGAGAACGCCGCATCGCGCCCTTCTGTCACGAAGTAGATCTGGTTGCGCAGATCCTTGAGGTCGTTGTTGACCGGCGTGGCCGAGAGCAGCAGCACCTTGGTTTTTACACCGGACTGGATGATGTCTTCCATCAGCCGCTCGTACCGGCTCTTGCGGATGATGTTGCCGTCCTCGTCGCGCTTGCCTTTGGTGTTGTTGCGGAAGTTATGGGATTCATCGATGACGATGAGGTCAAAGTTGCCCCAGTTGAGGGCCGCCAAATCAATCCCGTCCACTTTCCCGGTTTCCCGTGACAGGTCGGTGTGGGAAAGCACTGTGTAGGCAAAGCGATCCTTGAGGAAGGGGTTCAGTTCGCTGTTATTTTGGGCGAGATACACTGTCCAGTTGTCGCGCAGCTTTTTGGGGCAGAGCACGAGGACGCGCAGGTTTCGCAGCTCGTAGTACTTGATGACGGCCAGTGCGGTATAGGTTTTGCCCAAACCGACGCTGTCGGCCAGGATGCAGCCATTATGGGCATTGATCTTGTGTATCGCGCCCTTGGCACCATCTTTTTGGAAGTCGAACAGTGCATTCCAGATGTCCGTATCGACAATGGCGGTTCGGTCAAAAAGCTGGGCATCATCAGCCTGGCCGGACAAAAAGCGCTCAAAGACGTGAAACAGCGTCTTGAAGTAAATGAACTCCGGCGCGTGGTTCACATAGAGCTGCTCTAGATAGCGCAGTACCTCTTCCTTGACGTCTGCGACCAAGGCTTCGTCTACCCATAACTGGTCGAACCATTCCTTGAGTTCGGCCCGGTCACGGTCGCCATCAACAATCAGGTTGAGTTCGATGTTGGGCGTAGCGGACAACCCAAGACCTCGCCGAGTGAAATTGGAGCTGCCAAGAATGGCGTGCTCGCGCCGTCCGTCATCGATGTGATACAGCTTGCCGTGAAGCAGATTGGCTTGCCTGACGGAACGAATCTCCACTTTGTCGCGTATCCAGGCGGCGCAACGCCGGGCAATTTCTTTTTGCTGTAGGCGATTGGCCAATTCCAGCCCTTCGTCCTCGATCTTGAATGACTTCTTGTCGGTCTTGTCCGGATCGAGGGATGCGACGAATCGTGGTTCGCCAAAGAGAAAGTTCAGATGCCCGATGTTGTCCAGCTCGGCTGACAGCGCCTCATAGGCGTAGATGGTGAAATAGGCCGAAACAACCGATAAATGGCTGCCGGCATTGATCTTCTCGACCAGAAAGTCCGCAACTTTGCCGTGCGTGTGGTTGTCGCGAATGCCGAAACTGTTCGGCCCATTAGCCGCCATCGCGTTTCCCCGCATCGTCGTCCCGTGCTCCGCCGCCACGTGTTAAGCCCATCGACCGGCCCGCCGCAAACGCGCCAGCGTCTCTTCCTTACCCAGTAAGGCCAGAGTCGCATCAATAGGCGGTGATACCGCCCGCCCGGCCACCGCCACCCGCAGGGGTTGTGCGACCTTGCCCATCTTACCGTCGGCATGGATCACTGCCAGTTCCTGTAGCACGCTGTGAATCGCCGCCGCCTCCCAGTTCGGCAACACGTCCAGCGCCTGCGCCAGGGTTACCAGCAAGGCGCCCTGTCCGTGCAGATGCTTCTCCACATCTTTGGGTTCACCGACCACCGGCGTCACATAAAACATCGCCGCCGCCGCCGCCATCTCTACCAAGGTCTTGGACCGCTCCTGCAACAGCGCCACCACCGCCGGGAGGGCCGGCCCAGCCGCCAGCAAAGACTCGGTTACGCCCACGGCGTTGAGGTAAGGCAGCAGATGCTGCGTCAGCCCCTCCGGCGTCAGCCGTTGCATATGCTGGGCATTGATCCACAACAGCTTCTCCGGGTTGAAGGCCGATGCCGCCTTGTTCACCGCATCAATGCGGAAAAGTTCCACCATTTCCTCGCGGGTAAAGATTTCCTGATCGCCATGGGACCAGCCCAGCCGCACCAGAAAATTGAGCAGCGCGTCGGGCAAGAAGCCTTGCTCGCGGTATTCCAGCACACTCACCGCCCCATGGCGCTTGGACAGCTTTTGCTTGTCCGGCCCGAGAATCATCGGCACATGGGCATAAGCGGGCACCCGGGCGCCGAGCGCCTGCAAAATCTGCATCTGCCGCGGCGTATTATTGAGATGATCATCGCCGCGAATCACGTGAGTGATCCCCATATCCCAGTCATCCACCACCACGCAGAAGTTGTAGGTCGGCGTCCCGTCAGAGCGCGCAATAATCAGATCATCCATTTCACTGTTCTGAAAGCGCACCGTACCGTGGATCAGGTCTTCCACCACTGTTTCACCGCCATCCGGGCTCCGGAAGCGGATCACCGGTGTGATCCCATCACGCGCTGCCGTGCGCTGCC
>DAIDMG010000180.1 GCA_027449105.1 Acidiphilium sp. | reverse complement strand
CCTTCCAAAACTTCATCACCGTCATGGACGCCGCCCATAAAGCAGGCGTCACTAACGTCGGAATCGCAGCCCAGCCTGCCGCTTCAAAGTAGCCAACCAAAATACCACGGCAGTCAATCCAAAAACACCTTTCCGGGATTCATGATTCCCCGAGGATCGAGCGCTGACTTTATTGTTCGCATCATTTTGAGTGCATCGGCGCCATGTTCTTGCAGTAAGAACTCCCGCTTTCCGATGCCGACACCGTGCTCGCCGCTTGCCGCACCGCCAAGCTCCAGTGCCTGAGCCACAATCTCGCGATCTAGCGCCCACGCGCGCTGAGCTCCCTCCACCGTATCCGGGAACAGGATCAGAACATGGAAATTGCCATCGCCGACGTGCCCAACAATGGTGGCGCAGAGCCCCGATCGCTGCACCGCCGCTTGGGCCTGCTCGACGGCCTCTGCTAGGCGCGAGATCGGCACAATTGTGTCGGTGGTCAGTGCCCCAAAACCCGGGCACGTTGCGCGCGCCGCCCAGTAAGCGTCGTGGCGCGCACGCCATAACTTGCTCCGTGCCTCTGCTTCGGTTGCGAAGGAAAAATCTACTGCACCATGTTCCATGGCGACTTCCTTCGCCATCATCATTTGTTCAGCAACACTGCACTCCGTCCCATGAAATTCGAATAGCAGCGTTGGCTGCGGAACGAGTCCTTCAAGCTTTGAATAAGCAATCGAAGCCGCCATCTGCGCGGAATCCGCGAATTCGATCCGCGCAACCGGAATTCCGGCCTGCATCACCCCGATCACAGTTTCGATGGCGCCACGCAATTCTGCGAAACTGCAAACGGCTGAACCGATCAACTCCGGAATGCCATGGAGCCGCAACTGGATCTCGGTGATAATTCCAAGCGTGCCCTCAGAACCAATCATCAGGTGGGTTAGGTCATAGCCAGTCGCCGATTTCCGTACACGCCCACCGGTATCGACTATCGTGCCGTCGGCTAATACCACACGTAATCCAAGAACATTCTCACGGATCGTTCCGTAACGCACCGTATTGGTTCCGGAGGCTCGGGTGGCACACATTCCGCCGATAGTACAATCGGAACCGGGGTCAACCGGGAAAAACAACCCTTGGTCGCGAAGAAACAGATTCAGCTGACGGCGCGTTACTCCAGCTTCAATGCGAGCATCGAGATCAGGTCCGTTAACGGCCAGAATTCTGTTCATCCGCGTCAAATCAACAATGATTCCACCTGCAACCGGCGTCACGTGCCCCTCCAGCGAGGTTCCTGCACCGAAAGCCGTAACCGGAATACGCCCAGCGTGGCATAATGCCAAAAGTTTCGAGATTTCCCCGGTTGTTTCGGGGAACACCACCGCATCTGGGGTAGACCGCGCAGGATTCGCTTCGCCATGCGCGTGGGTTTCACGGATAGCCGAATTGGTACTGAATCGCTCCCCGAACATGCCCCGCACAGCATCCATTGCCTCTCCTTTATCCATGGCCACGCTCCTTTGACGTATGTCGCCAGATTACCAACCGTGCGGCTCCATGTACCCGCTCGATCAGTGGCGAAACACTGGCCGGGATTCGGTCTTCCCGCCCAAATTCGGCAGCGATGACGGTTCCAGGAACAATCCAACCGTTTGTGCTCAAGGCAATGATCGAACGCAGCACCAACCCTCGCCCGTACGGCGGGTCAATCAGCACGAGAGAATGTGGCGAACCACGCGGCGGCGAAAGCACATCACATATCATCACCGTGGCTCGATCCGCGATACCGTAGGCATGAATGTTGTACTGGATTGCCGCGCACGCTGTGGGGTCATTTTCAAGAAAGCTCACCCGTTCCGCACCGCGCGACAAAGCCTCAAACCCCAGCGCCCCGGAGCCGGCAAACGCATCGAGAACCCGGCATCCTGTAACGGCTTCCTCCGCCCAGGGTGCATGCAGCAGAATATCAAAAAGCGCCTGCCGCACGCGGGCCGAGGTTGGTCGCGTCGTCGCACCCCCGGGGCAGGTAATCGGCCGTCCCCGCAACGCTCCAGCAATGATACGAAGAGGGCGTTTCATCTTTCCTTTGGCAACTGTTCACGCAGCACTTTACCGGCTATTTCAGCGACCGCTCCACGCGCCAAATTTCCGAGTTGAAAAGGGCCGTAAGCGACGCGGATCAATCGCGTCGTCTGCAATCCAAGAGCGGCCATGACTTTTCGAATCTCTCGGTTTTTTCCCTCAGAAATACTGACAGAGAGCCACGCGTGAGCGCCTTTTGCCGAATCCACTTCCGCGACGATCGCGCCGTATTTTGTTCCCTCAACAACGATCCCGCCACGTAACGCAGCCAAACGGTCCGAATTGACCATTCCGTAAACTCGCACTCGATAGCGCCGAAGCCAGCCAGTCGACGGTAATTCCAGCTGCCGCGCCAGGGCTCCGTCATTCGTAAGCAAGAGCAATCCCTCACTGCTTAAATCGAGTCGCCCGACGCTAACTACACGAGGCATATCTGCGGGCAATTTTTCGAACACGGTAGCTCGCCCTTGCGGGTCCCGATGCGTGGTCACCAATCCAGCAGGCTTGTGATAACGCCACAGCCTCGTTCGTTCCGGTGGCGCAACAACGGCTTGATCTACCGTCACAACATCGCCTTCCGCTACAAAGGTCGCCGGGTGAAAAATTCTTGTGTCGTTCACCACAACTCTTCCCGCTTCAACCATGCGCTCGGCATCACGCCGGCTCGCGACACCAGCCCGCGACAAATATTTGGCGATCCGTTCGCCTGAATGCGTCATCTTCCCGCCCTATCTGACTTTTGCGCTTTCAACCCACACCTAATAACGACACAGGCTCGTCGAACAACCCAGCGAACTAAGATCACAAAATCCTCGCCTAAACCAACATAGGCGAAGAACAAGGTACCGTATCCAGCAACCCACCAAATCAACGCACTCTTTCTGCGATCGTTTATTGTATCGTTTATCGCTGCGCTCTGACTGAACGACTATTTGTTGGGCAACCCGCCAACTTTCGTAACCGCCGGTCGCTGATCTCGCCCATCAACAAAGGTGCTCCGTGGTATGGCCCATCCAAAATCGTCATTCGGAACGTTTTCTTGCTGTTGACCGTCTCCGCGCACCCAGACCTGTCCAAAAAATCGAGCCTGCCAGGTCGTCACGACATGAAACTGCAAATCCTATGCAGACTCGAATCAATTGCTGCATCAGCATCATTTGGTTATAAAATTCCGTGTCTCAAAAAACTCCGACCCCCAGCAAATATAATTAGCCAGCGGCTCGGGCTCACCAAAAAGGAATCCTTGCATGATTTCGCAACCGTGCAATCGCAAGAAATCGATCTGTTCCTGAGTCTCGACTCCTTCGGCGACAACCTCAATTTCCATGTTTTTTGCCAAGGTAATTATGGACTGCGTCAACCGTGCGCTTCGCACATCGGAAACCATGTCGCGGATAAACAGTTTGTCAATCTTGATCTCGCTAATCGGCAATGTCTGAAGATAGGCGAGAATGGAATATCTGGTCCCAAAATCGTCGATCGATATCCTGATTCCACGGCCCGTGAGTTCGTTAAATTTTACGACAGTGTCGTCAAACTGATCAACCAGAACACTTTCCGTGATTTCCAGAGTCAGGCGAGATGGGTCGGCACCCGCCTGAGCACAGTCATTTAATATATGTTCGACAAATCGTGGCTGACGAAATTCGATTACACTTACATTGAGCGAAAGCCGCGGGAGCTGAACGGGGTCAACTCGCGCAATCAGTCGGCATGCCTCGGACCGCAACCACTGACCGATACGGACAATTAACCCACTTTCTTCGGCAACAGGAATGAAATCATTAGGTAAAAGAAGCCGACCGTCAGTCGTTCGAAGCCGAATCAATGCTTCAGCCCCGGCAATTTCACCATTGCTATTGACCTGCCGCTGCAAATAAAGTTCGAACCGCCCCTCGGCAAGAGCTCCGAGAATTTCATTCTGAATACGCGTCGATGCCGTTAGCCGGTCTTGCATTGTAGGTTCAAATACAGCGATATTTGAGTCGATGCTCTCCCAGATGCGATCCTTGGCGGTTTCCTTGGCGGCATACAAGGCAATATCAGCTTCGCGCAAAACATCCTCCGCAGCGCTATCCCGGTCAGGAAAGAGCGCAATGCCAATGCTTGCTGTCACACAAACCGAGAAGTTTCCAAGCGGAATTGGCTGACATATCGC
>DAIDMG010000179.1 GCA_027449105.1 Acidiphilium sp. | reverse complement strand
GCTCTCCGCGCTTTTCATAAGCGCGCTCTTGCATCGGTCGAATGCCCAGAGCGTTCGACTTTGTAGATGCGCCATTGCGGGCATATGTAACCGAGATGGAGGGAATAGACTTAGTATTTTCCATCATGATCTGTCCCCGGCGACGCTCGCTAATGCTGCTTTGAGCACCTGAAAGCATACTTTGGCTGTGTGCTCGTCTGGCATGAAACCAGATACCAGTTGCTCGTACGGATGAATGTAATTTCGGAAATCGCGCAGACCGTGGCTGAATTTCTTGATGTCCAGCTTCAATAGACCGACCTCGGAAGCTACGTCGATGAGCTGGGCAAGACTCCACTCGTGGAACAGCTTAACGCTTCCGTCTCTTGCCTTCGGACTGGCCGATGCGCGATTGAACGCCGCCGGTGACTTTTGGGCTGCACCGAGGAGGACTGCTTCCAAAACACTTCCGCAAAGGAAGATAACGGAAAGATGCGCGCCAACCGCCAGCGCTCGTCGTGCCTCCGCAATCCTACTATCGATGATCGGAATTGCTTGCACCTCGATCGGCAACTTATGAATATTCGGGACTTGAAATTCGTGATCTAAAAAGTCTTCGGCAGTCTGCGCTGGCCCTCTTGAGTTCGGACTCCCAGTGAGCCGAGCAACAATTCCCCGACATTTATCAAGGATGACAGAATCTTTGTCGCTACTATTCAGCTCGCAATTAGCCTCATAGGAGTCGAGCATTTCAGACAGTATTCGGCCAACTAGCCCATCTGGTTCGGACTCCCAAAATGCGCGCATCTTCTTCGCTTTCGAGGTTCCGTAGATCTGATACTTGCTGCTATGGATTTTTATGTGGTGGCGAGCAAAGAATTCCCCGTATGTAGCGTCGGTGTAATCAAGAACATAGCCGCTTCCCATGCCGAACAGCTTCTCGAAGTAGCGCTTTTCAATATCCGAGAGGTTACTCATGTCTTCCCTGTCTTTCGCTTCCTGGCGGGGCCGGTCGTCGTAGTCATCTTTGTGTACATATCGAACAGCTTCTCAAGCCGCTCTGTGTCGTTCTTGAAGCGGCGACCGATATAGATTCTCTCCAACACCTCGTCATTATTATCATGCGCTGCACGGAGGTCGGCGGGCATGTTGTCGGGATCGTATAGATCGGAGATTGTGGCTGGAAAATGGTGTTCGCGCACCAATAAAATATTCTTCGCAGACTGCGTGAGATCAGTCTTGTTTTTATCCGTCAACGGCGGCACGGGAAATGTGTTCCAACCGAGAGTGTTAGAATAAGAAAAGTCTGTCCTCATGCGCACGCAGACGGTAGCAATCCAGACCCAATGCAATCGAGATGCAATAAGTCCCATGTTCCATAATGGCGCATCATAAATGGCAAAGTTTCGATCGCCAATGACTGCGGAATTTGTCATTAAACCAACAGGCAAATAGGCTCTATGTTCCGAACTAACGCGGGGCGTGACAATGACGCTACGCCTCGCCAATCGCGGTGTCTTGAATTGATGTGCGCGCTTAGCGAGGCCGCGCGCATAAGCGTCTTTACTACTAAGGCGTGCTTCGCGAACAAGTTGAATTTGTCTCGCTATAGCAGTCACCTTCTTTGCTTGGTCCAAGTCGGCATTTTCAATCCAAATGCAATATCGCGTGTCTCCGTTGATAAATTCTCTTGATCCGTAGAACCGCTTGATGAATTTCTCGCGGATGGTTAAGTCAAGCCCCATATCCTCTAACTGATGTGGAGTGATTGTCAGATGTCCGCCATCGTCGGCTTTGTTTCCGAAGTCCATGACGCCAACCTCCGTCAGAGGATTCATGGCCTTCTCAATGATGACATTCCCAGCAGGTACCAAATATGCATTGATATTTGATACGTCCCTTGCTATTGATTCACCACTGTCAGTAACAGAAAATAACCGGCGAGTTCGATCCGGATGATTTGAGATAGCGACAATGACGACAGTAACGCCGGCGTTGTGGCTTGCAAGATTTGCCCATTTGAACGATGTATACGCAAACGCAATCTCATGCCCGGTCGCAAAAATCATAGGCCACAGAAATGAAACCTGTTGTCCCTGACAAATCGAGTTTGTAGCCACGAACGCCGAAGTAGTGGTCGTGTGCACGCCGTAATCGGCCGCCTTCATGAGCCACCCGGAAACATAGTCGAGAGATTTCCAAGTCTTGGTGCGTTTCTCAAAGATTTGTTGGAGATCTTCTCTGTGGATTGCTGTTTGCCACGTCGACCCCAAGTATGGAGGGTTGCCGCAGATATACGTTTCTCCGCCTTCATTTTCAAAATCAATCTGCGCCTGGTCGAGCGGCGCACCAAAGAGGTCGTCAGCCCGAAACGTCACGGCTGTTCCGGTCGGAGGGCAGACGCTCAGCCAGTCAATGCGGAGAGCGTTACCGCACGTAATCCAGTTCTCGTTACGGAGTGGCAGAAATTCAGCTAGTGCGAGCTTCTGACCGCGATAGAGCACGTCGCACTGGTATTCGGCGATGACAAGCGACAGGCGGGCAATTTCTGCCGGGAAGTCGCGGAGTTCTATGCCGCGAAAATTTGTCAGGGGAATCTCGGATCGGTGATCTGGTTCGCCGCGTCGTCTATTTACCTCTGCCTCGATGGCGCGCATTTCTTTGTACGCTATAACAAGAAAATTTCCGGAACCGCAGGCTGGGTCGAAGACCCGGATTTTGGCTATGCGCTTACGAAGATTAAGCAACGTACGGGGATTGTCGCCTGCCTCATCGAGCCTCGTGCGGAGGTCATCGAGAAAGAGCGGATTAAGGACTTTGAGGATATTTGGAACGCTGGTGTAGTGCATCCCCAGCGCGCCGCGTTCATCGTCTTCTGCTACCGCCTGGATCATTGATCCGAAAATATCCGGGTTTATCTTCGTCCAGTCGAGGCTGCCAATATGGATGAGGTAGGACCGAGCTATCTTGCTGAACCGGGGCGCATCCATGTTTCCGGAGAACAGCCCGCCGTTGACGTAAGGGAAGGAGATTGCCCAGCGCGGCAACCTCTCACGTTCTCGATCCTCGTTCCTCGTGTTCATTGCGCGGAACAAGGTCTCGATCACTTCGTGTGTATTGGATGAGTCCTTTGCACTCATTTGCGCAATAGTGTCGGTAAACAGATTCTTTCCGACGAATATGTCCGTGTCCTCGGCAAAAAAGCAGAAGATCAGCCTCGCCATGAAGTGATTCATGTCATGGCGGCGCTCAGCTGAGCCCCAGTCCGGATTGTCCTTCAAGAGCTCGACGTACAGCCGATTCAGCCGGCTAGTCGCGCGGATGTCGAAGGCATTTTCGGTGATCTCGCGGACAGTAGTGATGCCCGCCAGCGGCAAGAAGAAGCCAAAGTGATCAGGGAAGTCTTTGTACTGGCAGGCGATGGTCTCGCCATTGACAAGATTTTCGGCTTCGAAGTCCGTGCCGTCGGTCGCGAGTATGAATTTCGCTTTTGCCTTGACAGTCGCCGGACTGTCCTTGATGGCCTTGAACGCCCTCGCTACCTGTCCCGCCTCGCAGGTCAGGATGTGGATATTGTTCGTCTGAAGCACGCCGCCGACGTCGGACTTATTAGATGCACCGGCACGCAGCTTCTTGATCGTCGTTTCTCTATTTCCGAATGCTTCCAAGAAGGCGTATGGGAACTCAGCCGCATCAAAGGGCTGCTCTGCGAGCCCGGAAATCGCTTCCTCAATTTCGACGGCGTTCAATGCATCACCTACGATTATTCAGCAAAGGTATTACCCCATTCGCCGACCGGGTCCGGGTCACCGGCAAATCTGCTCAGTACTGGATCGAAAGAGCCGGGGCGGTTGACCAATGCCAATTCGCGCATCCAACGGTTTCCCCCTTATTTGTATCTCCTTGAGATTGTACTGCGGTCTCGCTCGGGGGGGCGCAGAAGGCCCGCTAAGCTATATCCAGCCCCCGTCGACCGGGCTTGCTGGTGCAGCCGGCTCTCGCAGTAGATTGCAGTTATGCGCGATCCACGACTTGATCTCACCGCCCAAGAATTGATCTATGCGGCGACGGCCCTACGAGCCGAGGCACAGCGCTCAGCAGCGCGAGGATCTGACCCGCAGTACGGGTCGACACAGGAGGTATTTCGGGACGCTGCGAGCAGTACAGCGGCTCTGGCGGAGAAGTTTCAGGCAGTCGCGGACGCTCTATTTTCCTCAAGAGGATTCCGAAGAAAGTTGCCCCCTTAGCTGCCCCCTGAAAGAGCTTTTACTTTAAACGACGAATTTGTAACTCTTTGTTTTTATTGGTCGGAGCGCCGAGATTCGAACTC
>DAIDMG010000178.1 GCA_027449105.1 Acidiphilium sp. | reverse complement strand
GATGTGATCGAATCGGCACGCACCCGTCCCGGGAGCGCGAAGGCCGTCATCAAATCCCACCATAACGTGGGCGGTCTTCCCGATGTTCTTCCCTTCCCGCTCGTCGAGCCCCTGCGCGAACTCTTCAAGGATGAGGTGCGCGCGCTCGGTGCTCTTCTCGGCATCCCTCCGGCGCTTCTCGGGCGTCACCCCTTTCCCGGCCCGGGTCTCGCCGTGCGTGTCCTCGGTGAGGTGACCCCCGAGGCTCTCGCGATCGTGCGTGCCGCCGATCGGATCTTTCTTGAGGAGTTGCGTCGCGCCGGCTGGTACGAGCGTGTGGCCCAGGCGTTCGCCGTCTATCTGCCCGTCCGCTCGGTCGCGGTCATGGGCGACGCCCGCCGTCACGATCCGGTGGTGGCCTTGCGTGCGGTCGAGACGGAGGATTTCATGACCGCGCGCGCCGCCGAGTTGCCCCCCGATCTTCTGGTCCGCTGCGCGCGGCGAATCACCAACGAGGTGCCCGGTCTCTCGCGGGTCGTCTACGACTGCACGAGCAAACCGCCCGCGACGATCGAGTGGGAATGATACTGCGTCTGGCATAGGCTGGCACCAACCGGCGCAAAACCAACGATAAGCCACTGCAAAAGGGGCTTTTTTGTATCCATGCCCCGCATCGTATGGCACCCGTTGGCAGCGCCAAGCACTGTTTTTTATGGCACAATCAATGGTATCAATGGCTTTGAATGCCATGGAATGACATTGATACCATGAGGTCAGAAGCAATTCCTCACAATATCAAAACAACACAACAAAATTATTTTATTGAGATTTATTGACAAAATGACGGGTGGTGAAATCATGGTAATTGGGTCTGAACGGTGCGGTCAATGAATTTAAACCTTCGGAGCGTGACGTCACTTTTTCACCGAGGGGGTGGAAGTCAAATTGCTGGCCGCTGGGTACAAATTGGAGGTGCGTCGGTCTTGAGATGACTACGCATCTTGTGCGGGGGAAGAATGCATATTGTGCGGCTAAAAATCTCCGGGTTTCGGGGCGTTCGTTCGGCGGACATTGAGCTAGGTCGACACACCGTTCTGGTGGGTCCAAACAATAGCGGCAAGACCACAATCATTGAGGCGCTGGCATTGCTGTTCGGGCGTGATCGCATGGTGCGCCGTCTGACCGAACACGACTTTCATGGGAGTGAACCAGACGAACTGGCTCGCATCCTTTGCATTGCCACCGTGACAGGCTTCACGCCCAATGATCCTGATCACCATTCCTCATGGTTCAGCTTAGAGCGTGGCGTCGAGAAATGGTTCGACCCACGCGGCAAATCCTTAAGCGCCGTGCCGGATGCGCAGCACACAGACTTGGCCGTGCAAATTGGCTTTGCCGCACGCTTCGATCTGGACGAACTAGAAGCCGAAACGCTCCGCTTCTTTGTGGATGACGAAGCCACGCTAGGTGACCCTTTCGCCGAAGACGCGCACTTACGTACCATCCATAGTAAAGTTCTCCAAGAATTGGGCTTCTTTTTAGTCCCAGCATCGCGCACATGGGACCGTTGGATTTCCTTTTCTTCGGAGTTGTTCCGACGCTTGGTGGCGACGCGCGGGGATATGCCTGCGCAGGCCGTTCGTTCAGAGCGGACACGCCTCTGGACACCGCCCGAAGGTACGCGGCTTGAAGATCAACAGGGACTTTCCGAGATTGTGGGCGCTGTCAATGATGAATTGCGTAAACTCATGCCGAGCGCGCCCAAACTCCAGTTGCGCCTGACTTCTACCGACAGCGATTCCGTTCTTGAAAGCGTGGTGCCGCACTTCGAACATAGCGATGGGCCGACCCTTCCCTCACAGCGGCAGGGCACTGGACTTGTCTCGCTGCAAAGTCTTCTCCTGCTCATGCAATTCGGTAAGGCACGTGCTGAGATGAGGCAATCCTTCGTGCTTGCGGTCGAGGAACCCGAACTGCATATCCAACCTTCGCAGCAGAAACGGCTGGTCAATCGCATTAACGCTCTGTGCAACCAGACCCTTGTAACAACACATTCACCCATTGTGGCCGCGATGTTTGCTGCGCCTGACACCTTGCTCATTGAGACACGCGAAGGCACGCTGAATGCTAGGCCACTCATAAACTCGGTGCCCGCGCAGCCGACCAATCATTTGCAGCATTTGCTCTTTGCATGGCGACAGAAGCTGATCGCTGCGCTCATGCACGAGTCCGTCCTGATTCCTGAAGGAGTTTCGGACGTGGCATGGCTTGAGACACTGCAAACTGCCCTTGAACAGCATCAGGGGTGGCAGGATGCCGAGGGCGGATCGCCACTTCTCTCCACCTTCGTGGGCGTCGTACCGACCATCGACGCCAAGATAGCCGACACGTTCGCGCTGGTCAGTGCCGTTCACGCACGCCCCTGCGTTCTGGTAGACGGTGACAATGACGGGCGCGGCTATTTCGATGCAGTGAAGGTGAGCAACCCGCCGCCTCACACTGTCATTTTCTGGCCGCAGGGCTGGACAATGGAGCATGTAATTTCATGGGTTGCGGCTGCAGACGAGGCCTCGATGCTGGCCGCGCTTGGAACCGCGTTGGGCCAGGCATTCACCAACCGTGCGGCGCTCACCTCCTACTTGCTTACACAGAAATCCTATGTACCCACGCATGAAAGTGCAGCCGTCACCCTCATGGCCAATGCTGCCTGTCGGGCGCGTGCCGCGCAGTTACTCAATGCATTGTGCGACGTGCTGCGCGATCCTGCCAACGCTAACACTCCATTCTTTGCCCGCATTGCAGCGGATTCGACTGCGGCCATGCATGTCTTCCAGTTTGTGCCCGATGACGTTCGATTTCTTTGAGGGCGCCGCGGGCACGGGCAAGACCCACAACCTTATAGGCCGCGCGCGAGAGATTGTTCGGGATGGCGCATTGGGCGAAGGTCATAAACTTTTAGCGCTGACTTTCATGAACGGCTCTCGGCGGCGGCTGGATGCACGCCTTGCGGAGAATTCGGAGTTCCGTAGGCGCTTTGAATGCCAAACGTTCGATGTGTTTGCCCGAACGTTGGCTGCGCGGCGTAGGAGCCTGATTACGCCTGAAATGCGATCGAAGGCCGAGGCATTGAACGAGTTTGATGGGCCGTGCGCTACGGTGGCGGCAATGCTGGAACAGGAATCCGTCCGAAAGTGGGTGGCGCGGAGCTTTCCTCTGGTTCTGGTCGATGAAGCACAAGACCTCGACGAATATCGGATGCGTATTCTTCAAGGGCTTACGCTGTCCTGTCGGATAGTGGCAGCAGCAGATGCTTTCCAATGTCTTCAGAACGGACGTGACACCGCGTCTCTAATGGGATGGCTCGAGGGTGCAGGCCAGACACACCACCTCACCTTAGTGCGACGCACCAATCAACAGGGTCTTCTCGCAGCCGCCTTGGCTGTGCGCGAAGGCCGCGATGTAAAGGCCGTTCTTACAGCCAAAACTTTCGACAAGAGGACGGAATGGAACGGCGCGGGCTTCCGCCTCATCGAAACGCCAGCAACCCAGAAAAATGCTGAACTTCTCGCATGGGTGATTGCAAATGATATTTCACAGCGCCGTGGACCGGTCGTCATTCTCACCCCGGATGCGTGCAACGCAATTATCCGGTCTGCACTCAACTCCGTTCAGACCAAGCAACACAAGCGCAACAGCGGCTCGACCTTCGGGCCGTATCCTTGCATATGGGAGCGTCACTACAATGAGGAAGTAGATACCTTGCTGGCCGATATTGAATTGCCAGAAGCAGCCTCCTACCGTGACTGGTGCATCCTGCTGACGCCGTTAGCATCGCAGGCTCCAGTTGAGCAGGCCATCAGCCGCATAGACCGCTTACGTAGAACACACGGGCAAAAGGTATTTACTGCCACGCAAGTGACCAAGTTCGTGCGAGAATCTCTACGCAACCTCTCGCGACTGGGCTTCCGACAGCAAAGCGGCCACCGTGCGATGACAATTCAGCATGCGAAAAATCGGGAATTCCCGAACGTCATCGTGCTTTGGCCGCACACGGTCCCAGGTAGCTCAGAGCATTTACGCAGATTGCTTTACAACGGCATCACACGCGCGCAGAACCACTGCACGGTGATTGTGCTCGGTAACGGGAGGCTAAATGCAGCTCCCTTCGCACCATAATTGAGCGCCATCAGATATGGTATTTTTATGGCATTGAATGAGCGACAACTCGTAAATGTGTTGATTAATAGGGTTTTTGTGTCGATTAACAATCGAGTGGGAATGATCCCGCTCGACATCCGTGGCCCTGCGGGTCGAACCGGGCCGCGGAGGGCGGTTGATGCCGCGCTCTGTGAATACGATCGGGATGGTGCCGGCGAAGCGTGGGGCATTCTG
>DAIDMG010000177.1 GCA_027449105.1 Acidiphilium sp. | reverse complement strand
GCGACCCCTAGTACTCGTCACCGACCGCTTCTGCAAGCGAGCAGAAGTTTACCCTGTTATTCCGTGTGGTCCGAAACGCAACGCCACATACGCCACATGAGTAACCGTGGCCGGAAGAGACCACGGCGCACCAGGAAGGAAATGCCTGCAATCTACATCGATACCATGACGCTAAGGCGGTCGTGCCCATGCAAGTAGGGGCAGTTGCGTTCCGCGCCGCATCCCGATCCAGCACAACACTGAACACCGTCCTGCATACCTTGCAATGCTAGAACGGCGCGCCTGGCATGTAGGTGGCACCGGCACCCGCCTCGGCATTTGACACGCCGGGTCATTGCGGCCAGTGCGCGATCTCGGACCACGCCCACCCTGCATCTTCAGGGAGCATTCCTTAAGGCAAGAAGCGCCATCTTCTTTCTTTGTTCCTCCCGTCGTAATCGCAATATGCCTCCTTGGCCTCTGGTACTCGCCCCCCCTTGTGCGGTAGGATTTTGTCGCCGCACCATGACTGCCGGGATTCTCGACAATGCATGCCAAGCCAACCGAAAAGCAGGACGCTCCACCTCGCACCGTAGATCAGGAACAGGCCGCGTTTTTGCGCGACTGGGTGGCGCTATGGCAAAGCGAACTGACAGCCTTGGCAACCGACCGAGGAGTGTCAGAGGCATGGACGCGGTTGTTGGATCTCTGGTCTGGCTTTGCCAGCACGATGCTTCCTGCCAGCCAAGTAATGACCGACCATGACAACAACGAACCATCTGCGCCAACCAAAGTCCATGGCTCGACGCGGTTCCCGTCCGGTGCTCCTGCATCTGGGTCTCGCGGCGATGCGATCAAGCGCCTCGAACGCCGCGTCACCGAGTTGGAAAAACGTCTGGCCGCGATGGAACTCGGTCGCTGATCTGGCTGATCACGGGGCCGCCAATGACATTCGTAGCAGACCGCCCATTTGGGATAGCACCCTAGTTGCAGGCATTGCCAGTTATCGTCGACACCCGTATGCTCGTGACTTGGCCGACCCACCGACGATCTGGTCTGAAGGCGAAACCCGCTTGCTTGATTTTGGTGGCATCGGCCCATCCATCCTGTTTGTTCCCAGCTTGATTAATCGTGCCTATGTGCTCGACCTAGCCGAAGAAGCCTCATTTACAAGGTATCTCGCATCGAAAGGCACACGCCCTTTGCTCCTCGATTGGGGATGGCCTGGTCCTGTGGAGAGGCAATTCACGCTCGCCGATTACATTAGCGGCCGGCTTGAGCGCGCCCTGCATGCAATTAACGAGCCTGTTATCCTTGCTGGGTTCTGCATGGGAGGAATCTTGGCCCTAGCTACTGCACTACGCAGGCCGGCTCGGGTTCGCGCACTTGCTCTTTTCGCGACGCCTTGGGATTTTCACGCCAGCAAAGCAGCCTCGGGCATCGATCTCACCCGCCTCCTGTTGACGTTAGAGCCAGTGCTGCGCACCACGGGCACGCTTCCGATCGATCTGTTGCAGGTTTTATTTACAATGCTTGATCCGTTCGGCGTGGGCGACAAATACCGGAAATTCTCGGCTCTTGCGCAGAAAAGCCCGCGGGCACGGCGCTTCGTTGCGCTGGAAGACTGGCTGAATGACGGGGTTCCATTAGCCGAGCACGTCGCCCGAGAAACGCTAGAGCAATGGTACGGCGCGAACGCTCTAGGTCGCGGGGAATGGTGCGTCGAGGGCCACTGCATCGATCCTACCACCCTACCCTGCCGCACGTTCATCGCAATCCCTAAACGCGACCTCATTGTACCCCCCGCCTCTGCCCTACCTCTCGCGACCTTAATCCCGAACACCATACTGATTAGGCCGGACGCCGGCCATATTGGAATGGTCGCTGGGATGCACGCCGAATCGGCACTATGGAAACCATTCTTAAGATGGATCCGCGGGTTGTAGCCGAACGAACATGAGGCGAGTATTTTGCCACAACTGTACTCGTCGGTAGGGCTAGAAAATGGATGATGTGATGATAGTGTCGGCAGCGCGTACTCCTGTGGGAAGCTTCAATGGCGCCTTCGCAAGTACTCCGGCTCATGTCTTAGGTGAAGTGGCTATCAGAGCGGCCATCCAACGAGCAAGCTTGGCACCCGACGAAATCGACGAGGTCATCTTCGGCCAGGTATTGACGGCCGGAGCGGGTCAGAACCCCGCCCGTCAGGCCGCGCGCATAGCCGGCATTCCAGATTCCAAGACCGCATTCGGTGTCAATCAGGTCTGCGGGTCCGGCCTGCGTGCTGTCGCACTCGCAGCACAGCAGATCATGTCCAGACAGTGTGATATTGTCATCGCCGGCGGCCAAGAGAGCATGTCGATGAGCCCCCATTGCGCGCATTTACGCTCAAGCAGAAAAATGGGAGATGTGGCACTCGTAGATACGATGATTAAGGATGGATTATGGGACGCCTTCAACGGCTACCACATGGGTACCACTGCCGAAAATGTTGCGCGTTCCTACCAGATTACCCGAGAAGAGCAGGACGCTCTCGCCTTGACCTCTCAGCACAGGGCATCAGCTGCGCAGAAATCAGGCCGCTTCAAGGATGAGATTGCGTCAGTATCTATTTCCTGTCGGGAAGGTCAAGAAATTGTTAGCGACGATGAACACATTCGCCATAACGTCACCATGGCGGAAATGGCCCTGTTGAAACCGGCCTTCTGTAAGGACGGTAGCGTTACAGCGGGAAACGCGTCCGGCATTAACGACGGCGCCGCCGCCCTCGTGGTCATGTCAGAAAGAGAGGCTAAGCGCCGCAACCTTCAGCCGCTCGGCAGAATTGTTAGCTTCGCCACCGCTGGCGTCGATCCCGCCTTAATGGGAACAGGTCCAATACCAGCATCGCGGAAAGCGCTTGATCGCGCCACCTGGTCCGTCGATCATCTCGATCTCGTTGAAGCCAACGAAGCATTTGCGGCGCAAGCGTACGTCGTAAATACATGCTTGCAGCTTGATCCCGCCAAGGTCAATGTCAATGGTGGCGCAATTGCGATAGGCCATCCAATCGGCGCGTCAGGTGCCAGAGTGCTTGTCACACTGCTGTTCGAGATGCAAAAGCGTAATGCCCACAAAGGACTGGCCACGCTTTGCATCGGTGGAGGCATGGGTGTTGCCATGTGCGTTGAACGCTGAGCTGGACAGCAGTTGGCCAAAGATGTTCAGACTCGGGCCTCAATCTTTCACCTTGCTACCAGCCCTCTCCGAAATCCACATGAACCTGCTTGTAACGGATTAAAGTTAAGCAGCAGACTTGCAAGTCTGGTTTCTGCTTCGTTGAGAGCCGTTGTCGCAGGGCTTGCGCGCCGCGCCAGAACGTTCCTCTCCACAGACGGACACCGTAGAGCTTGCGACAAATCGCTCGGAGTTCCAGGCGCCGTTGAGATCGTGGCCGACCTCCTGTCCGCTGCGACAGCGTCAGCTCAACCTTTGCCGAGCCGCAGCAAGAGCGGGTCCCGCTTTTGATGGAAATCAACGATCCGCGACACCACCACAATCACGCTATAGAATCTGGCAGTATATATTCAAGCTGACCGCGAAACTGGCCGCAGGCCATCCTCCGCACGTTCAAGTCCTCGACGCGAATGCGCCGGCGGGGGAACCAGCGTGTGGACCTTGATGTGAAAAGTTTTCTGAACCCACGCTAATGCAAACAGGCCGGCTCTTGGAAAAACCATTAGTTGATTTGATTGCGCGGTTAAGATCCGGATCACCAAACCTTCCCCTTATAATAGAATACAGCAAAAACAATTGCCGTCGCGCTGAGGTTTGTAGCGGCTCATTAACCGAGCGATATGTTTTTTGCTTTCATGCCGAAAACGCTTCATGAGAGATCCATGCACGAGATGCCTCTTCGTCAGGCACACCCCAAAGCATCCTGCTTGGCTGAATCAGGCCTAAAAAGAACAGATTCAAATTCAGGTCCCGCCGACTCAGCTGAAACGACAATCAATCAAGCCACGCTGGAGCGGGAAGTTTCTTGCTCCGCAGAAAGGCGGAATTAAACAATTTTGACTGGTAACGTAAACCGGAATCGCATAGAATCGTCACGATTGTATGATCTGGACCGAGCGTTCTCGCAACCCGGATTGCTGCCGCAACGTTCACGCCTGAGGAGCCTCCCACGCAGAGTCCTTCATACTGCATAAGATCAAAAACCTGTTCAAGCGCCTCAGCGTCACAAATTCGCTCTGCATCGTCGATCTCAACGCCTTCCAAGTTGGCTGGAACGCGCGACTGACCAATTCCTTCCGTAATTGAGGAGCCAGACACTTCAAGGCTGCCGTATTTCACCCAGCTATAAAGCCCACTACCTTCAGGATCAGCGAGTACGATCTTCACCGCCGGTTTTTTTTCTTTCAGCGCCATTGAAACACCAGCAAGGGTGCCACCCGTACCACACGCACATGTGAACGCATCAATGCTACCATGAGTCT
>DAIDMG010000176.1 GCA_027449105.1 Acidiphilium sp. | reverse complement strand
GAGCTCCAGCGCGGCCACGTAATGAGTCATCCTTGCTTCCGAGGGCAGCGCCCGTAGCTCGGTTGTCGAGCACAACGTCCCCCCACCCGATCTGGCGGCCGAATGAACTAACGCGGTAGTGCCCAAGCTTTCGGTTGGCTGGTTACTGTCGCCCGCTGGTTGCTCTTCAACCAAGCATAAGGCAAAGTCACCATCCGCGTCACTACTGATGGGAAGTCGCAATAGGTCGGAGGAAGAGTGCTTGGAACAACGATCAAAGTGTTTGGTCAAGCACAGAGTATTGCGATGAGCACAAATTTTTCAGGTGGTGGTGTTGCGTCCCGTTACGATGCGATCCTGCCCGTTGAGACGGAAAAACTAAGTACGCACACTAGAGAAGGCAAGCTGTATGCGACCCATTGTAGGAATTCCTGCCTGTAGCAAATTGATCGCGAACCATCGGCAGCACGCAACACCGGCACGCTATGGAGAAGCACTGATTCGGGCAGCCGGCGCAGTGCCGGTTTTGATCCCAGCGGAAGGAGAAATCATGCTGGAACTGCTGGATCGACTTGATGGAATCCTGTTTGATGGAAGCCCGAGCAATGTGGAACCCAGTCGTTACGGGGTCGCGGTCGACGAAACGCCCGGGGCCCACGATCCCGATCGAGACGCGACGACGCTACCGTTGATCAGAGCAGCTATTGCGCGGGGCCTACCAATACTAGGAATCTGTCGTGGTGTGCAGGAAATCAATGTAGCACTTGGCGGAACACTTTCCCAAAAGGCCTACGAGTTGCCAGGACGAATGGACCATCGCGCTGGCAACGGCACGCTCGCAGAGCAATTTGCCGTCAAACATGCGGTTTATCTGTCCGGTGAAATCGCTCGAATTTGCGGCGGAACGTCCATCGAAGTAAATTCGTTGCATGGCCAAGCGATCGGTGAACTTGCGCCAGGTTTAATCGTTGAAGCTGTGGCACCCGATGATACGATCGAAGGCATACGTGTCAAAGAAGCAAAGGGTTTTGCGATTGGAGTGCAATGGCACCCAGAATGGGAAGTTCTAGCTTTTCCTGACCGCCGCCGCTTGTTCGAAAGCTTCGGTCAGGCGTGCAGGAGATACTACGCAAGCGAGCGGCAAGCCGCCTGACTTTTGCATCTAAACGTACTATATGAGGCGTCCCGTTCGAAAAGGAGTGTTTCGATGGACGTGCAAACAATCGATAGTGAGTATGAACAGTTACAGGATCAGGCCAAGCAAACGGTGGAAAAGATCAAAGAACTTGCCAGTAAATTGCAAACTTCTGCCCAGTCAGGCAACCAAGATTCTCGTGACTGGCTGCTGGACCTTCGGGAGATCGCCTTAGCCATTCAAACCGAACAGAATCAGGTCAATAGCCTGCTGCAGGCTCTCCACGCCTTTGTTGCGAACCAGACACACCAACAAATGGCAACCGTGCCGCAAACTGCGGCGCCTCAAACACAGTCATGGGGCATGCCACAGCCCTACCCTCAGCCGGGATATCCTCCGCAACCCTATCCCCAACAAGGAGGCGGCTTACTGGGCGGTTTGCTGAGTTCCGGATTCGGCCGTGCAATTGCGATGGGCGCAGGATTTGGAATTGGCGACGACATCATTAACAGCATTTTCTGATAACAGCTGATGAATTGGCTCACCGAATTCGTCCGGCCGCGCGTGCGCACCCTCCTCGGCCGCAAAGAAGCTCCTGATAATCTCTGGCATCAATGCCCTATTTGCCAGCAAATGATTTTTCACCGCGAACTGGAAGCGATGAAGAAGGTTTGCCCGCATTGCGGGCATCACATGCGCGCCACAGCGGCCGAGCGACTCGACTGGACCTTTGACGACGGCCTCTTCCAGCGGATTGACTTACCAAAGGTTCCCGTGGACCCTCTGCGTTTCCACGACAAGAAGCGCTATCCGGATAGGTTAACGGATACTCGTAAGAAGACAGGGCTGGACGATGCGATTTTGGTCGCGCATGGGGCGGTTGGCGGCCGTCGAGCAGTGGTTGCCGCGATGGATTTCCGCTTTATGGGCGGATCCATGGGAGCAGCGGTGGGAGAGGCTCTTATTGCGGCAGCCCGGCTTGCGGCCTTGCAACGTGCGGCACTCATCGTTTTCACCGCCTCTGGCGGGGCACGTATGCAGGAAGGCCCAGTCAGTCTAATGCAAATGCCGCGAACCACTATTGCGGTGCAGATGGTGCGAGAGGCTGGCCTCCCTTACATTGTCGTGCTGACCGATCCAACCACTGGCGGCGTTACGGCGTCGTTCGCGATGCTCGGTGACATTCAAATCGCCGAACCTAACGCCCTAATCGGCTTTGCCGGCGCCCGCGTCATTGAAGAGACGATCCGCGAAAAATTACCAGCGGGCTTCCAACGCGCTGAATATTTGCTCGAGCATGGAATGATTGACATGGTCACGCCTCGTGCCGACCTGACAGCGACCCTTGGTCGCCTTCTTAGCCTTTTTAAGGTAACTCCCGCCGAAAAACAGGCTGCGTGAGTCGCATTGAGGGCAGAATCGAGCGTCTGCATACCCTCTATCCACGGATTATTGATCTGCGGTTGGAGCGACTAGAGCGATTGCTTGCATCCCTTGACAATCCGGAACGAAAGCTACCGCCTGTGATACATGTCGCAGGCACTAACGGAAAGGGTAGTGTATGCGCATTCATAAACGCAATAGCTACAACGGCTGGCCTACGCGCGCATGTTTATACCTCACCTCACTTGGTGCATTTCAATGAAAGAATACGCCTTGCAGGCAATCTTATACATGATGACGAACTCGACAGCGTGCTCGACGTGGTCGAGTGCGCCAACAGATCCGAACCGATCACTGTATTTGAGGCTATTACTGCGGCAGCGTTTGTAGCTTTTTCCCGTACGCCCGCTGATCTTACAGTTATTGAAGTTGGACTTGGTGGTCAGTTCGATGCCACTAATGTCATCCCATCACCTCGTGTCGCTGCAATTACGTCCATTTCACTCGACCATCAGGAATTCCTAGGTGAGACTGAAAGTCTCATCGCCCGTGAAAAGGCAGGAATCATTAAGCTTGGAACATGTGCGGTCACCGGCGCCCAATCACCTGAGGTTCGTTCCGTTCTTGAGGAACGCGCTGATGCCACCGGGGCGCGATTGCTGACACGGGGGCGCGATTGGCATGTGACCCCGTTAGGACAAGGTTTCATCTTTGAGGATCACGCGCAAAAGCTGGAACTGCCTCGTCCCAGTCTTATTGGCGGGCACCAGCTTGATAATGCCGGAATCGCGATTGCCGCATTGCGTGCAGCGGGTTTTTTGTTGCCTGATGCAGCCTTTTCGGCTGGCGTTAGCCATGCAACATGGCCAGCGCGAATGCAAATTCTTGGCAAGCCGTACGCGGATCTGCTGCCCACCGGGTCCAAAATCTGGCTTGATGGCGCACACAATGTAGGTGGAGCCCAAGCAATAGCTCAAATTCTGAGGGACTTGGCGACACCCGTACATCTGATCGTCGGAATGAAGCAGGGCAAGGATTGTGATGAGTTTCTACGAATCGTGATGCCGCACGCCGCAAGCATACAGGCCGTTGCCGAGCCCGGGCAGTATCTTGCCTTACCGGTTGATCAAATCATCGCGGCGTCTGGCGGGCGTGCTTTACCCGGACCGACTGTCTCGTCTGCCCTTCGTCACCTAGCGAAGGGTGGCACACCCCAACATGTGCTGATTTGCGGCTCACTCTATCTCGCCGGAGTTATTCTCGCTCACGCGGAGCAGTGTCAATCAGAATCAGCCTAAAGCGGCGTGGTCAGCCGCAAAATAATGCCTCACGCAACAGCTTCCAGCTAGTTTCGTCAGGTGCCACCAGAATTCCCCCATCACGGTCCACCGAATCAAATTCGTGCCCGTCGATTCGTCGAACGTAAGCTCCCGCCTCCGCGGCTATCAGTGCGCCAGCAGCGTGATCCCAGGCCAAGGTTCGCCGTGACACCGCGGCGTGCAAATGCCCCATTGCGAGCGCCCGATAGGTATGCGCTGCACAACGAAAATTTGGTACCTGCCCGAGTTGGACGAGATTGCGGAGTACCACGCCTCGCTCGGCCTCTCCCATGTATTGCCATGAGATTGCAGCAATCATCTGATCCAACGAGCGTGGCCCTGCAGCCTTTAGCTTAATTCGATGCTCGTAGGTTCCTTGGTCATGACGGAGCAGAAAAGCTCCTCCGCCGGCTCGGGCAACCACTGTGTCGTCACGAATGGGATCATAAATCAGCCCTGCAAGGATTTCATCACCTTCGATCAGAGCAATCATGACTCCAAACAGCGGTAAGCCACTCGCGAAATTCTGCGTCCCGTCAATTGGATCAATGACGAACACCGGCTTGGTACCACCAATTTGTGAATACAATGCCGGATCGGCTGCACAACTCTCTTCCCCAACTGACATTATGTCAGGGAAAAATTC
>DAIDMG010000175.1 GCA_027449105.1 Acidiphilium sp. | reverse complement strand
ATGGGTTAAACTCAAGGACTGGGCCAGTGTGGCCGAGGCCCGCAGGATCATCGAAGCGGACGCCGCGCGCTACGCCTGAAGGTCTTGCCGCCCTGCGGCGAAGCAGGCAGACTGAGGGCGACTCGCTTATGCAGGAGAGCCCCATGTCTGCATCACCGCTGGCGCCGAAGTCCCCCGAATCGACCGCCCTCAAGCCGTCTGCCTTTGCCGGTCTGCAACCCGACGAGCCCCTCTGGAAAAGGGTCCCCAGTCGCGACGATGCCGGCCATCTCCTCTCTGATTTCCGGATGATCTTCCCCGGACTCCGCCAGAAAAGCGGTATTCGCCAGCAACACACCCTGCGTATCATCAACGCCGTATTGCACCATTACGGCTCCTGGGTGGTATTTGCCGATCTCAATATGCGCACGAATTTGCTCTGGGTGAGTATTCGCCCACGTCCTGGTTTAACGCTGGAAATTCCCGCAGCGATTAAAACACTGGTGCCGGAAGCGTTATTATTGGCGCCCTATTGGCGGCGGTAATGGGTGGTGGTTATGGGTGGTGGTTCTGGATGGGTTACATATCCAGCGGGCTGATAATACCGCGACCGCCTTTGTTCAGGACGTGGGTATAAATCATCGTGGTATTTACGTCGTTATCTGTGTCATGCAGTAATTTTGCCTTTTCCATTTGCTTTTTGAGGGGTAGCAGAATGTTTTCTGGTAAGACGGTCACCCGGTCTTTAGCCCCCTTACCATCCCGGATGATGATTTCGCGGCGCTCGAACTCCACGTCTTTTATCCGGAGGCGCAAACCCTCCAACAGACGCATACCCGTACCATAGAGCATGCCCGCGATGAGCCACATCGTTCCTGAGAGCTCGTATAGTAAGGCTCGTGCTTCGCTGGGCGTCAGGACTACCGGCAGATGTTGCGAAGTAAAGAATAAAGCGCCGCGCCTAGTCCGTATAGGCCTCTTCATTGCGAATACTGTAATGCATCACCCTGATCCGGGCGCGAACCTGGTCCAGGAGCTTGGGCGGGGTGCTGGGAGTTGCTTGGCTATTTTCCATCCTAAAAATTTTAGGCTGTCCTAAATTTTTAGGCAAGAGTTGGCGTTGTGTAGATACAGTATGTTGATTATTTTTCATATTGCGTTAGACGATATATGTGTGGTAGCGTTGCGGAATCTAAATTATGTTGGGCGTCTTTAAAGGAGGTGTGCGAGCCAGCTTTGGCAGATGGGTAGAGAGTGCTGTTCGATTCCGCAGGTATCAGTGTCAGGGGACGTCGTTGTGTCATCTCAAATTAAGCTTTCCGGTTCATCTGGGTCTTCACATGCAGCAAAGGGGGTTGAAATGAATACACACACGTCTCGCAGTTCTGATAAAGCAAAGGCAATCAGCAATACCGTTCGTCGGCAGTTGGCAGCATCACTCGTCGCAGCGGCGTCCTTTGCACTGGTATTCGGCCAAGGTGGTCCCTCTGCCAAAGCTGGTTTGTAGCAACTCAATGCCACCCAACCCATCATTCCAGTGGACGTTGGGCGCCATGAGTAAAAGGAGAAGGAAATGGACTTTGGGTTTGGCTTCGCAATAATCGTTGTAGGTATTTGGGGTGTTATTACAATCTGGCTATTCAAACATTTCTCTGGTCCGTCACTATCCGCAACCGCGTGCCGGGTGTTGGTTTCACCGCCATTGCGCTGGGCGTGATTGGCGCGGCACTCATGCAACTAGTTCAGGGCGAGCCCGTAGCGGCGAATCTGCTGGCAAATCTGATGCTGTCCTTCGGCTCCGCCGCTGGTGGCGTGTATGTGGCCAAGGGCTACCTGGTGTAGTCGCCTTGCCGCCCAACAAACGCTTCGAGAGGGACGCTCAGCCAGCAAGCGAAGCTTGCTGGCTGAGCGTCCCTCAAGCTGCACGTTCGGTGCCTTTCAGCTCAACCCCGGAGAACCACTTGCTTATCAAACACGACGGCGTCTCACCGCGGATCGATCCGACGGCTTGGGTCGCTCCGAATGCCGTGCTATGCGGCAACGTCACGGTAGGGCCGGACTGCCGAATCATGTATGGAGCTCAGGTCATAGCCGAGAGCGGCTCTATCTCTATCGGGCGCGAGTGCATCATCATGGAGAACGCAGTCCTCCGGAGTTCGGTGCATCACCCTCTGAGCATCGGGAACAATTGCCTCGTTGGCCCGAATGCGCATGTCGTGGGCTGCACGGTCGAGGACGAAGTGTTCATTGCCACGGGCGCAGCCGTCTTTCACTCTGCACGCCTCGGCAAAGGCAGCGAAGTGCGCATAAACGCAGTCGTACACCTTAAGACTCATCTTGCACCGGGCGAAACCGTGCCCATCGGCTGGGTCGCGGTCGGAAGTCCTGCTCAAGTGTTTCCCCCGAGCGAGCACGAACGCATCTGGGAGATCCAAAAGACCCTGAACTTTCCGCTCACGGTCTACGGGTTTGAGCGCGCCGAAGCTACGATGGAGAAAATCACACGCCGTCTCTCCGAAGCGCTGCGTTCGCATGCTTCCGATGAAACAGGCACCTAACCCCGGCGTGCGGCCGACGCTCGCAAGCGGCGCTTCGCTTGCTTGCTCGCGCGGCCGACGCCGCACGTTGGACGGCAAGATCAACGGAGGTGAGATCGTGATTGAGAAGAGAAGACTTGGAAACAACGGTCCCAGCGTCGGCTGCCTCGGCTACGGCGCGATGGTTCTGGAGGGTTATTACGGGGTGTCCGACGACGAGCAAGCCGTCAGGACAATCCATCGCGCGCTTGATGTTGGCATGAATATGATTGATACGGCCGATGCCTATGGCAACGGCCATAACGAAACGCTGGTTGGGCGCGCCATTGCCGGAAGGCGCCAGCAGGCTTTCGTAGCCACCAAGTTCGGGATTGTCTTCGATCAGAGCGAGACCGGGACCGACCTGCCCACTGGCTGGGGATTCTCGCTCAAGATCAGTGGCAAGCCGTCCTACGTGCGCAAGGTGCTCAACGCCAGTCTCAAGCGTCTGGCCGAGGATGTCATTGACCTGTGGTATGCGCACTACGCCGACCCCGCTACGCCGATTGAAGAAACGGTTGGAGCGATGGCCGAGACAGTGCGGGCGGGCAGGGTTCGTTATCTCGGCTTGAGCACGTGACCGCCGAGCAGGTCAGACGCGCCCACAAAGTTCATCCGATCACTGCCGTGCAGTTCGAGTATTCGCTATGGCGGCGTGAAGTGGAAGCCGATCTGCTGCGAACGCTCCGGGAACTCGGCATTGCCCTGGTCGGCTGGTCGCCTCTAGGCAGCGGATTCCTTACCGGTACGGTCACCAGCCTGAACAAGGACGACTTTCGCCAGAACAACCCTCGCTATGCTGGTGAAAACCTCGCCTTAAACAGGGACCGCTTCATGCCCTTCATGGCGATCGCAAAGGAACTTGGCGTAACGCCTGCACAACTTGCGCTGGCATGGCTGCTGCACCAGGGGCAGGATATCTTTCCCATTCCAGGAACCCGTCGCGCAGAGCGGGTTGAAGAGAATGCGAAAGCCACGGATATCCGCCTGACCCCGGAGCTGCTAAAGCGCATCAATGAACTGGCACGGCATGGGCTCGCTGAAGGCGCCACACTGGTTTAACCACATGCCGTCCAACAACCGGTTGCAGCGGACGGCGCTGCGCGCTGCCGCTGAACCGGAGCGTTGGGCGTCATAGTCGCATCCATTTTTACGTGCCACATAAGAGCGCAGAGCAAGGAGCATCAAACGTGTCCATCAGTAGCAAGGCAAAGGAAATACTCACGCAATTCACCCGCGAGGTATGGAGTGAAGGCAATATTGAAGCGTCGGATAAATATATCGCCCCAAAGTACACGGTGCTTCACGACCCTGGTGACCCATGGGAAGGTCGCGAACTTGACGTCGCTGGCTACAAGGAGCGGGTCAAGACGTTGCGGGCTGCGTTTCCCGATCAGTGCTTCGACATACAGGGCCTCTTTGCCGACGGTGATGCAGTTGTGATGACTTGGCTTTGGACAGCTACGCACAAAGAGGACATTCCCGGTTTCCCCTCGACCGGCAAGCAAATCAAGATGTCGGGGGCTACGGTCTACTATTTCGACGGTAACCGACTCACTGGGCATTGGCAGATCACCGACCGTCTAGGCGTGTATCAGCAGTTACGCCAAGCGGCCGCAGGTGCCTGACAAATGCCGCCCAACCCGGCAGTCGAGCGGACCTGCGCGAAAAGCCGCGCAGGCCTCTCACTTCCACGTTAGGCGTCTCAAGAACAATGTCCTCGCAAAAGTTCAGCTCGGCAGAGCGAGAAGCGATTTGGTTGGCGCATGAGAAGAAATGCGCATACACCAGGGAATTGCTGGACGTCAGCAATTTTCATATTGATCACGTTGTTCCAGAATCATTAGCCGACGATGCCGCGGAGTTCAAGCGGATAAAGGAGGAACTGGGGCTGCCGGATGCTTTCGATCTTTT
>DAIDMG010000174.1 GCA_027449105.1 Acidiphilium sp. | reverse complement strand
CGTGATGAGCGTGACTTCTGTAACGTATCAGACAGACAGTGGAAATAAGTATCTGGCTCGCGACGAGCTGCGTTTACAATCGAGAAAATGCGTCGTGCGGTTTGGTGGGATGGCGAACTGGCCAAACAAAGAAGAAAAGACCCTAGATATTTTGGGAACAAAACCCACCTTTCCTTTCAAGGCCGACGAAAAAGAATACAATTTCATAAACGCAACCAGGTTTTGTTCCCAATTCTGCGCACTGTATTTTCGCTTGCGCCAAAAGAAATCACGCATATGACGATGTTATCGATCAGCTGACCGCGGATGAAATCACTGTGCGCGGAATCATTTTCCCGTTCATTAATGCATGTTCATCCTAGGCGTTTATGGGAGGTTAGTTGCCATATCCTTTGCACAGGACGGTTTTGGAAGAAACTTGGCTAGTAGTGGCTGTCTTGGTCCGCGCATGTCTTTCTGTCTAAAGGTTCTCGTCGCTATGCCGCCATAGTAGGCTACCTTGACGAGCGTTTTCATCGTCAAGAGTGAGCTGGCACCGGAGAGCCTGACTTGCTTGTCAGGGAACTGGGAAGCTATTCATGTGGTCCATCGGAGTCTTGGTCACGTGCTCGTTTGCGACGCGCTGACAGTTATTGGTGCCGAGGGAGCAGAAGTGCGGTTTCATTTCCGGAATGTTCCTCGGCGAACCGTAGGAAGCAGTCGAAAATAAGGCCTCGAGTTATCATCTATGCCGTTAGTTTGGTGACGTTTAGGTGCGCTAACGGTACTGAATTTCCTTGTTCTGCTTGTACAAAACATTACCGGATATGTACGGCGTCAAGCCCTATTGAGGCTGTGGATGTAAGGACGCATGTTATGCTCACCGTCATGCAACGAAGGTGGCGTTGCGATGGAAATCAAGAAATGCGTTTTGCGGCTGGTGACGCCGGCATATTCGAAACTCGGGTTGTTCAGATAGGCTGTGTAGTCTCGCATGCGGCAGCGCAGAGTTAGCGGCCATGCCTTCCTGGGTGCATCTCCCCCGACACCCGCGTGGAACGCCGCAGGGAGCCTTCTGAGGGCAAACGTTGCTGTCGCGCACGGAGTGTTTGACAATCTGCAGCGGAGCGCCACCGCAAGCGAGTGCGCGAAAAGAGAAAGAGAAGATACGCTCCGCGATTGTTTATAACCAATCTAGGGCCAAAAATCCTTGCGTGGTATTTATGCATTTTTCGCCTTCAAGTTGCCGACGAAATTGCTGGCCCGGTTGCTGGTCGGCACACTGACCATAAGGTACAGATGGTCTCCTCGCTTCCAAATTCGATCAGCTGGTCACCGTACGCAAACCGGGCGTCAACGATAGAAGCGTCGTGAAGCTTGCCACCTGTATCGTGCGCCATTCTAACGTCTATCTGCGCGAGGCCAGCGTTCTGGTCACCGATCCCGTTCAGGCCCGCTCGGCTCTTCTTCTGGGCCGGCGCACTGGCCCGGCGGTTCGGCACGCGCAGACTATGGCAGGGAACGTGACGAAGAAAACCTAACGCCAAAGACATGAGCCGGTTTTCTCGCCGCCGTCGTATACACGCTATAGTTGTACCATTCTCATCCTTATATGCTCAGAGACGCCCAACTCGTCAGCCCCGGAAGCTTCGGGGCTTCTTTTTGCGCCTCGATACTTTGGACATCACAAACGCGTGATACGACCAAAGCGTAATACGAGTGCAAGGCCGACGTACTAAACCTTAGGTTACAGAGGATCGTTGCATCGACTTGTGACTACACACCTCTCAACTCAACAGCCCCGGAGCAATCCGGGGTCTTTTCTCTATTTGGAAATGCTGATGTGCGACGTCCGTGTGTGTCACGTCGTCATTCCGGAATCAGCAGCCATTTGATTAATGGCCATTAGCCTAACAGCCAGGGTACACGACGCTACCGGCGCGCTGACTGGAGCAGCACCGCATTCCGATGGAAATCAAGAAACGCTTTCTGCCCGCTGGTGAAGCTTCCCACGTTCACGACCGCTGTCGTGTTGACTCCCATGCGTTCCAGGGAAGGTAGGTGGGCTACGAGGGAGATAACCAGCCGGCCGTTATCCTCAAACCCTATGAAGCCGCGGTCAAAAAGATGATCAATACTCGGCGTCAGCAACAAACCATTTTCGCCGTCGAGTCTCTCTTCGTTCGTTCCATCGCGCCAGGGTTTGCAGTGGCTTGCAACCAAATGGACAGGGTTGTCGACACCTGTAATGCGGCATTTTGATTCGATGCTGCTCACGCGCTCCTTAAAGAGACCTTGCCCTTTCCGAGCACGAATGAGTTGTTGGCGCTGGGTTTCCGCAATTGTTGTATCCGCTTCTATCTTTTGTTCCAGAAGGCTCTCCCAGGACTCCAGATCGTCCGGAACGATCGGGCTAATTAGACCGGCCTCAGCGGGAATGGCCGTCGCCTCGAGTCCAATCAGACCCATCATGACTTCGGCCAGCGTCGTCGGCACTTCAGTCAAGTAGATCGACTGCACTCCATTTCCATTGGGTTGAAGCGGTGAATATTTGCCTGGTAACAGCGGCCCGAGGAGTCCAATGTGGTCCTTCGGCCGGATTTGATGGGTGAGCCGCGTGAAATCGACTTTGACCTTCCAGCCAATATTTTTCCAGTTCTGACCGGCCAACCCAAATTCCTGGGGTTTAGGGTTTTCCCAACAATACGAAACGACGATGCCCAGCGCGATGATTCGCGTATCCACAAATGAAAATACTACATCGCCGGGGGCCACTTCGCGCATCGACTCGTAGAAAGGATTTCTGGCACCGTTGGCGTTCCGTTTAGGCGACCATAGATAACCGCCCGCGATTTCGTGGCGATGGGTTTGATTCTGATTGACCCACCAGTACCGCATGCGTCTCCCTATATGTCAGTAACATTGAGAAGAGAACCCTATCTCTCTGGTGGTGAATTGCGTGCGGCCGGGAATCAGCCGATTTATGACGCATTGGTAAGAAGATGTTCTGCCTCTTCTTTCCGATGCAATGTTGTCCAGTTGATTTCAGCACATCGGCCAGTGCCCCGAATGGAAACCTCTTATGGAATGTGGCACGAGATATCGGCTGGCCCATTTGTGGAGCTGCTCGTCGTTTGCAAGACGTGGACACGTAACAGAAAAGCCAAGTTGAAGGCCCCAATGGACGCTTTCGTTGAAATAGCCAGTCGCCGGTCGGTATCTTGCAACTATCCGCGCAAGACGAGAGGCACTGATGCTTCCGATTGAGGTTTCAACATTCTCTAATCCAGAGGACCAAGTTCGACTGATTGCGGTTGCTCTGAAGGCGTTCCTTTCGTTGAATGGCCAAGGGGGTAAGCAGCATTGAGGTGGCGGCGCTGCTTGGTGTGTCAAGAGTCAAGCTGTGGCCAACCCCAAGGTTTGAGCGCATGAACGACGGCGATGTTCCTGAAATTTTGGAGATGACCGAGTTGAGGTGATCGCGTGTCGGGCAAGTCGGAGTCGGTCGTCGGGGATGAAGCGGGCGATTCTGAAGGCTGGTCGGGTGCCTCGCGCGGTGCACTTGGCGTTGTGCTGCCGGCATGAGACTAGCAGCCGACGGCTGAGTGGACATCAACGGTCCGGAATCAGATTGCGGTCCATCTTATAACAGCAACTTATAGCCATCCTCTCTCATCATTGTCAGCAGCGTGTCGACAACCATTGTATCGTATTTTGACCCCTTACCCCGCTCTAGTTCCGCAATTGCTGCATCCGTACCAAGGGCGGGTCGATAGGGTCGATGAGACGACATTGATTCGAGCACATCAGCAACGTTTAGTATACGCGCTTCCATAAGTATCTCTTCTCCCTTAAGGCCCCTGGGATAGCCGCTTCCATCCATGTGCTCGTGGTGTTGGCGAACGATCTCCCCAATAGGTGTTTCAGATTTAACGTCCTTGAGAATTTCATATCCCTTTTCCGCATGAGTCCTTACGAGTTCATATTCAATAGCGGAAAGTGCTGTCGGTTTCGCTAGAATTTCGGCCGGAACCCCGATTTTCCCAATGTCATGTACCAGCCCCACAAGTCGAAGCTGGTGGCATTTCTCTTCAGGCCAACCAAGCTCTCGGGCTATATCTGAAGCAATCTGCCCAACACGGCGTTCGTGGCCAGCAGTGTACGGATCGCGTATCTCGACCATCGCGGATATTGCATGCAGCGTTGACTCGACTGTCTGTTCAAGCTGCTTCGCATACTCCAAAATCTTTTTTTTGGCCTCCTTCATGGCCGTAATTTCCTGAATCGTGCCAATCACAAGTGGCACGCCCTCCTCAGCAACCTTCCTCGCCGAATAAAGCGCCGGGAAGCATTCTCCATTTCTACGCCTGAAGACTGTCTCAAAATTCCGCACGTGGTCGTTCAGCATAAGATCGGATAACAGTCTGGCGCGCTCCACAGGCTTTTCCCATATGCCAAGCTCAAGTGAGGTGCGCCCAATAACCTCATCACGCGTAAACCCGTACAGCTTTAGAAAATAGTCATTGACCTCGAGAAACTTACCAGTAGCTTCTTCCACAAGAAA
>DAIDMG010000173.1 GCA_027449105.1 Acidiphilium sp. | reverse complement strand
CGGATGACCACCCGCTCGCGGCTGGCCATCGTCATCGGCCGTGCCGGGACCGGCAAGAGCCATACCCTGCAGGCGGTCCGCCGCGCCTTCGAGCAAGCCGGCAAGCGGGTCATCGGTCTCGCCCCGACCAATGCCGTGGTCGCCGATTTGCGTCGGGACGGGTATCGCCGGGCGGCGACGCTGCATCGCGAGCTCGGGGCGCTGGCGCGTGACCCCAAGCGCTGGGACCGCAACACCGTGGTGATGGTCGATGAGGCGGCGATGGTCGACAACACCATGCTGGCCAAACTGCTCGCCGCCGCCGAGCGGTGTGGCGCCCGGCTCATCCTCGCCGGCGATGACCGGCAATTCGCTTCGGTTGCCCGCGGCGGCATGGTAAACCAAACAGCCTCAGGGAGGCCCGGGGCGATACATGTAGGTTTTCTGTTCCACTGCTACTCAGACCCCTTCTCCTGTCATTTCTTGGGCGGCGTTCGGCGGGGCATCGTCGCGAGCACTTCGGCAGCTTCCTTGCGAAGCTTTGGGTTAGAACTGTGCATGTCTTTCCCCGCGCGGGATGCCTTTGCGGGGGCCGGCTTCCGGGGCTTACTCGCCATATGTTGATCTCCTGATAACCTAAGTCTACCACATCTGGGGGACGGCCAAGCTTTGGCGACAGCCCTTGCGGTCCAGAGTCATCTAGCATAGTGTAAAGTGAAGTGTCAAGCGAGGGGTGCCCGATGGGACGGAAAATGAGACAGGCGCCGGTGTACTTCACGCTCGTGCAGGCTCGGTTCAACGCGATCCTGGCGCTCGATTCCTATATTCCAAAGATCCAGGAGAAACTCCGCCGCGAGGGGTTTCCTGACACTCAGAAGGGAGTGCTGGCAACGTTCAATCTCAATGTGAGCACGCCCAACGAGGTCGGCCCACATCAAGTGCCAGTTTCGCAAGTGACACGCTATACGTTCGGTAATATGGACAAGACTGCAGGCTTCATTCTCGATCAGGGAGCACTGTCATTCCAGACGACGAACTACGATACCTTCGAGAATTTCTCGGAGACTTTTCTGAAAGGTCTGAAGATCGTCCATGAAGCCGTAAAGCTCGGTTACACGGACCGGATCGGCGTGCGTTATCTAGACGCGGTGTATCCAAAGAAGGACGAGGGCCTATCCGAGTATCTGAATGAAGCTGTCCTTGGCCTCTATGGGAGACTCGACGGAGATTTGGTGCATGCGTTTTCGGAAACTCAGGCGAGGAACGGCAGTGTCAACGTTATCGCGCGGACAATCATTCAAAGCGGCCCGATCGGCTTCCCCCCCGATCTCCAGCCGGTGGGGCTAGTGATCGCCGAGAGATTCCGGATGCTGGACGGACCGCACGCCATCCTGGACACCGACGGATCGCACGATCACCGTGACGTCTTCGACCTTCGCCAGATAGAGACCCACTTGTCCACGGTCCATTCAGCGGTGATCAAGGCGTTCGAGATGACCGTGACGCAACGCGCCATACAAAGCTGGGAGTGAAGACCCATGGGTAAGGTCTTAGATTACCCGACCGCTCGACCACGTAAGAGGACCATTCTTGCAGGGCTCATCGTAACAACGGCTATCGCGATGCAGGTCGGTACGGGCGGCGCCCAGACGGCAGAGTACTACAAGCAGCGTGGTCCGAAGGGCTATGCTTTTGCTGCCTATGACCCTCCTCCGGCCATTGAAGAGCCGGCGAGCACCCGGACGCCGTCGGAAGACCTCTCGCGTATTCGTGCCGTTCTAAGGCCCACCATCACTGATCTGGCCCGTGCGTTGGGAGTGTCACGACAAGCTGTCTACGACTGGCAAAGCGGAAAGCAGATCGCTGTGGATAATGCTGCTCGGCTGGCTGACTTGGCTCGCGCAGCAGACGTGTTTGCGGCGGAAGGGCCGACAGTCTCGGCACAGCTCCTTCAGCGGCCGATTGTCTCGGGCAAGAGGCTCTTCGACATCGCACGCGAGGGCGGGTCTGCCGAAGAGGCAGCGCGGAAGCTGATCCAGATGATGCGGCGCGAGCTGCGCCAACGTCAGATGTTGGCAGAGAGTCTCGCGAATCGCAAACGACCGGCAGTGCCTTCCGATAGCTATGGGATCCCGATTTTGAATGAGTTGGACTAGCAATCTATGGCGGTGTGGGGACGTGACATACCCTGGCGCCAAGGGCACGTTCTTCCAGACGATGCAGTGAAGGCTTTTGGGCTCAGCACGGACACGACAACCAGTGTGCTTGCAATCGTGGTATCCCACGACTGCGACCTTGCCCAAGATCCAAGCGTCGAACCGAGGGCCGAAATTATTGTCGGCCACCGGATTGCAACGGCCGATGGAAACTTTACGTATGCGAAGAACGCTCGCCGCCTTCACCTGACGTTCAGCGGCGGCGGAGAACATCTTACTGCGGACCTAGTTGCCAGTTGCAAGAGCACTGTCGTAAAGGACCAGCTCGCCGAATACGAGCCAGTCGAGAACGTCAAGCTCACATTAATCGAGGGTAACATCCTGCAGCGGTGGCTGGCGGCGCGTTATAGGCGGGCTGCATTTCCGGACGAGTTCGATAGGAGGTTGGAGCGCACAGGGATACGGGATCGCCTCGGGAAAATTCTGAAATCAGCGGGAACCTCGATCGCAGCGATCTACTTCGATGTTGATCAAGGGCAAGATATCCCCCGAGCCGAGGATGACGATCCCTATACACTTGCTATCTACCTACTATTCAGTACGGAAACCGATCCTGAATCGGCTGAACAAGCGGCGGAGGCCGCCAAACAGAAAATCAAGAATGCCTTTCGGGAAAAATGTAGTTCGAAAGAGACAGGGACATGGCACGATATTCAGCTGATCGCGTGCGAGGTAATTTCTGATCAAGCCATGACAGTGCAGCAGGCTGAAACTCTCAAGAGGTGGTCTGCGGACCATATCAGTCTCAGAACGGAGACCCCGCAGGCGATGTTGCGCGACGAGTAGAATGGAGTATTTCATCCTTCGCGGCGGAGCAAAGAAGCGAGCCGGGCACCTACCCTATCGCCCGACGACGCGGGCTGGTTTGGCTCTTCCAGATTCACGAGCATCCGGCAGATTATCCACACCAAAGACGCAAACCCGAGGCGGACAACATGCCTCAGACCCCATCCAAGGCGTGCGAAATGTTAGGACCGTGCTTCTCGCGTTGATCCTCGCGCTGCTACTTTCGGCGGTTGCTGTTGCTCAGACTCTCTACAATTCACCCAGCGTCGCCCATCAACACTGTCCGCACGATAACGTAGTCTGGTTGAACACCGCCACCGGCATTTATCATTTTGATGGCGAGCGATGGTACGGGCGCACTAAGCATGGCGCCTTCGTCTGCCAGCGTGAGGCCAATGCTGCTGGTGACCGGCCGACCAGGAATGGGCAGTAGATGTAGAGGCGCGCAATCGAAGCCGCACGACCCACAAGCAGGCCGCATGAGAAGGCTAGCATGTTTGATCCTCTCTCCTGCCGTGATTTCTACGCGATGCTCGTCGAAGACTTCGACGACTTCATGGCTGAACGTCACTCCGCGCGCCGTGCGTGGCATTGCGCGATCACTGCCTATCATCTGCATGAGTGGGTTTGGGGCGATTGGCTCAAAGGCAATCAGCCCATGCGGGATACTCTCAAGACTAACAGCCGAGAGGAGTTTCTGAGGTGGATCGAGAGTCACTGCGTCTGGTTTACCTACATCCAGCAGCTTGCAATCGGTGCTAAGCACTTTGTGCGGGTGCCGGGATCACAGCCGATCCACGTTGGATACGGTCAAGGCGCCTATGGTCTGGGTCATTACGGGTGCGGATATCTCCTGCTCGACCTTGGCGAGGGGGCAGGAGACGAGCGTTGGCAAATGGCAGCGAATTATCTCGAGGTTGTAGTGAGGTTCTGGAGGGATTTCTTTCGGGAGTATTTGACAGATCCGAATTTACCAGTCAGCAAACACCATACGGATTAGAAGCGCCGCGCCTCCCGGCCCCATTTTCTAGCTCTGCCCCTGTTACCTTATCGCTTATAAAGTAACAGACATGCCTCGGAACCCGGTAATGAACGCTATCAAGACCGCTGCCAGACAAAGCCAAATCTCTCGCGCGGATGGGCGGTGTTGCCCACAAACACCGCCACCCGGGCCACAAGATAATCAGCGAGGCCGGCGCTCCCCGCCATCACCAAACCCCCGAACCTGATACAATTTTCATGGAATTACACCCAAACCGCCATTTCACCACCATGCCTGCCGGCGAGAGCAGAACGGCAATTGTATCGCGAGACGTTACGCGTTACATAGACGCGTGATAGTCAGCTTCCGACATAAGGGCCTCGAAACTTTCTACCGCACGGGCTCAACGCGAGGCATCCAGGCCGCGCATGCGAGCAAGCTGCGGCGCATTCTCGGTCTGCTCGACGTGGCGCAAGGGCCGCAGGATATGAACGTTCCATCGTTCAAGCTGCACCCGCTTAAAGGTGACCTCGCGGGGCATTGGTCTGTCTGGGTCAATGGCAATTGGCGGATGACGTTCCGGTTTGTGGAGTCTGATGTCGAGCTAGTTGATTATCAGGACTACCACTAGGAGTTGAAAGATGATGCACAATCCACCGCACC
>DAIDMG010000172.1 GCA_027449105.1 Acidiphilium sp. | reverse complement strand
GCATAAAGAACGCCTCTGCACAGCGCGGGGCTATATCACCTCCCTACAGGAAGGGGCCTTACACCCGCTCCTGATAATTGCGAGTTTAACGGGGCAGCCAGACACGTGGAAGAGGTAGAAAACCCTGGTGTCGTGCTTTGCTCGTGATCACAACCCATGACACACTTGTCATTTTCGGGTCATGGCCGGTCAATCGACCGGATGACTTTGGACGGGGCCACCTGCTTATCCTGACATATTTGTTAGTGCGTTCGAGAAAAAACCAGTGACTCGCCGAGGTAGAAAGCAAGTGCGAGCCCAAGGAGAACGATCAGCGCTGCTAGTGCGAGGTCAAGATTGCCGGATGGTGCTTGTTGGGCCGCCTCATCGTTGATTGCTGCACGGTTGCGGGTGAAGCGAAGCATCGCGGTTGCGACCATGGTTGCACCCGCGATAATCAGGGTTAGGCCAACAAAGGAACCCGCAACCTGACCAGAAAGGTCGATGCTCTTGTGCAAAGACTGGCCAGCGATCTTTAAAAAGATATCGAAGCGTTCCACGAGGAACCCGAAAGCCATGACAGCAATGGCGGTGCGGACCCAAGCTAGAAAGGTCCGCTCATTTGCAGCGTGGTCGCTGAAACGGGAGACAGTCACGCTGCTCGTTTGGCGACTTCGTCTGGTGGCATGCGTACGAGCGCGTCATAGTCGCCGATGAGGGTTTCCGTGATCGTACCCGGCGTGAAAGCGAGGTCGCCGATGGCGCGGACGGGTGTGATTTCAGCAGCGGTGCCCGCGAGGAATACTTCCGCCGCATCGCGGACTTCTTCGGGAGTGATGCGGCGTTCGATCACAGGAATATTGCGGGCGCGGGCGAGCGATATGACAGTGCGGCGGGTAATACCATCCAAGAAACTCTCGGGCGTGGGGCTGTGGAGTGAACCATCGAATGCAAAGAAGATATTTGCGCCCGTGGCTTCAGCCACAAAACCATCACAGGTAAGCATTAAGGCATCGTCGAAGCCGGCCTTTTCAGCAGCGTGTTTGGAGAGTGTGCCGATCATATATAGGCCGGCGGCTTTGGAGGCGGTGGGTGCGGTTCGTGGGTCTGGCCGACGCCATTCAGCGACGGCGAGGCGGATTCCTTTCATTCGATCGGCGCCGAACAGATTGGGCCACGGCCAAGCTGCGATTGCAAGATGAATTTTGGTCATCTGAGCAGAAACGGCAAGTTGCTCGGAGCCGCGCCAGGCAACCGGGCGTATGTAAGCGTCGGCGAGGTTGTTGGCGTTCAGGATGGCTTTGCAGGCACTGTCGATCTCATCAGCGGTGAAGGGAATCTCGAACCCGAGCAGCCTGCCCGATTGGATTAGGCGATTGGTATGATCGCGCAGACGAAAGATGTTGCCAGCATAAGCGCGTTCGCCCTCAAACACGGCTGATGCATAGTGCAAGCCGTGAGACAGGACATGGAGCTTTGCGTCGCGCCACGGGACCATCGTGCCATCCCACCAGATGAAGCCATCACGGTTATCGAAGGGGACGAGGCTCATCATTTTGCTCCCATAATGCGATCACACCGAACACAGTGAATCGGTCGGTGGCCTTGTACAATTTCGATCAAGTTGTGCAAAGTGCCGTAATTTTTTGACGTGTTGAGGTGCATTCGGTAAGGTCAAGTATCCTGTCTTATCACAGAGTCAATTTCCTGCGTTCCAGGTTGTCGTGCATCAAGAGAGTGCCATGCAAGAGAAATTCACTCAAGCCGGGGTCGAAGCCGGTCTGCTATTCCTGCGCGAGGACGAACTGCGTTTAGTTCAGGAGATGTTGTTCTTTGCACACAGGGATCTCGTGGCAGCTCCCGACGCCATTCTGGAGGAGTTGGGTTTTGGAAGGGCACATCATCGAGTACTGCATTTTATTGGTCGAAATCCAGGGATGCCCGTAGGTGAGTTGCTGACCATCCTGGGGATCGCGAAACAAAGCTTGGCGCGAGTACTGGGACCTCTCATTCGTGGCGGATATGTGCAGCAGGTAGCTGGGCGAACCGACCGACGGTTGCGCCTCTTAACACTGACGGAGGCCGGTATAGCCTTGGAGCGGCGGCTTTTCGAGGCGCAGCGTGAACGAATGGTGTTGGCATTGCGCGAAGCGGGGGGGAACGCTGTGGATGGATTCCGGCGGGTACTGCGCGGCATGATGCAGGCTGGGGCACGAGCCTACATTGACCGGGCCGAAAAGGCCCGGGGACTAAAACGTTGATGGTTACCGCGGTTGGAAGCCAGACCCCCGTAACGGCGCATATTCTCCTGGTTGACGACGATGAGCGTTTGCGCGTGTTGATGGCCAGATATCTCACGGAAAACGGCTTCGCGGTAACAGTGGCGGAGAGTGCCGCGAATGCGCGCGACTTACTTAGGGTTGTGGATCCCGATCTTTTAGTTCTTGACGTGATGATGAGCGAGGAGACAGGGCTGCAGCTGACCGAATCGCTGCGGGCAGATCGAGCACCGGCACTGCCCATTTTGCTGCTGACTGCGCGCGGCGCTCCTGAAGACCGTATTGCAGGCTTCGAAGCGGGCGCTGATGATTATTTAGCTAAACCATTTGACCCACGAGAACTTTTGCTCCGTATCAGGGCGTTATTGCGGCGCGCGCCACCGGGTGCAGGGGTAACAGGACCGGTACAATTGGGAGAGGCAGCATTCGATGCAGCAAGAGGCGAACTGGTCACAGCGTGCGGCCGGATCAGGTTGACGGGTGCAGAAGCAGCGTTACTCGGGGTACTGGCTGCCCGACCGAATCAGGTCTTGTCGCGCGAGGCGCTTGCCGAAATCTTGGATATGGACGAAGCAGGCGAGCGCGCCATTGACGTGCAAGTGACACGGTTACGACGCAAGATCGAGATCGATCCGCGCGAACCTAGATTCCTGCAGACGGTGCGCGGACGTGGCTACATTCTGAAGCCAGGACCGTGAGATTTCATACCAAGCGCCTTGATCCTGAGCGGACTCTACGCCGCGTTCTGCCACGTAGTCTCTTCGGACGCACTTTGCTGATCGTACTCGTGCCTCTTATGATGCTGGAGGCAGTGGCACTGAAGATTTTTTACGGCAGCCATTTGGATGAGCTGTCGCGCCAGCTAGCGTTCAGCGTCGCCGGCGAGATCGCGTTTGTATTGGATCAGGTAGACCGATATCCGGAAGACCGAGCGCGGATTTTTGCTCAAGCGGGGCAGAAATTTGAGTTCTATTTTCACGAACATCCAAGTGAGGCGCTTGTGGCACAAAAACCGCCACGTGCATTCGGTCCGGTGGATACGGATTTGGCCGCGGCGCTTCGCGCGGGATTAGGGCGAAAATTTGCTCTCGTGTGGCATGGTCCACCAGGGATGATCCGCGTCGACATCGCGGAGCAGGGTGGGATACTGACGGTGGATGTGCCACGCAAGCGCCTTTACGTTGGTGCGCTCTACATTTTCTTTGCGTGGTTGGCGGGTACGACTCTCTTGGTTCTTGGGTTGGCGATTTTATTTCTACGCAATCAAGTACGCGGAATCGCACGATTGGCGGCCGCCGCGGAGGCGTTTGGGATGGGACGAGAAATTGGTCCAATTCGGCCGGAAGGTGCGGCAGAAGTGCGGCGTGCGGGAGCAGCCTTCAACCGGATGCAGGACCGTATCAAGCGATCACTGGCGCAACGGACGACGATGTTGGCTGGGGTTTCGCACGATCTGCGGACGCCACTAACGCGATTGAGACTGGCTCTAGCGTTGCCGAATCCGGGGCCGGAAGAGCATGCGGAGATGGAAACTGATATTGCCGAGATGGAACGGCTTATCGCCATTTACCTCGATTTCGCACGAAGTGAAGGGGAGGAGCACGCTGTTGCCACCGACTTTCCGCTTCTGATCGAAGATGTGGTGGCGCAGGCGTCAAGGGGGGCAACGAGAATTTCGTGCAAAGTGGGAGAGTTGCCGCTGGTGAGCTTGAGGCCCGAAGCGGTACGGCGGGCACTTGCTAATCTGCTTAACAATGCCGTGCGACACGGAGGAGAGGTGCGCGTTTCTGCAATGCGTGATGGCGAGCGGAACGTGCGGGTGCTGATCGATGATGATGGACCCGGCATTCCGGTTGATCGACGTGACCGGATGATGCGGCCATTCGAGAGTGGTGTGCCGGGCGGAACAGGATTGGGTCTTGCAATTGCACTGGATATCGTCGCGGCACACGGTGGTGACATTCGGCTGGAGGATTCGCCGATGGGAGGGCTGAGGGTCGTGATGACGCTTCCGCTATAGCGGTCCGTAAGTCAGCTGCCTCACTTGGGACCGATGCCGTTGGCGGCTCGGATGTTGAAGATGACGCCCGCCACTCGATTGAGTACTTAGTAAAACTAATACAATAATGCTTCGTGTTTCGTAAGCAACGGGTGCGATATACACTCGGCTGCATCGGTTTCGGGTACGGTTCGATACCTCCAGAAACCAAAAATCCGGCAGATTTTAATGCTATGGTCGTACCGTCTGGTTTTTCGACGCGGCGCACAGATTTCGATAGCTTCGTGTGTAGTTACCCAAGAATTTCAACATTTCGCGCCGTGATACATCCGTACGTCGCGTCGTCACCGAAGGGCATTTGAGAATCAATCTCAGTAACAGCACAAAATACCTGATTCCTTGCTGCACGGAGGTGCGCAGTCAGCGCCAATCGTCTTTTCTGGTCAAGATGTATAAAAGGCTCGTCGAGAAGCAAGATTGGCGCGCGGCCGTACCACGCGCTGATTAGGCTGGCATGGGCGAGTACCAGTGCCACAAGCATCGCGCGTTGC
>DAIDMG010000171.1 GCA_027449105.1 Acidiphilium sp. | reverse complement strand
AATCGGCCGCTTCAACTTGCCCTGGTCGAGAAGAGCACCAAGAATTACCGGATCTACGGCCGTGTCCATTCCGAGACCCGCAATACCTGTTTTCGCGGCGTAAGGAATTGCCATAAGGCCAGCCAAACGTGGAAAGCCAATGACACGGATATCCGGATGAAGCGCAGAAATCGATTCCGTTATTCTAGCCGTCGGCTGCACGACATATTGCCGAAACAGATCGGGCGGGAGAATCCCGGCCCACGAATCAAACAGCATGACGCAATCAGCACCGTGCCGGATCTGGTCCGAAAGGTAGTCTATCGTCGCCTCGGTCACGGTATTGATCAAGGCTGACACCAGCGGTGGATCACCATAAACGAGAGAGCGCGTCACCGGAAAATTACCCCCGCGGCCGTCAAGCATGTAACAGGCTACCGTAAAGGGGCTTCCGGCGAAGCCGATCAACGTCGTTTCGGGCGGCAGTTCGGCACGCACCCGCGATACGGTCTCCATGACGGGTTCCGTGGCCAGTTGGAGACGCGATTTCGAAAGGGATCTGACATCATTCATCGTTTCGAGGCGTGCCAAGCGTGGTCCCTCACCTTCCGCGAAATGAAGATTCTGTCCCATACCCCACGGCAGGATCAGAATGTCGCTGAAGAGAATCGCTGCATCAAGCCCAAAGCGCCGGATCGGCTGAAGAGTTACCTCCGTCGCCAAACCCGGCGTTGTACATAAGGATATGAAGTTTCCAGCTTTTGCGCGAACTTTTCGATATTCAGGCAAATACCGGCCAGCCTGCCGCATCAGCCAGACCGGAGGAGGCCAAATCGGTTCACCACATAATACCTTCAGGAATTTCTGTGATGACCGACCGTTCTGCATGATCACTTCCTATAAAGTCTCTTTTTAAGAAAAAAAAAGCGGTAGGGCTATTAGGTATGTGAAAAACGTGGATTAAACTCGGAGGCCTTTTATCAACAAATTTATCCACATAAATTGTAAATAAGTAATATATTGATTTTTTTACAAAAAATACTACTTTTCCGGAAATGGACGAAAGCTCTGGTAATCTCATCCACAAGGTAACCAAAACGAAAGTTTTGCACGCAATTCACAGAAGGCAAGGACGGTTGAAAACTTATCCTCGTTTTCAGTTTTAGGTTCTACAGGTTCTACATGCCAACATGACAACCAAGCGGCTGAACCTTCATCTTTTATCGGATGCGACGGGAGATACGCTGAACGCGGTAGCACGTGCAGCAACGGCACAGTTCGATGGTGCCAGTATTCATATCCAACGGTGGAGCCTCATCCGCAGCCGCATGCAACTTGATCGGGTGCTCGAAGGGATTGAGGCTGAGCCGGGACCTGTTCTTTCGACTTTGATCGACAAGGCCCTTCGACATCAGCTCGAGGAAGCTTGCGCGCAAATGAACGTGCGCCTGCTGCACGTTCTTGATCCAGTGCTTCAGATTTTGCAGGAAGAACTGGGCACGCCATTGATGTCCCGCCCGGGGCGGCAATACGTCCTTGATGCTGATTACTTCCGACGCATCGATGCCATGCATTTCGTTTTATCTCATGATGACGGGCAGGCGACGCGCGGCTTCGCCGAAGCAGACGTTATTCTTGTCGGAGTGTCGCGCTCTTCCAAGACTCCGACAGCCTTCTATTTGGCCAATCGTGGCGTGAAGGCGGCTAATTTGCCTCTTGTTCAAGGTGTCGAATTACCTTCGGAACTCGACGAACCTGCATGTCCGGTCGTCGGGCTGTTTGTGGACATCGGCCCGCTCATCGAGATTCGAAGGCATCGTTTGCAACTCCTTGGTGGCACTGAAATCACCCGGATAGCGGGTCAGAATCAGCATCGCTATGTGGATGAGGAGTCGGTAAGGGCGGAGTTGCTCTGGGCGCGGAGACTTTGCACAGCCAGGGGCTGGCCGGTGATCAATGTGACGTCGCGTTCCATTGAGGAAACAGCCGCTTCGGTGCTGAGGTACATCGATGTATGGCACCAGCGGCGGAGCGCCGCCGCCGCCGCGGAGGGCAGTGCAGGTCAGTAGGCTCGAAGGCGGTGAATGCAAACACCCTGTTTGTGCGGGCACGACCCTAGGCGGTCATTTGACTCCGGATTGAGACGATGTGTCTGGCGGCGCTGGAAGCGGCGATTCATTGCCGCGATGAGTTCGTAGCGGAAGTGCCCGTTCTACGAAGACGGGACGGCCAGCAGCTTAATTGCGTCTGATCGATCGAAATTGACGAGCGTTGCGTCTTGCTTGGGAGGCATGAAGCCTTTAGCGTATCTTTCGAGGCGAGGAAAAGATGTCGAGGGTAACGTTCCAGGCTGAAGGCTTTGGGGTTATCACGGTCACGGCCCGCCAGGGCAAGATCGTTGCGCTGGATTTTGGCGTGCCTGTTCTCGAGCACGATAGCCCGTCCGATGATGACACGGCAGACGGGTCGGTTTTGCGGGAGGCCGTAACGGCACTAAAAATGTACTTTCGTGGCCGAAGTGATAATATCAATTTACCGCTTGCACCTGTGGGCACAAACTATCAGCGTCGTGTCTGGGAAGCCGATCGAAATATTCCGCGCGGACAGACCAGAACCTATGGGGAGATGGCACGAATTGTCGGTGGGTCTCCGCGTTCGATTGGCGGAGCGAACCGGGCAAATCCAATCCCGATCCTGATACCGTGTCATCGCGTGTGCGCGTGGAACGGCATCGGTGGTTACGCCGGGACGACGCAGGAAGGATTCCAACTGCAGATCAAACGCCGCTTGTTGCAACTTGAAGGTGTCCACACCCCCCGTTGAGCAGCGCCACCATCGGCGAGTTTCCCCGGACCATCTGGAGTATACACATGAGCAGCAAAGCAATTCGCATTCATGCGCATGGAGGCCCCGAGGTTTTATCGTGGGAAGACGTGCCGACGCCGGAACCCGGGCCGGGTGAGGTGCTTCTCCACCATGAGGCTATCGGGCTCAACTACATCGATGTCTATTTCCGCAACGGCCTGTACAAGATCTCTTCCTTGCCGGCCACAATTGGTATGGAAGGCGCAGGAACCATCTGGGCAGTTGGACCGGGCGTGACAGGTCTCGCTGCGGGTGACCGCGTTGCATATGCCGGAGGGCCAATCGGAGCCTATGCTACGGAGCGCGTCATTGCGGCGGACCGTGTCGTTAGACTTCCCGACGAGATCGACTTTACAACAGCTGCGGCAATGATGCTGCAAGGTATGACGGCTCAATATCTGATCCGCCGAACTTACCGCGTACGGGCCGGAGAGACCATCCTGGTTCACGCTGCAGCCGGTGGAGTTGGTCTGATCCTGTGTCAATGGGCGAAGCATCTCGGGGTTCGGGTCCTTGGCGTTGTCTCGACCGAAGAGAAAGCCGAAGTCGCACGGGCACACGGGGCCGCTGATGTCATCGTCGGCAACGCCGATATTGCTGACCAGGTTCGCAAGCTGACCCAAGGTGCGATGGTCCCGGTTGTTTACGACAGCGTTGGCCGCGAAACATTCATGTCTAGTCTGGACTGTCTCGCGCCACTCGGCCTTATGGTGAGTTACGGCAACGCTTCTGGCCCGGTCCCACCATTTGAGTTGGCCGTACTGGCAGCGAAGGGAAGCCTCTATGTGACCCGTCCAACGCTTGCGACCTACATCGCCAGCCGGCAAGATCTTCTTGCGGTGGCGAACGACCTCTTCGATGTCGTATTGACCGGGGCAGTCCAGATCCGCGTCAATCAGACGTTCAAACTAGCTGATGCTGCGGCAGCGCATCAGGCGCTCGAGGCCCGGCGTACGACGGGCAGCACCGTGCTGATCCCCTGATCTGCCGCGCTCCCCGGTGGCAACCTTTTTTGCCGACGAGCCGAATGCTCCTCGCTCATTGGTTCTCCACTCCGCCCTTGTTCACTGCTCTGCTCGCTGGTTCACAGGCATCCCCTGGTCCGAGTATGGCACGAGAAGAGGCGATGCAGACAGAAAGGACCGAACTGTCGCCCGACGGTCAAAGGTCATCTTGTCGGATGCACGGTCCCGCTTTCAGAAAGATGTACTCGGCCGGCGGGCGCTTTATGCTGGCACCGGAGTGCCAGCTCCGAAGCCGCTTGTCATTGTCAAAACTCTGGAATGAACGAAGGGGGTACCCTGTGGATATCAAACGAAATGGATCGCAGCCTTCGGGAAGAGGCCCGGCCGAATATTTTACGGGTACAGTGCGGATTGATCCCCTCCTGAGTCCGCCAGAACCGGCGCGCGTCGCAATGGCGTTGGTCACATTCGAGCCTGGTAGCCGTACGGCGTGGCACACCCACCCGCTCGGGCAAACATTGATCGTGACGTCCGGATGTGGCTGGGTTCAGCGTGACGGGGGGCGGATAGAGGAGATTCGAGCGGGCGACGTCGTTTGGTTTGCTCCCCGCGAGCGCCACTGGCACGGCGCCACGCCCACCACAGCCATGGCCCATATCGCCGTGCAGGAAAGGCTTGACGGTTCGGCTGTAGACTGGATGGAGAAAGTGACCGAAGAGCAATATCGCAGCGCAACGCCGGAATAGGCGGAACGTGCGTCGTTCGGACTTGCGGAGTCCGCGAGGCCGCGAGACCCAGAAACCGCTCTCTGGAACCTACGCAAATCTGTACATAGCTGATTAAAGCGATGCGGCAAGTTTGCTGTCCGGTTCCTGCTTCACCGAGGCTCGTTTCACACCCCTCAAACGTAAAACCAGGCGCGTGATAAGGGGCTTCGGAACTCTCGAGTTGACTAAGCGGACCACAACATGCAGAACAAAGCATGAACCTGTTGCTGCGCGCATTCAACGAGATGTTCCCCGACG
>DAIDMG010000170.1 GCA_027449105.1 Acidiphilium sp. | reverse complement strand
AGCCTCGGAGCATATGACGCTCGTGCTGACGCCTACCGGCCTTTGCCAATTCCTGTTGACCCAATTCCCGGCGTAACGGTGAATGGATTTGATGCGGCAGGAACAGCAAATCCTGGTCTGCTCTACAGTGAGAGCACAAGCGGCTTCTATAGTTCGCTGCCGTATGGGCTTATTCACAAGCTCGATCTCAATGCGACGTGGCTCATTTACAACCGCGTTCGCCTGCGCATCTCGCCTTATCTTAGGTTCACGAATTTGCTGTATTACCGCCATGGGAATCGGTTTCACAGCCACAATGATCAATATTTTGCCGTAGATCCGTTCCAGATCGAATATAACAATCCCTATTCACATACGATTGGCGACAAGGTGCAGTTCACGGCCCCGTTGCCGTACAACACCATTGAGTTCGGAGGGTTCGTTCTAAACAATACCTATAACAGCCACAATACGTTCTGGAGCACGGCCCAAGGCACGTCACCGAGTTATCCGGCGGGGTACCGGAACGATTTCTGGTATCAGACCAATGTCGGCGTCTATCTTCAGGACCGGGTCGCGCTGCCAGGTCGGCTTTCTTTGGTGCCTGGAGTTCGCTTGATAAATTTCCAGACACAATATGAAAATAATGGGGCGGCGACTTATCCCGGCGCCAACCCGGCAAACAACGAAGCGATTCTTCCCAACGCGTCGACAGATTTCAATGCGGTTGAGCCGAATATCTCGGCAAACTGGCGGGCTACGCCATGGTTGGCGCTATACGGCAACTATGGCTTTTCCTATCGGCAACCGCCAAACGGCGGCGGCGGCGGGCCATACCAATCGCTTCTTGCATCATCTCTGAAGCTCGAAAAAGGAACGAGCTACCAGGTCGGACTTAAAGTGCATGGCATTCATGCCATGTATTTGCACAGGTTTTTGTTAGGGCTGAATTACTATCATTTGCGCTACAGCAACGAGATCATTCCGATCCCGGTTCTTAATGAACCATACGAGCTGACTGCAAGCGGAAGTTCAGTGTACCATGGAATCAATTTCTATGTTCATGACGATCCACTCTACAACGTCCACGTGTTTAGCAATATCAGCATTCAGCGTGCACGATTCTTGAATTACGTCGTTGGCGGCGTCTCGTATGATGGGCTGCCGGTTTCTAACGTTGCCAACGCGACCTTTAATGTTGGCTTCTCATATCATTATAACTACGGGAATACCCTTTTTGTGCCCCGGATTTGGTACCAATATACCGGGAAGCAGTATCTCTTTAGTGATCTGACTGGAGCGCCAACGACGACTACTATGCCCGGGTACGGTGTCCTCAACGGGGCTGTAAAAATCATTGAGTTTACCCGCGCTTTCGCTAGGCCCCTGCGCGGTGTGAGTCTCAACCTCGTGGCAACGAACATTACGAATAACCAGTATAATGCAGCAGAGTATATTACTGCTGGCGGGTATTTTGGCCCCGCGAGTGCTGGTCAGGTTCTCGGATTCCCGGGCGCACCACGATCGGTTTACGCGGATTTGACCGCGGATTTCTGATTAGTGGCAGCCATATCGGGAGAGAATTTTCCCAGGCAGGTGCTCTGGGCGGCGGGCCTCGGGAACTTTCTCGATGGCTACAGCCTCACGATAATTGGCGTGGCGATGGCACCTCTGCGCGCGGCATGGCGATTGGGGCCCGGGGAAGTCGGCCTGATTGCAGGCGCTGCTGTGGCAGGGAGCCTTCTCGGTGCGGCGCTTGGCGGGGCGGTGTCCGACCGATTTGGACGAAAGGCAATCTTTTTGCTGGACATTGCAGGATTTGTTGGTGCGTCCGCACTTTGCGGGGCGGCATGGAATGCCGCGGTCCTGGTGCTGTTTCGCTTCGTGCTCGGGATGGCCATAGGAGCTGACTACCCGCTAAGCTCTGCGTATCTTGCAGAGTGCGCAGCAGCGACCCACCGGGGACAAATTCTCTCGCTGTCTTTGGGTTTCTGGATGGCCGGAGCCATCTGTTCGGCTTTGGTCGGTGTAGCGCTGATGGGTGTCGGCCCGGACGGTTGGCGATGGATGGTAGCGTCCGGTGCCGCACCTGGAGCAATCGTTTTGGCGCTCCGGCAAAGGCTTCCGGAATCACCATTATGGCTTCGCCAGAAGCTGATGGTCGCAACGGCGAATATCCCGACGGAAGTGCGGCGGTGGGCACTTGCGTGTGTACCTCGCTTTTGCCTGGACGTCACGGGATATGCCTTGCACCTGTACCTGCCGCTACTCCTGCTAACGCTCGGGTTACATGGCTCTCGACAATCTGCACTCGGGGACGCAGGTTTTTTTTCGATGTTCGTCTTCGGGTGGATCCTGAACGTATTTCTTGTCGATCGTTTTGGTCGAATAAGATTGCAGATCCTTGGGTTTTTGGGTGGTGCATTTGGGCTGCTGGTAGTGGCGGCTGCTTCGCACTACGGATCAAAAGGCCTGTACGGCGTTGCCGCCGGCCTGACGATCTATCAGATTTCGAATTTCGCAGGACCTGGCATCACTAGTTGGATTTTGCCGGTTGAGCTTTTTCCAACCCGGATTCGTGCGACGGCGCAAGGGGTATCGACTGCGGTTGCGCACAGCGGAGGACTTTTGGCTGCGGTCGCCGTTCCGCTGGCGATTCACCTCTTCGGCATTGCTGTAACGATACTAGCGCTTGCAGGTACGGCATTGGGCGGTGGTATTCTGACGAAATGGCTGGGAGTTGAGACCAACGGAATAACGCTCGACGCAGAAGCTCAGCAGAGCCGAGAGACCGAGGCTGACGAGGTTCGGACCTTGTTGCCAAATTAACCGTTGAGAGTCTTCGATCCGGGCCCTTTGGACGATTATATAAATGACGCGTTTTAAGATTGTTTTGTTTGGTCTGGTTCGACAGGAGACCTGCGGCCGCACGAGGCTATAGCGGCCAAGCCGGCCACAAACGCCGCATCAATCCCAAAAATCAAATCAAAACGTTCCTCTCCGCTCATATGGCGTCACATTGTCGTCACGCTAGAAGGAATACAAATATAATAATACGCAGTTATTATTGCTGTCCGTGTTGTTGTTCAAGCAAAGCATTCCGCGTGGCGGTGGAGGCCGCCTCATTGCGGTGCCGCCACGGAACACGGGCCGTGCCTGTCCCTCGTGCGGACACGTCTCGGCGGACAACGGGCGGACCCAGGCCCGGTTCGCTTGTGTCGAATGTGGCCACGAGGACGACGCCGACGTGGTTGGTGCAATCAGCATCCTCTCTCGCAGGATACAGCAGTTGCGGGACGAAGGGGAGGACATGAACGACGCTTCGTTCAGGTGCGACAGCACAGCCCGGATCGCCTGTGAAGTGAGCGGTGCGTTAATGCCGCCAGCAGCAGGAGGCCCTCCGAAGCGACCCAGGAGCAACTCAATGCCACGCCTGAGCGTGGCAGGACTCTCCGGTCTTCAGGCCAGGAAGGACGTCAATGGCAATGTTTTGTTGGCTGGCAACTGCTCAGTCGACCCGAGAGGCGATGAGGCCCGCCGCAGCGATTCTCGCGCGCGTGGGACGTGGGTAGGGCACGGGTTCCAGCAAACTATCTATCAAGGCAGTTTCCGCACAACCGGGCGGGTCGCGTGAAAACAACGGAAATCGATCCTGACCGTGCCATCCTCATTCACCTCGACAGCGTCCTCGAAGACGTGGTCGAACAAAATGTCTCCAGGCGCGTAGTCGTGACGGGCGTACACGGTCGAGGAGGAAGTGCCGTCGATGCCGGTGAGCACCGCGACCAACTGCATCGCCTCCGCGCGGAAGTCGTCGGAGCCCAGGCCGTAGAAGGGACTGGCTTCATCAATTGAATGCATGACTGTCCAGCTCAGTGCAAAAAACGGGTTGGTATCCCGCCTCAGTGGCAGATCCAGCATGCGGCGGTAACGGTATCCTTCCACGGTTTGATAATCTCGCAGCAAGGTCAGCTTCAGGCGAGCTTCGATGATCTGGTTCTTACGCACATTGGCGACGCGGAACATCAATGTTGGCTTGCCATCGAACCGGCTCACGACCGCGTTCCGGCTGAACATCACGTGGGCCACTGGCAAGGTGAACTTCGCAATCATCAGGCCGACGGCGAGCGGCACCAGCAACACCCCCGTCACAACATCAAAGGTCACGATGACATGCCCATAAAGGGTGGCGGGATACATTTCGCCAAAACCGACGGTCGACATTGTTTCGATGCTGAAAAAGAACGCATCAAGCAGCGAGTCGGGCCTGGCACCATGAACGCTGCCCGGACCCAGTGCGAACAGCACGGCGTAGCCGAGGTTGAGTAGGAGATAGAACCCGGCCAGGGTGAGCAGAAACGCACCCCACGGCAGCACGAGGAAGCCGTGGTACAAATCGTGCCAACCGCGACGCGGGGCGCCCAGCCGGATTACCGGCGGCCGATTTCCGGCTCGCCGCTGCTCCGGATGGCGGCGTGCGGAAGGCGAATCCGGCTGACGGTCGGTTCGATAGGTTTTGGCCCGGCGGCCGTTTCCGCGCTTTTTTGGCAGCATTTTTTCTGGCTACACCATAACCCGGACAACGTCTTCTCCTTGATGAATCGCGGCGGGCTTCCATGGGGTCGCTTCCTTTTGTCCCGGCCACGAGCTTGCCCGCGCAAGTGCTCATGCGAAGTCGTGCTACCCGTTCTTCTTTCTGGACGGGCGCGCGTTTCTCGATGCTCAGTGAGGCTGTCGCACCGTGAGGTGTTCAGAGGCGACTGGTTGTTGGGGGCCATAACGGCCTCCGGCACTCTCGAATTGACTAAGCGGACCACAACATGCAGAACAAATCATGAACCTGTCGCTGCGCGCCTTCAACGAGATGTTCCCCGACGACGATGCCGCACGG
>DAIDMG010000169.1 GCA_027449105.1 Acidiphilium sp. | reverse complement strand
GGTTCAGCGCATTCGGGATGGATCCATTACCGATGTGGTCTACGACCTGAAGAGTGCACGGCTGGTAGCGCAAAAAGCGCCTGATATTTATCAGTTTTAAGCAGAAAACAGCGTCAATATGGTTTACCCATGACCGGACCGATATTCCGTAAATTGTTTCAATCTATCAGTCGGTTGAGTATTCATTCTCAACGGAGTCGCGTGGTAAAAGTATAATGCTGACATATAAAAAAATGACGCTGATTAACAAGCAGCAAATAGCAACTAAATATTAGGAGACGAAATTGGTTGACTTCAAGAAGCGATTGGCAGGAAAAAAAGCAGAGCGTCCGACCGATCCGGTCAAACTCTATGACACTCTGGATCGTGCGCATGACAAGGGGCCATTGCGCCCCGCTCAGTTGACCGTGCTAGAGAACTGGTTTGCCAGCCATCGCGATGACCGTGACGTGATCGTCAAACTGCACACTGGTCAAGGGAAGACATTGATCGGATTGCTGATGCTGCAGGCACAGTTAAACAGCGGGAAAGGACCTGTAATCTACCTGTGTCCAGACAATTTTCTGATCGCTCAAACGATTGAGCAAGCCAAACAGTTCGGCATTGCCACCTGTCAGGCTGATCCTGAATTGCCAGATGACTTTTTGAACGGTGACAAGATTCTGGTCACATCGGTGCAAAAGCTATTCAACGGACTGACGAAATTCGGCTTGAACCGGAAATCCATACCGGTCGGCACTCTGCTGATGGACGATGCGCATGCTTGTGCTGATACGATCCGCGAGGCATGCCGCATTCGCATTCCCAAAGAGGAGCCAGCGTACGACGCCTTGAAGGCACTTTTCGCCGACGATCTTGAGCAGCAGGGCCTCGGCACCTTCGCGGACATCAATAACGACAAGCGCGATGCCCTGCTTCCAGTGCCGTACTGGGCGTGGATCGAAAGGGAAGCCGAAGTTGCCAAAATTCTGTCCGCCGGTACTGAACGTAAATCGATCAAGTTCGCATGGCCGCTGCTAAAGAACATTCTTGGACATTGCCAGTGCGTAGTATCTGGCGTAGCGATTGAAATCGAGCCCCACATTCCACCGCTGACGGCCTTCGGCAGCTACGCGGATGCATCACATCGCATTTTCATGTCGGCGACGGTAACTGATGATGCTTTCCTCATCAAGGGGTTGCAGCTCAAGCCTGAGACAATCATTCACCCGTTGACCTATGCGAATGAAAGCTGGTCAGGCGAAAAAATGGTGCTTCTCCCGTCGCTAATCCACGAGGAGTTGGGCCGCGAGCGCATCGTCCAAGGTTATGCTGTGCCAAAACCTAAACGTCGGTATGGCGTTGTTGCGCTGGCTACCGCGTTTGCAAGGGTCAAGGATTGGGAGTCCTACGGCGCGGTAGTAGCAGATAAAGAGTCTGTAGGCGATGTCATCGATGACCTCCGCAAGGGTGAGTATAAAAAGGCGGTTGTCCTGGTCAATCGCTACGACGGCATTGATCTGCCCGACGACACCTGCCGTATATTGATCTTCGATGGCAAGCCATATTCCGAGAGCCTGATCGACCTGTATGAGGAGACGTGTCGTCCGGACAGCGTGACCACGCTGATGCGGACCGTGCGCACAGTGGAGCAAGGGATGGGGCGTAGCGTGCGTGGCGAGAAAGATTATTCGGTGGTCATCATCGTCGGCTCTGACATTACACGGCTGGTTCGAGATCGGGAGTCCAGAAAGTTTCTATCTTCTCAGATGTCGCGGCAAATTGAGATTGGCCTTGAGATTGCGGAAATGGCAAAGCAGGATATCGAGGCAGGCGAAACGCCTGCCAATGCCTTCATCGGCCTAGTTCGGCAGTGCCTTGGGCGTGACGAGGATTGGAAGGCGTTCTACTTCGAGCAGATGGCCACGGTCAAGCCATCGGCGGCCAATGAACGCGTTCTTCGCGCGTATGCAGCAGAACTCGCGGCTGAGCAGGCGTACCGCGATGGAGACTACGCTACTGCGACCGAGTCCCTTCAAAACCTCTTGGACAAGAAGCTGGTAGATGGGCAGGACAAAGGTTGGTATATGCAAGAGATGGCGCGCTATCAGTATCGCGTTAATCGTCCTGAATCTCAGAGGCTTCAGATCGCCGCGCACAAAGACAATCGGCTGCTGTTGAAACCGTCCGACGGTGTGACCGTTGCAAAGTTGACTGTAGTCAGCCAAGGGCGGATCGAACGAATCACTGCTTGGGTCAGCAAGTTCGAGAGCTATGAACAACTCGATATTGCGCTGTCTGACATCTTGGGGCGTTTGGTGTTTGGTACCAAGGCAGACAAGTTCGAACAGGCACTGGATGAGATCAGCCGGGCCATCGGGTTTGCCGGGGAGCGGCCAGATAAGGAATGGAAAGAGGGGCCAGACAATTTGTGGGCGTTAGACGACACACAGTACATTCTCTGGGAATGCAAAAGTGAAGTTGACGTCAGTCGCTCGGAAATCAACAAGCGCGAGGCCGAGCAGATGAATCGCTCAAGTGCCTGGTTCGAGAAACACTATGCTGGCATGAAGGTCAAGCGCATCATCGTTCACCCAGCCCACACGGTAGCCAGCGCAGCATCGTTCACTCATAAAGTGGAGGCAATGCGGGAAGTTGAACTTAGACGACTTATTAAGCAACTGCGGGAGTTTTTCAAATCCTTCGAGGCATTCAATTTCAAAGATCTGTCGGCTACCCAGATTCAGAAGCTCGTAGACGCTCACGGCTTGTCGGCGTCATCGCTGCTGACCCAATCGACGAAAAAACTGAGAGATATCAAATAGCCGAGTCTTATGAACTCATCCGACGGACGTAGCAGCTCCAGAATATATGATTGAGAACAACCTACATCGCGTGTTGGAATACGCAGCGAAACACTTGCTCACGGCCGGATGGCACGCTGCTCGATGGCATGCCACGCACATTCTAATCTGGTCGCGAGCGCGGAAAGTCGCGCACATCTTGACTGCTAGGTTTGATCATGTATGATGACATCATATTTTTAATAGGACATCATATATGAATGAGATGCTAAGTTCCGAGCAAGTTAAAGCCGCCAGGGCCTTATTGGCGTGGTCGCAGCAGGAGTTGGCGACCGATGCACGGGTCGCGACATCAACTGTGGCTGACTTCGAGCGCGGCGTGCGGATCCCAATGGCGAACAACGCCCAAGCGATCCGGGAATCGCTTGAGGCAAGAGGCCTAGAATTCATCGCAGGCGGAGTTGTGGAAAAGGCGATGCTGCCGCCGCCGCCCCCAAGCCCGCATCCCGGCTCCTTGGTCCGGTGGGTCAACGCAACACACCTTTCCCAGTGGGGAGAGCGCCGCGATGGACAGAGTGGAATGCCAGAACTTCTGCGGCGCCTGATCTATGCGGCGCATGGCCCAGCCGCGTCCGTCCATTTTCCGTCTGACGAAAGCATACAATATCGTGGGTGGGACGGCATATGTACCGTGGTTGCAGGGTCCGAATTCGTGCCGGATGGGGATTCGGTGTGGGAGATTGGTGCCCAGCGTATGGGGATCCGCAAGAAGGCGGGGGATGACTTCGACAAGCGGACCAAAGATCCGATGGGTCATGATCGCAGCAGGACCGCGTTCGTTTTCGTCACGCCACAACGTTTCGTCGGTAAGGAAGAATGGGTTGCTGAAAAGAAAGCGCTCGGTATCTGGCGCGATATTGTCGCCATTGATGGGGACGACCTTGTCCATTGGCTAGAGATGTATCCGGCCGTCGCTCAGTGGCTCTCTGTAAAGATCGGACGTCGGCCCCAAGGCCTGCGCAATATGGATGAGGTTTGGGAAGAGTGGGTGCGCACGACTCAGGTACCGCTTACCCCCGACGTCTTGTTGACTGACCGCGATGAAAACCATATGGCCGTGCTGAAATGGCTTCGTGAGGCGCCTCAACTTATCTCAATTCAAGCCGACGCTCCGGATGAGGCAATCGCCTTCTTATACGCCACGATCAGCCCATTACCGGAAGCCTATCGCCTCTCTTATTTGAGTCGGTGCGTGGTCACGGACACGGACGAGACCGCCCGACAATTACTTGGCCTGGGCACCCCTCTGATCATCGTGATGACTGACCCTGAGGCTGGCTTGGCGAGACGCCTAGTCGATGCCGGGCACCACGTGTTCGCCGCCTACGGGCCAGGCATCAGCGATCCTGCCAACGCGATTCGCCTGGCTCGTCCCTGGAGGTTCCATCTGCAAGCGACCCTCACGCAGACGGGGCTGTCCGAGGAGCATGCTCACCAGTTCGCGCGCGCATCTGGGCGCAGCATCACCGTTCTGCGCCGTCTCATGCCGGCGGTAGCGAATTATCGGACAAGCTGGGCCGAGCAGGCGCCACCCGAGCTAATCGCAGCCATGTTCGCCGGCGCTTGGATGGACACTAATGGGCCTGATCGAAAGCTTATTAGCAAGCTGGCTGGGTGCTCTTATGAGCAGTTCGAGACAGTGCTTGCGCCGCTTGCAACCAACTTGGATGGTCCTATTGTACGTTTAGGCAACATCTGGAAGGTCGTCTCATTGCGCGATCTCTGGACCCAGATCGGCGCGCAGGTCACCCCTACCCAATTCGCCCGATTCGAAACCGCTTACCAAGAAGTGCTCGGTACCATCAACCCTCGCTTTGCCACTCGTCCAAAGGGCAAGTACTACGAGGAGGAAGGCGAGTTTGGTGAGGAGATCTCCAGCGCGCTACGGCAAGGCTTGGCTGAAGCAATGATTGCTCCTGCGGTCTATCCCAATCAGGCCGTGCTGATCACCGATGTCGTTGGACGCGTGGGCGGCGCTGTCCATAAGCTGTTGCACAATGCTCCTGCAGCGCTCTGGTGGTCCCTGTCCC
>DAIDMG010000168.1 GCA_027449105.1 Acidiphilium sp. | reverse complement strand
TTGACGAGGCATGTCGTCATCTTCGGCTTTCCAGGTCAAAGACTATCTAATCACAACGCCCCAATTAGCTCCCCACCATTTCCGTCTTGCACATACTTTATTGAAGCAACGCGATATTCTCTCCCGGTGCGGCTTCAGGGTGGAGCCCCTTCTCTCGCGGCCGTCTGTATTGAGCACGATGGTCTTTTAGACAGTCAAGCGGGAGAGGCTCGGGATCAATGTTCGCGGCGCCGCCGGCAACATGGCCCACCACCAAGAAGGCCAAATACGCGCCAGATCGATACCACGGCATTATTCAAAACAAAATGAAGAAACCACGAAGGTCACGGCAACCCAGCCGCCACTCCTTTGCGGCGCGCGTTAGCCGTCACTCATTCGCAAGCGCACTGTCGCAAACACCCGATTACTGAGCAGAATTGATATAGATCAATGACTCACTTCCCACTTTTCTCAATCATAATCAGCCGAGAGCAAGGTACGTACGTAATGCCACGGGGCAAATATAGTGGGGGCCGTTCGGCGTGGCGCTATGCCAGGACGATCAAGGATTTCAGCAGCGCCCGACGTTTACCGATGCACGCATACCGAACTTCGTCTCGGTCTTTGTCAGCTTTTTGGATTTTTCGGCAGCAGCCGTGCAACAGATGGCGGGAATTTTATGCTTTAAAAGAAAAACTGCACCAAATAATTCCGAAAGTAGCTATGCCTAACTCAACTTTTTTTTGTTTTTTTTACGACTCAATGGCTCTAGGCTACCGAAGTAGCAAAACGCTGAGATCATCACTCCACGTTTATTTGCTGTCAGACTGTGGCAGATACTCTCGGCGTGCACCGTCACAACACCAACACCAGTGGCGCAAAGGCGTATCGAACCATCCACACGTTAATCCTCCTAATTTGCACCGTTGGAATACCTTCATGCGCCTGAAAGCACGTCCTGAATACAGCGAACTGCGTATACCACTCTTAAAGCAACGAGAACGACTCTTTGTTTTCCTCAATGCTTCCGGATGCCTTTACCAATATGGACCATCAAAACTATGAGCGCTACCCAACTCCGAAGAGTGCTCATCATTGTAGGATTTGCGTTCATTTGCGGACGTTCTGCCAGCGCCGGCGCTGTCCAAAACCTGTTCACAAAAACGCTCTGTCCACTCTACGCGAATCGCGGCGACAACAACGCTATCGGATCAGCAACTCCCGGAACGCCTCTCACTGTTGACGCGGCATCACCGACATCTCATGGTCGACAACGTGTGATTCTCCGGGGTTGGTCGCCAACGGCGGCAACATCTGTGCTTTACCAAGCGCCTGATGTTCGTATCGTGCTAGCCACCTTTCTAACGAACAATAATGCAGAACGAACCGTTCTGCACCAGAAAACCGACAGTTACGGAATGGTTTGGCAACAAGTGTCTATATCAGTCTGGATTCCAACAACCATGATTGTCAACACTGTTAGCGTCGTATGGGCTCGAGCACAGACGCTATATGACAACCGTTGCGGAAGCTGTCACGCGCTCCACAAACCATCCGATTTCACAGCAAACGAATGGCCAGGAATTCTGGACGCTATGGCGAAGAACGCCGCTTTTGATCCTGCCCAGACGGAACTAGTCACAAAATATCTGCAGACACACGCTCGACCCAATTAACCGACAGCGGCATTTGCCACTGGAGTAACGTGAACGAAAGGAAAAAAAATGGCTGTGCAGAAAAAGGACGGGATCCCTACAAATTCCGCTGAAAGCCCAGCGACATTGCACGGCATGAACCGTCGTACGGTTGTTAAGGCAGGCGCCTCGCTTGGAGCCGGTCTTCTACTCACTTCGCCGCATGCATATGCCGCCGAAGCCGTCGGGAATGTTCTGAATGAAAGGTCGATTCCGACTGCTACTCACTGGGGCATGATCAACGCCCATGTACGCGGAAAGAAGTTTACTCGTGCTACGGGGTTTTCAGGCGATGCCTTTCCGACCCCCATGATCCAAGCATTTTCGGACCGTGTCTATTCGACCAGCCGCGTCCGCCAACCCGCAGTGCGGCGAAGCTTTCTTGAGAAGGGAGCAAAGGCGGCCGGTAAAGGCCGTGGTGAAGAGCAATTCATCTCGGTCAGTTGGGATGAAGCTATTAACTTGGTTGCGTCTGAACTCAAGCGCGTGCGTACCACGTACGGAAATGAGAGTTTTTTTCCGGGAACGGCCGACTGGCAATCGGTTGGCCTGCTCCACAGTGCGTCAGCTCTCGTTCGACGCATGCTCGGGCTCTACGGCGGCTTTACCGACTGCACCGGAGATCCGAGCGTTGCCGCTGCAATGGTAATACTGCCCCATATCGTGGGCGACCTGGAGGTGTACCAGGAACAAACCGCCTGGCCTGTAATTCAAGACCACACGGAACTTCTTGTTCTCCTTGGAGCGGATCTCGTAAACAACAATCAGATCGGGACTCATCCATCCGACCATTACGCGTATGGAGCGCTCGAACAATTCCGCGCCAGGGTGCTCGCCCAGAAGGCAAAGGTCATCTCTGTTGATCCCCGCCTGACCGATACGGCGCATTACCTGAAAGCAACGTGGATTGCACCTCGCCCTAACACCGATACAGCCTTGATGTTAGGGGTAGCGTACACTCTCCATGCCGAAGGACTAACGGATGAAAAATTTATAGCGAGCCATACAACCGGATTCGAACGGTTTTTGGAATACCTTACTGGAAAAAGAGACAGGATTCAAAAATCACCAGAATGGGCTTCAGAAATAACGGGGATCAAGGCTGATACCATTCGCGACCTCGCGCGTGACATGGCTCGGAATCGTACCATGATCATGGCGGGCTATGCTATACAGCGCGCAGACCACGGCGAACAGCCTTATTGGATGCTGGTTACCTTAGCGGCGATGCTGGGTCAGATCGGGCTACCCGGTGGCGGTTTTGGCGTCAGCTATCACTACGATAATGGTGGGGACCTGGTTGCTCGTGCCCCGGACATTCCGGGCATATCTGCTGGGGCAAATCCGGTGATGACGGCGCTTCCCTTTGAGCGCGTAACGGAGATGTTCCTCAATCCGGGGAAAAGCGTTCCATATAACGGAACAACCATTAAATATCCAGATATCCGATTGGTATACTGGGCAGGTGGAAACCCCCTTACGCACCTGTGGCAGACCAACCGCGTGAGGGAAGCATGGCAGCAGCCAGAGACAATCATCGTTCAAGATCCGTTCTGGACGGCCACGGCAAAGTTTGCTGACATTGTTTTGCCAGCTACTACGACCTTCGAACGAAACGATATTGAGGTATGTGGTGCATATTCAAGGCAATACATTGTCGCAATGAAGCAAGTCATTGATCCGGTCGGAGAGGGTCGAAATGATATCGATATGTTAGCCGATATTTCTCAACGACTCGGAATAGGATCGAAGTTTACTGAAGGGAAAAGCGAGATGGACTGGCTTCGGTCTTTCTACGCAGTGGCACAGGAGCAGGCGTCAGCGCAAAACATAGTGATGCCAGCGTTCGATGAATTTTGGCAAAGGGGTTATGTGGAATTTTCTATTCCTCCGTCCTCGCGACACTACGTGCGGCATGCGGCGTTCCGTGCGGATCCGGTAACCCATCCGCTTGGCACTCCATCCGGCCGCATCGAGATCTATTCCAAGGCGATTGAGAATTATCATTATGACGACTGCCCGCCGCATCCAACATGGCTAGAACCGGCTGAATGGCTTGGGAGTCCAAAGGCCAAGATATACCCCTTTCATGTACTGTCTCCACACCCGAAATACCGTCTTCATTCGCAATTGAATAACACGTGGATTCGGGAGTGGTACGAGGTACATCAACGGGAGCCTGCATGGATTCACCCCGAGGACGCGCGCGAAAGGGGAATCAATGACGGTGATGTCATTAAGGTATTTAATGACCGAGGACAGATCTTGGTAGGTGCAGTCCTGACGGACCGTGTGCGACGACACGTACTGATCATTCACGAGGGTGCCTGGTACGATCCGGAGGCGGTCGGAAAGAATGACACGTTGTGCAAGCATGGCCTGGTTAACGTTCTTACCTCTGACAAGGGCGCGTCCCGCCTGTCGCAGGGCAACATTGCGAACACTGTTTTAGCAAATATAGAGAAAATTTCAGGAGTCGTTCCACCTGTAACTGCTTTCGAACCGCCACAAATTGTGTCGAAGCCTCAGCGAGGTTAGCATCCCGAAGCCGCCTGCGTTGTTCAGGGCGGGCAGCGATTGTCATGCTGGAGCACTGGCGTCCTGCCCATCCCGAGGGCAGCCGCCAGTTTATCGACGCCGCAGATTGAGTCCATTGAATCAGATGATCTTGAATGTATCGGCTGTTGGCAAATTGGATTGGCATGAGTGCGTTAGCACGACGTACCATCATTACCAGATTACGGATCAGGGATTTGGATACTGCACAAAATGCCACGCCGGCCGATGAGCATCAATGTTAGCCAAGCCAGACATCCCAAAGACTAAAAATTATCATGACGAAAAGTGCCGTGCTGAAGGTTGCGCCTCCCAGAAGCACCAACCATACAAAGCGTGGGTTGATCGTGGTTAAAAACCACCCTGCAACATCTCCAAGAAACGCGATGTATGGCAACAGCGACCAAAAGATCTTCCATCGGCGGGACACGCTGGAGTGAAGAAATATAAACCCTATAATCCAGAATGCGACAAGCAGTCCCCACAGATGAATGTGGGCCAAGCCTATCAGGGTGTCCAGGCCAACACCAGGTCCGTAGTAAGTCGCTGCGATGTCCTTTGGTGTAATCAGGATGCCGCCACCCGGGGTGTGATGGCTTACGTATATATAGAGCAAAGCCATCCCAAGCGCGACCAACGCGAACACCAGCGTCGCCGAT
>DAIDMG010000167.1 GCA_027449105.1 Acidiphilium sp. | reverse complement strand
GCAGCTGAACCGATAATAGTCGGCAGGATCGAGTGTGATTTCCGCCAAGTACGGATGGGTCGGCGGGATTTTGCCATGATAGTGGACCATCGGACGAACTCCATTTTGACGGGGTGACCTATTTAGCCGTCGTAATCAGCCGACTCCTTCCGCATAGGGCGCCTTTCAGATTGGACGTGACCATCGCCCTGTATTGGTAAACCTCGTTCGGGTCGTAAATGAGAGACCGGGGCACCGGGGCGACGACATGCCGGTTCACGTCAATCCCTTTCGAGCGATCCTTTCAGCTCCCTGCCGAAGGCGCCAATGGCATGGCGCCTGCGCGGTTACCAGCGGCGGTTGAGCGCGTGCGTGATGCCGGACAGGGTGCCTCTCACATTCGACCTGCGGCAGTGTGTTACAGCGAATTTAGATCGAAGTAGATCCACGAGATATTGCGCGCGGAATGGAAGATGTGCGTTAATGATGCATCGGTCATTTGCCGATGTCGGTCGAGAAGAGCATTTTCGGCCGTCAGGCTCGCTGAGATTTGAGGCGAGTCAGTCCCTTTGAAAACTGTTTTTGAATCGAGAATTTCATGCACAACGGTCACCCGACGGCACACGACCCCGTCAGCAGCTTCACTGCCATTGGAAGCAACATCATCCACACGGGCTTCAACCGCACCGAATTCGGGGATACGGACGATCAGAAGGATGCTGGACAGCCTCCGGCAAAGCCGATGATGTCCACGAAAGCGGCGCGAATTTACGAACGCGCTATGCGGCGCTGGAACACTGATCATACAGAGGCCGAGCGGTATCTACTCTCCGCAGCGATGTGTCTCTCTCCGCAGCAGTGCGAAGCTATGTTTGAACACCTTCCGACTCAACTTGTCGATGCATTCCGCGATTGGTTGGCGACCAAGGCTACCAAGGCCGCAAAGCGCGCGTGGAAAAGGCAACTCAGGAACAACCCCGATGCGAGGAAGGAACGCGAAGAGCAAGCAAAGCGGATGTGGGAAGCAGCCTCGGCGCTGCTGCAAGAACAAGAAACTTCTCGCCTTGCGGCGCTCTGCGCTGAAAAGGATGCACTTGTTGATGGCGATAGACTGCTGTTTCTCGCCCGTCTGAATTCGTTGGACCGCAACAAAATCGCAACGGCATCTGAGCGGCATGCGACGATTCAACTTCGGAAGGCCTGTATCTGGCCGTCCAAGACAATGGAATTGCTCGGTTGCACGGAGAAGGAACTTAATCGGTGGGACGCGGATGGACGCCTGCCGCACCGGTTCAAGAGGCCGCTTTACAAACAACGTCTGATCATGGCTCGGGTCTGGCACATCAACGACATCGCAAATGCCGCAAGCAAAGTCTCAGCGTGGCGCCAGCAGGACGCCATGAAGCAGGCACCGAGGCGACGCTGAACTCAACACTGTTGACGGCGCGAGGGGCATGAGTGTGATGGTGGGATGATGTGTATGGAGGACGGCAATGACCACCTCACCTGACGGACAGCAGACCGTCGCGCTGCCGCTGGTTGTCGGCGTCTCCACGCGCGCCATGTTTGATCTCACTGAAGAGCACGACGTTTTCACCCAGCGGGGCGTCGAGGCATACGCTCAGTTGCAGCGCGAACGCGAGAGGGTGCCCCTAAAACCCGGCGCGGCCTTCGAGGTCACACGTCGGTTGCTCGCGTTGAACGGGCAGCAACCGACGCCGATGGTCAAGGTGATCCTTCTATCGCGAAACTCGCCGGACCTGTCGCTGCGTGCCTTCAACTCGTTCGAGCACTACGGGCTGAGTGTCCAGCACGGCAGCTTCACCAGCGGGCGCCCAGTAGCCCCCTTCGTGCCCGCTTGGGGTGTCGACCTGTTCCTGTCAAATGCCGACGACGATGTTCAGGTTGCGATCACCGCGGGCACGGCAGCCGCGCGGCTCGGTTCGGCCCCACAAGGGTCGAACCGAGAAGTGGACGATTGCGTTCCAGCGGATGAGGTGCGGATTGCGCTGGACGGTGATGCCGTCCTGTTCAGTGAGGCGTCAGACCGGATCTTCCGAGAGCATGGTCTGGAACAGTTCCTTGCGCATGAACGCACGAACGCGCAGGTGCCGATGGATCGCGGTCCCTTCGGCAGAACCTTCTTTCCAAAGCTTGCGTTAATCCGGCAAGCTTTCATGCGAGACGACGGTACCAGTCGCGTACGGCTCTCGATTGTCACGGCACGGAACGCGCCGGCGCACGAGCGCGTTGTCCACACACTCCGGGCTTGGGGCACGCCCGCCGACGAGGTGCATTTCGTCGGACGCCACCCGAAGGGACCTTTCTTGCGCGCCTGCCGGGCGCACATCTTCTTCGACGATCAGGAGACACACGTCGTTGGCGCGAGCGATTACGTGCCATCTGGGTTGGTGCCCGGGCCACACTCGCCTGATGATCCAATTATTCCTGCGGAATAGGTTGGGCCGTCTGAGGCCGACAAGAGGAAGCGACCGTGGCTACCGATCCACTGGCGGTTACGTGCCGCGAGGAGGCCGGTTCGACTCGAAGAATGAGGTAAGCCGCAACTCCGCGGTTGCGCGCAGAGAGGTACGCCCTCGGCGTCTCTATGGGATCAGGCTGCTTTCTGAACTTGATCGAGACGGAAGCGTGCCGCCTCCCTTATCGGTCGCTTGAAACGGTCCGGAAATTCAAGGACGGCCGCTTCTAGGCTAAGATGCAGCAGTCCAAGCTCCTGCATCCGCTTGAAGCCGCTTTGGATGTCGCTCTGCACCATAAGCCGATTGATTGCCTCAACGGTACCCCATCTTCCGCGCATGGTGTTGAAGGTCGTCGGGATGTATCCCTTCTGACCGGACTGCACGAGGCTCTTCTCGATGAACATTTCGAGTTCGTCCATGTATCCTCCTTGTACGTTAGATATTCAACATATCACAATCTGCTGTCGAAATGAACGAAAATCGATGTAATGTCGGCATAGCAACGACAGCCATGCGTCAGACCCGCGACGGGTGCGTTGGGTCTTTGGTCGTCGGAGGGATTCCACACAAGCCGGAAGCGCGGTGTCGTCTGCCGCCTGTGCGCACGCGGGGATCGCCATGGACTTGATCACGAGTCCTATGACCCGAGCGGCCGACTTGCCGTTTGACCTCGCTGTCATAGTGGACGAGACGCTTCGTCTCTCACGCCAGTTCGGGGGCGTCTCGCCGGTTTTGATATCGTGTCGGGCGCAGTCGTCCTTCGTCACTGGCGGCTGCGCTGGCTAAATGGTGCGCTTCCCGGTGGTGGGTCGGGCAGACGCATGCGACGTTCTCTGGTGTGTCGGTGAGCCTTTTGTGGAGCCTGCCAAATCTATGTGAAATCTCTCTTGCCCCCAACCCTTACATGCCCTTATAAGAGAGGACTGAAGGAGGCCGAGAATGTATCAGCAAATCGATATCGACATTGATTTATATCGCTTGATAGAAAGCAATCGCCAGACGTTTGAGGAACTCCCAAGAGACATAATCAAGCGAATATTAAGTACTTGCTCAACAAGCGAGAAATCGCCAAATGTACAGGGGGGTGATTTTACCCGACCAACAAATCCTCCGGATAGGCGCACAAGAAGGTCACGCGGCACTTACATCGCTGATATCGATGGTGATTTAATAGATGGTGGAACTCTGCGCGAAATCTTAAAGAATATTCTGATTTATTTATCGAAGCGCGACTCCTACTTTCTCGAACGGCTCAGCGTTCAGTCATCGGGGCGCAGAAGAAAAATCGTAGCTCGTGAGCCGTCTGCTTTATACGCAGGTGACTCAGAGTTCGGGGAAAAACACGCCGAACGATTGGATGATATGTGGTGGTTTGACACAAATGTCTCGTTCGAGCAGGCTAATCACTACTGCAAGATCATGGCCAAATGCACCAAGCTCGCAGCCCCGATCACGATCACAAAATAATTGGAGCTTTACTCACCCGCGGGACTCTTTGGTCGGCGGTCCGTCCTCATACGGTCACCTTACCGCGCTTTCTGGCGTTTCCGTGCAATTTTCAATCTCACTCTCACCTAAATCCTCGATCTCCGAACCCCTTCAGGACATCGGCATCAACCCTGCGGCGGGCCGCGGCATCTGGACGATGAGGTGTGACGGTCTGTGGGGCTGGTTGAGTGGCCGTTCGCACTGTCGGGCAGCCGATGATCGAGATCGACGTTTCCGGTGATCGTCGGTCGATAGTCTGCGGATGACGGTCCATGCCGCTTCGTGGCGCTGGCTGCATAACCGTCAAGATAGTCGACGCGATCTTCTGGATTGGGCCTGCCGGTGATCTTGATCGTCAGTCGACTCTTGCCCCAGTTAAACAGCGTGTTTTCCTAAGCAATTGAAAAGGCGCGTGAAATCTGGGGTGCGCCGGAGCTGTGGCACTACAGGGCGGAATGCGCAGCCGGATCAGGCTACGGCTTGCTGGGGGGTCTGCAGACGGGGCGGCAGGGCGATGCGGGCGGCCTTGAAGGCTGTGGCCGCCGCAACGCCGGCTTCGGTGCGCAGCTGCCAGCGCTTGCCGTTCTGACTGATTTCGCCGTGCTGAAGTCGGTCGAGATCGCGCAGGAGATCGTCCCATTCGACGCGCTTGCCGGCCCGGCGGAGTTTTTCGTCGAGCGCCTGGTGCAGGATCAGCGCGAGAAAAGAACAGAACACATGGCCGCGGATGGCGGCGTCGGAGGAATGGTAGATTGGCCGGGTGCGCATCGTTGTAAATCGGCATCAGCGTCGAACCCCAGCGTAAAGGCAACGTAAGTGATTGAGGCGGAACGTAATTTCGCCGTTCCGGTAGGGTGCCGACCGGCGCCGAGCGACATTTTCTATAGTCAATCAATGGGCTGCAGGCGCGTTAGGTAGGGTTCACGTTCCGAGCCGCTTCACAGCAGGACATGCCA
>DAIDMG010000166.1 GCA_027449105.1 Acidiphilium sp. | reverse complement strand
ATGTCCCGGCGCGCGGGAATCCACCGCGATCGCGTCACCCTCACATCGCCTCGATACCGGCCGGGCTGGTTACCATAGCCTCACCTCCGTGGCGCATGGGATCAAACGCTACAAGTTTCTGGGCAAGCGTGAGCTTCGGCATACCCGCACGCTTGACCAACACACCGTCGTCAGCCGCCGTGATCTCCACAGGTTGCCCGACCGTAAAATGGGCGGCGCGCGCCACCGTCGCAGGAATACGTACCGCGAGACTGTTTCCCCACTGCTGTACCGTAAGCTTTGCTCGTATCGACATGGCGATACCCTCTACCGAAATGTAGAAACAAGTATATACGTGAGGAAAGTATTGTCAACGCAAAATGAGGGGAGAAGCCAGCGGGCTAGGCTGATTCTGCCATTCTTGTTGGCTCATTCGTGTAGGCATGCGTCAGATTCAGATGTAGTGCTTGAAGGGAAGTGGCGGCTGATCACGGTTGGGCGGGCCTGCCGTCAATATTTCGCCGACCGAGTCTGCAAACCGCAGTGTCACGGGCTCACCATCGCCGTAGATACATGCATTGAAGTTGAGTTTGGTTAGGCTCATCACGTCACGCATCACACGCATCAACGAGGCCTCGCCGCGTACGATGTCGATCCGTAGCGGATTGGGCGTTTCTCGGCCGGGGTAAGTCTTCAAATAAGGGATATAGCCTTTGGTCCAGAGATAACCAGTGCGCTCGCTTTGGCATAGCGCTGTTCCCCGCAGGATGGGATGGCGTTCGAAGCGGAATAACTTGATGCTACTAGCCTGGCGTATGCGGACGCCGACCAGATTCGTTTCCGATGGCACCGCTGCTTGGAAGCCTTCCCACTCATCACTATTGAAGTACGTCTTGCCGTGAATGAACAACTCGGTCGGGTAAGTACCGTGGCTGTCTTTGTAGGCATCGACCACCATCGTGATGAGTTGCTGAGCGCTGTCGTGTTGCAAGTGATACTCACCTTTGCGACCCGTTCGCCAAGGTCCAACTGCGCCGCGGAACACCATGCCATCACCGGAATTGAGAAACATCTGCGCGCCGCAGCAGGCAGCGCTCTCATCCTGCGAAGTTTCCAGCTGCTTGAAGACGAGGCCGATATAGCAGACACCCGGGCGAACGTCGGCCAACCGCCAAGGACGTAGACCAGTTTTGAAATAAGCCGTCGTGCATAGGTTCCACGCGACAGTTGCAGGATCTTGAGGCTTTCGGACCGGTTCGTTTCGGGCGTTGAGGAATGCCTGCGGCGCAAGGGTCGTTTCGCGAACGATCTGGACCACGGCGCGGTGGCTCCCCTCCAGCAACCGAGCTTTGAGCTGGTTGTGAAAATTCAACTCGTAGTAATAGGGCGTTGCGGCGGTCGCATCCTCGGGGAAAAGGGATGGTTCTGACAGAAGGTTCTTGGCCAATTTCTTGTTGATGTCACGCTGAGGTTCGATCCGAAGGCTTTTTGGAACAACGGATTGCGGTCTGCCGAACTCATGGACTCGATCCGGGATGACAATGAACCAGACATCAACAAGTGCTTCCTCCTGTGCGAGGTAGCGGCGGATGGGGTCGGCGAACACGTCCACCACCTTATAGATCGCTTGGTGGCGATCGGCGATGTAAAGTGCGGAGTTAATATTCGCATCGGTGACAGTGATCTCGCGGACAGCCTGGGTAGGAAATTTCAGCCCGAATGCTGCTTCGAATCCGGGGAAAGGGCGGTGCTGAGCAGAATCCGAAACCATCGCAGGAATAAAGCCCCGCACTTGCTCAACCCAGCAGCGAAAGTGGTTTAGCCCGGCGCTAGTGCCGACGACGCCGTAGCGCAAGCTGCCTCCATGCGCGGGAGCACTAAGCGGGCCGAATAGAAACAGGCCATCCTTCGGAGATTCGAGCACCTGACCTTTGCCGAAAATGAGCTTAGGCTCCGGGATGAATTCGAGCTTTTGTGGTGGGCTCATCGCGCATACTCCTCGGCGTTCGTTCCCGGTGACTCTTCGTCGTCCTCGTCATGTTCATCAATAGCAGGATCATCCGCTTCGTCATCCTGCGGCACACCGATGGGTGCCGCAGCCGTGACCGGGCAGACGAATAGCGCTGGATGCGCGCTCAAGACTAGGTCAAATGATTCCGAAAGCGGGATTTCAAGTGTGTCTTTTCTTCCGGCCAGATGGGCAAGATACGCCAGCATCATGTCTCGCCAGCGATCTTGCCACCAGCTCTTGCAGAAGCGCCGTCGCAGACGATGCGCCCGCGCGGTATCTGAAAGCGGTGTCTTCCCGTCTTCCGTAAAAATAACGTGCGATGCAACAGAGAACGTCAGTGGCTTACCCATGACCGGGAGAAGCTCCGGCGCGTAGTGCCAGTAGACGTTGTTCTTGAGGCTAAACCCATTCAGAGCTCTGGTGCCCGAGATGCCAGTCGGGCCTTTGAATGATGTTCTCTTGCTTCCCCCTTCTTCTGCTGGCAGAAAGTAGCCAACACGCCCGTTGGAAAATCCATGACTAAGCAAACCCTTGCTCTGGGCATACCGACCCCACGCCTGGCGCAGGATGCTGCTGACGATATTGCGTGGATCTTGAGAACCCAGTGACAGCGCTTGGCCGCCACTGCCTTCGATAAAACGCGATAGATCAAGTTGGCTGAAATGCTGGAAGTGGCTCGGATCGCTCTGCTGAAGCTGAGCGAAACTGAGAGTCCACTGCCCCTTAGTCTCCGCGGGCCATGCAGGTATGTTCGCGAAGGCAACTGAGGTGCCAGTTTTTATCTGATGAACGTTGATTGCAATGGGTCCTCGAATCACTGTGAGCATGTTACCCATCAATGTCTCGTCAGTTTTCGAGACGTCACGGTCGATCTGAAGTAAGGCCTTTGACCAAGACGATAATGCATCGGTGTCGGCCGCTGATGAGCGCGGGACGTTGTCGAGCTCCAGCTTCCTGAGCAGTTTTCCAAGACCGTCTTGCCAAGCATCAAAACAATCGATGCAGTTGCGCCGGATAATCTCGGCAGGAAATGCTGCATAGGCGAGATTATCAAGGCGGATTGGGATGACGAAATCGGTGAGGCCATGTTGCCGCTCCACCGCAAGCGCCAAGGATAGCTCGTCCTTAAAGCCTTTCTTTGTGACAGAGATGGTCGAGCACACGGATACAACCTTTACGGCATGCTCGCGGACGGAGGTCTCTATATTGTCCCAATGCGTTTCGCCGCCGATCAGCTTCGTCACGTCCGACCAGACGGAATATCCAGCACTTGCCAGTCGAGCACCCAACCAGAGCGTGAAATCGTTGTCCTCCGGCGTGGCGTGACTGATGAAAATCAGTGTCCGCTTGGCTGAGGTGATTAGGGTCATTTGATCCAATCCGCTTCCGTCATCGATTGCTTGATCTCCCTCTCGGCCTCGTGGCATCGGGCCAGCGCCCGCTTAAATACAGCGATGGCTTCTGGAAGCGGTGGTATGTCTTCTTGTAGCGGCGGCAGAACGTAGCGCGAGATGCTCCGCGCCCAGCCCTCGATTTTTGATCTCGTTAAGAGTGACCACTTTGGCCGCATCCTGCGCGTCGGCAAAGCCGCGACCCCAGCTGCTCATATTGTGAGCGAAAGCTTCTTGCCATCATATTGCGGTAAGGGGCCACAAATGGCGCCAACCGCCCTTCCCTATGGGCTAGCAGACCGCCTCGAGCCCCTTACGTTCAATCAAGTTGAGAAGCTTCAGCGACGGTCCGCTGGGCTTTTTGTCACCGACTTCCCACTTACGCACAGTCGACACGCTGGTATTCAGCGCGGCGGCCAGTACAGTTTGGCTCACACGGAGATTCTTACGCAGCGCACGAATCCTTTCCGCGTTGTATTCTGGAATAGGCTCCATACACAGGATGTCATATTTCCGCATCGCGCGCTTGTCGATGAATCCGAGACGATGCAGGTCACTTGCCGTCTCATGAACGGCCTCCAAAATTCGGCCTCGAGCTTTAGGTTTGGTGGTCATGACAAATCTCCTGTAGCGAACCGTCTTCGGTCGCCTCACCGAGCTGACTTGCTGTCCTAGCCAGCAGGTCAGCAGCAACACCTTGTAGGGCCCCTAGTTCTTCCGAGCTGATATTCGCGCGCTCGTTCTTCTCAAAACCAAAAACGAAGAACCACCGGTCGCCCTTGTTCGTTGCAATGAGTGTTCGCGCTCCGCCACGTTTGCCTCGGCCAGCGAGCCCGATCCGTTTCTTGACCACTCCGCCGCCCAGGTCGGCGTCGATCAGTCCTCGAATCATCTCTTCCACCGCTTGGCACAGCGCCCGGTCAGACAGCCCTACCTTGCGTACCCAACGGCCGAAATGGCGGGTCTTGAACACCCTGTTCATGAGCGCAGTATGTCACTCAGTGGCATACTTTGTCGAGAACGTCGATCATCGTGCAGCACTCACTTTTGCCTGTAACGAGAAGGGCCCGCGGTGTTACAGATGGGGGCGCGACTTTGAGAGAGGTCGGCGCGCGTCGGTGTAAAGTGTCACAAATGGGACGAACTTAACGTACTGATCGATAATACGGATTTATGTGCGGCACCGCATAACGCCGAATATCTACAGAATAGCCCGCACAATATGCGCACAGTTATTTTGCATTCCGATTCCATTCTTCACAGGCCTCAAGGGGCGCGGGTTGAAGGGTGTCTTGTGGGTGATCTCCGACAGCCATGCCGGGCTTGTGGAGGCCGCCCGCAAGCCCTTCCAGGGGGTTGCCTGGCAGCGTTGCCAAGTGCATCTGATGCGCAACCGGCTGGGGCACAGCCCCAGCCGCCATCGAGCGGCAGTGGCAGCGCAGGCCAAACGCATCTTCCAGGCAGGGGATCTTGCCGAAGCCCGCGCCCATCTCGCCACCTTCGTGACCACTTTCGAGAAGAC
>DAIDMG010000165.1 GCA_027449105.1 Acidiphilium sp. | reverse complement strand
CGCGTGGCTGAAGAAGCTTCTGTGGAAGGGACGGGGCGAAGCGTCATGTGTACCAAAAGATGCGGAAACTATCCGGATAGATCGTTTTGATTCTTGTGTTGAGCATCAAAAACCGCTCAACGAGTCGTCGGCGGTCTTCGATGTCGCTTGAGATCGCGGCACTGTGGTCGCGGAAAACCCACGGGAAATAAGCCGGTTGCGCGACAGTCTCATCGTTGACCTGAATTTCGTTTGCACGCAGACCAAGGCGCATCCCTTCGGTGCCCGTGAGCCGTTCAAAATCCATGTGGAGCAGGTTCACTGACTGCCAAACGTACAAGGCCTTCTCCGTCAAGAGGCCGCGCAGACCGGTTATCTCCGCGTCACTGGCCTTTCTCAGTGCCGTCACGAATTCGACGCTAGAGGGATCGAGCCAGACACGGCATGGCATGCCACCGCGCTCGGTCAGCTCCGCAAACTGTGGCGTGTCGGAGAGGAAATGAACGACCGGCTTGACGTCCGTGATCATCTCGACAAGAGCATCAGGCTTCGCGTTTTGGCCAAGGTGGTTGGTCCGCTTTAGTCGGGTGACGGGAGATAGGCGGCTGGAATATTGAGCGCTGTGCCCGAGCGCTTCTTCAGCGCGTTCACTATATCCCTGGAATTCAAGGCGGCAGCCGCGTCACCGCCAGCCAGCAACTCGTCCGGGATCGCCGGCCCTATCCGTCGTGCCATATGGGGCTTCCTTCCTACTCATCATGCCACTCACACACGAAATTCCCGATAGTGCTCAACCCTCGCGTAGCGACAATGCTTGACCGACATTTTCGTCGATGGAACCGCCTTCGACATGTTCACTCGCCGTCGTCCGCGGCGACGTGGTTGCAGTGCGGCTATTGTGCAAGCTTTGACCATTCAATGACAACTCCGATGAATAAAAATTACGGGAACAAAGAGCCTACAGGCAAGCGGTAATCATCATCCCCCATAATTTTTATCTCAACCAATTGCCCATCAGTAAATTTTGCCTTGTAATAATGGTGATTATGTATAGGTCTCAAGATATTATTATTATTTTCATCGGGCTCGTGGCCAATAATTTCGAATCCACTAAAGGTAAAAATGCCATGAAAATTTGTATCTTCCGTTTCTTCAATAAATTTCCACCGGGGGAGAAGTGGTATAGCTAGCTTTGTATTTTCATCTTGATCAGGACTTTCATCCTTGGGACGCTCATTTTCATCAAAGATCTTTCTTGTTACAATTAAGCGGCCAGATTTAGCGATCACATACCTATCCATGTGGAGAGGTTCGAGATCCTTCGTTTGGAATTCACCCTCATACCCATCAGGAAGTGGCACTTCGCATAGAACGTAATTAAACATACCAATCTTTCACACTTTCTTGGGAAAACGCATTCGTACGTCCCGCCATGAACAGATCCATCGCGAGTTTCAGGATCCGTTCGCCCGAGTAAATTCGCTGCGTCCAGCGCGGCGGAATAGCGCTCAGCCCCCATGTCGCCCCGGCGATCTGTCCGGCAACTGCTGCGATGGTATCGGCATCACCGCCCAGATTGACGGCCCGCAGAATTACGCTTTCGAAGTCATCTCCTTGGGTAAATGACCAAAGCGCCGCCTGGAGCGTGTTTACGACGTACCCGGTCGATTCGACGGACACTTCTTCGAGGCCGCGCCAACTTCCCGTACCAATCGCCCGGATCGAGCCCTCCCAGGCTTCGTCGTCCTGTACGAGTGCGGCGGCACCATCACCCGCGATCGCTCCACAGAGGATGCGGGCAAGCAGCGCGCAGCCATCGATCGCTTCCGTGACATTGTGGGTCGTCTCACTCTGTCTCCGCGCGACCTGCTCTGCCATCTGCGGATTGTGCCACCAGCGCACCGCGACGGGAGCGAGGCGCATGATCGATCCGTTGCCTGCAAGGTTGCGTCCACGCAATTTCGGCGTCGGGTTGCCGGAACGCCCAAACTCACCGATCGCGCGCAGCGTGGTCTTGCCGATGTCGAAGCATTTCCCGGTGGAGGAATTTTCACCGAGCATCATCCAGCGATGAAATCTTTGCATCAGGTCATGGTGATCGAGGGTCGGAGCAGCAAGGAGACTCTCCGCCAAGCAAAGTGCCATCGACGTGTCATCGGTCCACTGGCCCGGTTCGAGCCGGAAAGGGCCGCCTCCGATCATGTCGGTGATCGGCGGAAATGATCCACGGGGGCGGAATTCAACCGTCGTCCCGATCGCATCGCCAACCGCGAGGCCGACGAAGGAGCCAAGGGCGCGATCAAGAATGGCGTCGTCATGCATTCCGTTATCCTTCATTCAATATCGATTGCGCCATGAGCCCGACGCGATCCGAGGCAGATCGCCTGCCTGCTGGTCGCTCTGCACATAAGCCCATGCCAGCTGCCGCACATCTTCGGCCTCGACCGACAGAATGGTGCGCCGATAGAAACCGTTGGTGCCGCATCTGGGCGCCGCCCCCTCGATCATGTCGAGTTGCTCAAGCGTATCGGCGAGATCGTCAGGCACCACATATTCACCTTCGACACGCCCTTCGCCCGTGAGAATGAGTGCCGGGAACACACCCAGATCGACCAAGGTCCCAGTTGTCGAGGCCGCACGAACCGTCCCTCTCAGGGCGGCGGCACGCGCCTCTCCACTCAGAAGCGTGCCGTAGACAAAAATGCCACGGACAAGTGTCTGCGGATCGTGGCCTTGTGCGGCGCGTTCCAACGCCATCGTATCGAGGTCAAGCATCTGCCGGCCGCGGCGGCACACGCCCGCATAGACCTCGTCTGGCGGTACGAAGTCCTCCCGGCGATGGTTGCACACGACGTAAGTGAACGCTGCAACCGCAGAACCGTCTCCCAGAATCGCCGAGCAGTCGTGCCGGCGATAGAAGTTCGGTGCTCCCTCCTTTCGGTCCAGCGCGGCGAGTCCTTGTTCGGAGATCTCAAACAAAAAGCCGTCGACGCAATGGCCCGTGCAGGGGACGATATCCAACACGCCGCATCCGCGCGACGGAGAGGAGACGTCAAAGACCAGTTGGAAATCCGGCAGGAATGCCGGGGCCACAGGCTTGATGCATGCGGGGTCCACGCCCCGTGCGTGGCACCAGCGTTCCCAGTCCTGGGCGTCCAGGTTTGATCCATAGGCAAAATACAGCGGAGGTGGTGCGACGGTTTGGCTCCGGCGAGCCGCATCCGTCGTGGAGCACGAGTTCGACCGGAACTCAACGCGGTCAACAGTGGTGCGCGCCACGCCATCATCGTCCATTCTGTTGCTCCCGTTTATCTCTCTGATTCCTCTCGTGCCGGGGCTTCTTCGCGAGCTGACGTTTCTCTTCGCGCTCCCACATCGCAGCAATCTCGCCGGAGATCGCCGCCTTCATCTCATCAAGATGGCGGTCGAGTTCCTCGGGAGGCATCGAACGCCGGAGTGTAGCGACGAAATCCGTGTCGGAATTGAACCAGTCAGGCCGACCAGGGCCGTACCAAACCTCTCTGTGCGCATCGTTGCCCTTATCGAGGTCGTCTGGAGCCAGAAACCGCGCCATGAGCAAGATGTCCTCGATCTGGGCGTCGGAATACCGAGACAGCATTTGCGGCGTACGCTTGTCTGCGCCTGCTTGATTGGAGTTCATAAGTGTATTCATGCTTTTCCCATTGGCTGGCCCGCGAGTAGCCTGATGCGCCCATGCATGCAGATCGCCGCAGGATCTATTTTTCCGACCCAGCTGTCCCATGTCTTTTGAAGCTCATCGTTCGAAGACGCGTGCGCGCACAAATCTTTCGGCGGCAGCCTCGGGCAGGAGGTTGTGTCATTCTGACTGGCTGAGCGCCTTGTCCGACCACGCGATCCGCCGCTCACCATACGCTGGATGATCTCTTGCATAGCCAGAAGGAACCACAGATTTCCAATCCGTCAACAAAAAGATGCATCGGTCCGACGACCGCACGGTATAACTAGATTCGTTAGGACACGTTTGATTTGCCGTCGGTAGTTGTCCTCTGCCGGACGGTCTGCCGACGTTCCTGTTCCTCAAACCGTGAACGATGATCGGACAGATACAGCCGAAGGAGAGGCAACGGGGTACTCCGGAGCTGCTATGCGGGAGATCTCGGGGTCGTCTAGGCGAGTGTGGCCTGCGCCAGGTTTGACGGCGTGATTTCGAAGTCTCGGAGAGCCGGGCACTGCCGAGAGCCGACGTCCGGCGCGACGTCCAATTATTCGTTGGTGCGCCCGACCGGTCGCAATTTTCATTTCGTTGGCCTGCCCAAACTTTTGCGGCGCTAACTACTGCAGGATACGCAGCCACACCGGCCACCAGGCTGATGGTGGACGACTTCGTACCCTTGAAGGATGACAGCACGATGAACACGAACGGCGTGTATGGAATTGACCATGATCGACATCGCATCTCATGGCGCGGTGGCGAACTGACCCTGACCTCCTATGAGCTGCAGATCATCCTCCGGCTCGCAGACGGCGGCCACTGTCCTCTCGCGCACTTGCCAATCGCGGGGGCGTTTGTTGAGAAATTCAAGAAAGACGGTCTGGATTACAAAGAAGTTGCCGTGGCGATCTCAAAGACGGTGAGTCTCTCGCCGCCGCACCTTGGATTCCTAGACGACGACGCCATAAACGGCAGCCCCAAGATGTTGAGTTACGCAGAGGCCATCTACGCCGAACATAACGACAGATGGCGGGAGCAGGACGCTGATCTCTGGACGACAGCCGTCCTGCTTCCGTTGTCCACCGGCCTCGCGAGCACGATTTGGCTGCCGACGATCCTGAAGGCCGATCAGGAGGCGGTCGTGTTGATCGCGACCTCGCCGAGTGAACGGATGGACCCGGCGAACGCCGCTATCCTTGGCGTCCTACCCGAGCCGCATCTCATCTCGGGTCCGCTGG
>DAIDMG010000164.1 GCA_027449105.1 Acidiphilium sp. | reverse complement strand
TCGCCGGTTGACGAATGGATCTCCTCAATGTCCGGGAATTTCCGAAGTTCAAGAATCTGTCGGGTCACGGTCCAGTTATCCGTCAGAACGTGGACAAATGCCAATAATGGCCGCCCAATCTTCGCTCCATCAAGTTGAGCCGTCGTGGCCTTGATGACTCTTTCCTGCTTCAGCCGCTTCGCTCGCTCATGGACGGCGGGCGCGGACAGATGGAGTAGACGGCCCAATTCTGCGTAGCTGCGCGTCGCGTCCTCCGCGAGGAGGCCTAATAGCTTTCGGTCAGTTTCGTCCAATCTGGCGGGTGGTGACGGTCTTTGCCGAACCGCAGTCGTTTCTGACGTCATAGAGGCGCCCTTCCGTTGATTTCGAACATAGTACGGCAATATCGTAGTCCAGCCTTACCCCATAAGGAAATGCACCATTTACTCTGAACGTCTAGAGGTCGCCATGAACGGGTTGAAGACCGCCATCATCGTCCTGGAGACCCTGCCGACATGGCAGAAGCTCAACGTTACCGCCTTCCTTGCCACCGGCATCGGCGATGCGTCTCCGAACGCGATGGGCGAGATTTATCACGACGCCGCGGATCGGCCGTTCACGCGTCTTTTCGGTGAGCCCATCGTCATTTTCACGGCACCGCAAGGGACTCTGGTACATGCTCTTAATCAAGCTCTTACGCGCGATCTGACGCGCGCTGCCTATGTCGATGCCATGTTCTTTCAACCCAATGGTGAAGCAGGCCGAGCCGTTTTCCGACGAGAACCTCTAGACGCCCCTAACTTGGTCGGGCTCGCCTTGCGTGGCCCACGCAATGAGGTCAACGGCGCCACCAAAGGGGCGCGGCTACATACGTAACGCTCGAAAATCGGCCGGCCTGACGAACGCGGGGTTGCGTCAGCAGCGATCCAAGTCACTCAAAAACTAGGAGAAGGTACATGAAAACTGTCGTGCAGCATGTCTTATCGCGTCTGAATGACATCGGCGTGGAACATGTCTTCGGCGTTCCGGGCGATTTTGCGTTTTCGGTAAACGATGCGATTGTAGCACATCCGGAAATCCAATGGATCGGATGCAGTAACGAGCTCAACGCAGCTTATGCGGCTGACGGTTACGCACGTGTGGCGGGCGTCGGCGCGATCTGCACGACGTTCGGCGTCGGGGAGCTCAGCGCGAACGCCGGTGTTGCGGGGTCCTATGCAGAGAAGCTGCCCATCTTCCATTTGGTGGGGATGCCGAGCGTCGCGACACAGGCATCAGGCGCGTTGGTACATCATACCCTCGGAGACGGAAACTTTGACGTCTTCCGGCAGATGGCGGATGCGATCGTCTGCGCCAGCGCCGTCATGACGCCGGAGAATGTGGTCGCGGAAACCGAACGCCTGATCGCGGCAGCATTGTACCACCGTCGGCCGGTCTACATGGCTTTTCCGTCCGCTCTCGCAGACAAGCCTGCTTTGGACCTTCGGTCTCAAATCCCCACGTCGGCAAGTGATCCCGCGATGTTGACGGCCGCTGTTTCAGGAATCATCGCGGGCCTCAAAGCTGCGAAGACCGCCTGTGTTTTGCCAGGAATTCTCTGCGCTCGGCTCGCTCTCGAGCGGACCATGACGGAGGTGATCGAAGCAACGAATCTTCCGTTCGCCACCATGTTTGGTGATAAGGCCGTACTTGACGAACAGCATCCGTCGTACATCGGCATGTATGCAGGCCGGATGATGAACGAAGATGTCCGAGCCTTCGTCGAATCTCGCGACTGCGTCCTGATGGTCGGCACAGAGATGAATGACTTTAACACGGCGGCTTTTACGTCACGTCTCAATCCGCAATGCCTGATCACGATTTCCCATCACGAAACGAAAATCGATGGAAGGGTCTTTCCCAGTGTCGAGATCGAAGACCTGTTGCACGAACTCACAAGAAAGGCCCCGAGGTTTGCAGATCAGCCGCATCCTGCTGTCCGCAAAGCGGTCGTTCCGCTACCGTCCGGCGGGGTCATCAAAGCAGGCTTCTTCTATCCGAGGTTCGAAAGCTTCCTGCGCGACGGAGACATTGTCGTCGCCGAAGCCGGAACAGTGTCGATGGGGATGGCCTTTGCCCACCTTCCCAAGGGGGCGGCATTTCTCAACCAGACATTGTGGAACGCCATTGGGTGGGCAACGCCCGCGGCCTTTGGCGCGGCTATCGCTGCGCCGGACCGTCGCGTCGTCCTCTTCACTGGTGAAGGATCGCATCAACTAACGGCCCAAGAGGTGGGCCAGTTTGCCCGCTATGGCCGACGCCCGGTCATATTCATTCTGAACAATGGCGGCTATCTGATTGAGCGTCTGCTGTGCCGCGAGCCGCAAATTGAATACAACGACTTGGCGCAGTGGCATTACGCCGAACTTCCAAGAGCGTTGGGTTGCGACGACTGGCACACCGTCCGGGTCGAGACCGAGCAAGACCTCGACAGGGAGCTCGGGGCGATAGGATCGTCAAACACCGCCAGCTACGTGGAAATCGTGACGCCGCCGGATGAGGCGTCACCGTTTGCATTGAAGATCCATGAGAACATCGCTTCGCTGTATGGGTCAGGCGTCGAGCAACACGCCTGAACCTATTTTGTGGAAGCGTGGCTATCGCTGGCTAGGGCGATAGCCACGCTTCTGATACGCAGACGTTGGGGTCGCCGTCTGCCAGAAGTGGATGAACAGCACCTGGGTCTCGGGTCTTGACAGGCTATGCGGACATCGCGCTCGCCTCGCTAGACCCCACCAAGTTGGACCCACGTCCATTATCGAGGAATGATACCGAGAACACCGGCGATTGCAGCGGGACCCAGACGGAGGCCGAACGAGTGAAAATTGCTCGCTAAAACCTCTTTCTGCCGTCAGCAGGTTAGCCGAGCGGATTCAGTCCGATCACCAGTTTGTGCAGCCAGAAGGCAACGACTGTCCATGAGGTCGTGCCGATGACGAGGCTAAGCAGATCGCCGCGCAAAGTCCCTGCAGGATAGATTGTGCCTACAATTTGATCGTGACGACGCGACACGACAAAGTCAATGATAGCCCAGATCAGAAATGAGCTAAACAGGATGACGTCACGTAGCATGCCGATAGACGCGAGATGGCCAAAGGCCCATGCGATCACACCCGCAAGCATCGGGTGGCCAAGCCATTGTTTCAGGTGGTTGCGAGGCACATACGCGGCCGCGATGAGGATAAAAGCTGCCAAGGTGAGTAGGATGGTTAGGTAATGTAACCAACCAGGGGGGGCGTACAGCCGGTAGGAGGCGTCCCGTGCTTGTCCAAAGCCAACGATCATTAGGATGAATCCGATCGCAGATATCAACGAGTAAATCCCCTTCCAGCCCAGCGCTCCAAGTCGGGTTACCTGCCGGTCACGCCAAGCTTTTGCGAGTATTCCAAGTGAATGCATACTCAGAAAAATCGCCATGCCTAAAAAGAATAAGAACACGGAATATTCTCCATAATTACTTTATGTCGTTTTCGGATTGCATTGAATTCGGTATGGTGTATCAGGTCGCCATTCGAATAACCATCTTCAACATCCCGGCCATAAAAGTTCATCTCGATCCTTCGGGCAGACCTGCAGTCATCCCGAGCAAAGATCAATCCGTTCTTGCGGCTGATGATCCAGAACACTGGTTCATCAGCTGGACACCCGCATTAACACTGTGCCGGTTCTTGAATTCGTAATTCACTGAGCCGGTGGTGAATTGGAGGCGGGTGGAGGGAGGCGTGGTCTCTATTCGGGCTTTAGCAGGCCGCTACAGAACCCTTGTCCTGGTTTAATTTGACTGATTCTATTCTCCCGAGAGGAGAATGGGATGCGTGACCTGCTCCCCGATTTGTCCGCGACTATAAGTTAGCGCTGTTCGAATTTGGTCCGTTCTGGAGCGAGTTGCAAATTCGGTCGGGATGAACCCGTCGAGGCTCGTGTGCGGTCGGTTGAGATTGTAGTCGATCCTCCATTTTTCGATGATGTGGCCGGCGACGCTTATGCAGGCGCTGTACTCGGTGCGCTCGGAGCGGATGCTGATGGAGCAGATCAACCGCTTTGAGCTTGGCGGGCCGACGCCGGATGAGAACAAGCTCCGGCAGTTCCGGAACAACTGAAATCAACTACTATTAGTATTCCCTTTTTTGATGAATACGAGGCGATCCCAAGATATGTCAGAGACGCCCCGTAGGTCGTTCTGAGCTTCAGTCCGCTGGATGCAACTCATACCGGCCTGCTCTGCCAGAGAAATTGTCTCGTCTGGTCCTACTTCAAACATTCGCCGTCCAGTCGGTGGCGGTCCATGACGAATCGAGAATACCACGACTCCCCCTGACCGGATGAGGGCGCTGATTAAAGGCATGGCATGCTGTCTTTGGCTTTGATCTAGGTGCATCCAAACCGCAGTCAACATTATGACATCAAACATCTGGCGGCGTTTGGTAACGGTTGGTAATTCGGGTAGGCAATCATTTAGCCATTCAATGCGGCGGGATTGGTGCAACTGAGCCGCTCGTCTGCGCAGTTCGGAGACGGGTTCGATTGCAGTGACATAATATCCTAATTGCGCAAACCCTGCAGCATCACGGCCTGTTCCCGCCCCTATATCGAGTAGGTGGGAAGGCGCCGGTGGTATGCAGTACATTATTGGTCTATGAACAGCCTCGAATGAAATGCATTCATATTCCTGAAAAAGCTTATCTATTTGATTCGCATACCCTTCGGTTCCGCTGAGATCAGTTCCTTTCATCTGTTAGTCACCTTCCAGATCTGCATGTAGACATTCCGCCTGGGTGGTAGCAGATTGTCAAAACCCAAATGTCAATCGTTAAACGCTTCCAATGCAAGTGCGATGCCTTGTCCCCCACCGATACAAAGCGTGACGACGCCGCGCCGCAGGCCGTCGCGCCGCATCGAATGAAGCAGGCGCGTGGTCAGCACCGCTCCGGTCGCGCCGATCGGATGCCCGTGCGCGATCGCTCCGCCTTCGACATTCACGATGTCTGCGGGCAGGCCGAGT
>DAIDMG010000163.1 GCA_027449105.1 Acidiphilium sp. | reverse complement strand
CCAGCTGCCCAGGAAATCGCGGCCGTCTGGCAAGAAGTGAAATCGCAATTTCCTGAATTCGTGAAAACGCGAATTCGTAAGAACACGAAAGCAAGGGTGGAGACGGAGCATGCCTGAGCCGAAGAAGTACCGGCCTGTCGCTTCCGCCGCTGTCACCGCCGACGACATCGCCCCGAGCAAGGCCCCACCCGCCGCCGCCACCCGGCAGCGCGGCTCACTCCCTACTGACGAGCTGGTATCTCTCGGTTTCAAGCTACCTCCGGCCTTCATCCGTGAGTTCAAGCAGGGGGCACTCGACAGAGGCATGAAACTTAACGAATTCCTTATTTATCTATTTCGTGAAATCGATAATTCGCGAATACGATAAAACTGTACGCGGCGGTGCAATGGTGGGTTGGGCTCATCATGGTTCCAGTCTACTTGAGAGTTGGAGCCGAAAATCCCGGCGTGGTTCAGTAGCTCTCTTCATGGCGTTGCCTTTCTCAGTGGATTTCGGTACCCCGAGCTTACGAGCTCAAGGCAGGCAACGCCGCCCCCCTCAATTCAACATCCGACGGGACATCCCCATTGAAATCTCTGGTCTAATTGTGATATCTTAGATTGAATTTTTAAGTGCTTCGCTTGGTTGCGGCACTGTCAGCGGGGGCGGAGTGACGCATATGGATGGGCATGATGAGCAACTTATCTGGGGCGCCCAGAAGCTGATCTGGGAAGGACAACAGGAGGCATTGAATAGTTATCCTTTGGTATCCTCAAGCAGTTGGGCTGGCTCGATTCAGCGTGACATTATCAAATTTGGCCAATCTTCTGCTCCCTTGCTTTGGCCCTCTGTGCAACAAGACCCTTGTCTCGATGTTTCAGTCATTATGATGGTGAAGGATGAAGCTGACGTAATTGGAGAAAATTTGCATTGGCTTTATTTTGTGGGTGTTAGAAGATTTGTAGTTATTGATAATAATTCTTCCGATCGGACCCCAAAAATCATTGATGAATTTAGGTATTTATCTAAAGAAATTGAAATGCTTTTGATACATGATCCTGTCATGCGCTATTTCCAGAAAGAGAAAACGACAGGCATGTTCCACTTCGCCAGATCGGTTTGGCCTGATCTGAAGTGGGTTTTTCCAATTGACGCAGACGAGTTTCTAATCCCCCAGCTGGGATTTGATCCTCTCAAAGAGCTTTCCCCAGATGTTGATGCCATCACGATCCCAAAGGTGATTCATTCTCTTTCCAAAGAATCCTTCGGATATGATCCAGATGCCTTGTTCAACATGCCGATTCGTAGCCACTTCTATGTAGTGCCGCCCAAGGTTGCTGCTCGTGTTAATTCCGAAGCGTCAATTGAGCAAGGAAATCACTTTGTCAGTTTTCCTCACGGGAAGAGTCCTAAACATGCGAGCGGAATGCATTTGGGCCTTTACTATAGGGAGTTCCCCACTCGTAGTTTTGCGCAATTTCTAAGAAAGGTAAGGAACGGCGGCTTAGCAATTCAGGCTGCAAAAAAATATGATTCACTTCGATCATGCGGTGGAGATCACTGGACATCTTATTACGAAGCTCTTGTGAACGGCGGAGAGGAAGCCCTTTTCAAAGTCTTTCAGGACCAATTCGTTCATGCACCAACTGGTGGTTGGACGACTGATCCATTCCCTGGCTGCCCCAAAACGATCTAGCGCTGGCACCCGCGTGATGACCATCCATGGCTTTTTTGACAGGATCAGCGGGTCATCTTTGTACGGATGGGCCTGGGATGATGCTCGCCCTACTGAATATGTGGACGTTGAAGCAATCACATTGTCTGGCCGCATCGTAGGCGCCAGCACGTCCAATATCTTTCGCGGCGATCTTCAAGATGCTGGATATGGCATCAAGGGAGTTTGCGCCTTCAAGATCGATATCCCTCTGTCTGATTTAATCGGTGAGCATGTCGTTGTTCGGGTAAAGGGAGAAGGTGGGCATCTCGCGGGCTCTCCGAAAGAAATTACTCTTAATCCCAATCTTCTCCGGCTTTTGAATAGACGTGCCAAAGCTAGCCACCTTCTGCCGCGGTTGACCCAGAGATTAAATCGCTATGCCGGAAAGAACGCCATCTCGATCATAATGCCGGTCTATAATACCCCTCATGCCTGGCTTGTGGAGGCCCTGGAAAGCGTGCGAAGCCAGTGGTGCGGCAAATGGGAGCTGATCTGTATCGATGACGGAAGCACAGATGGGCTCGTTCGCCATATCCTGAATATGCATGCCGCAGCTGATCCACGTATCCGTGTTCTGAGGTCGCCTCAAAATCTCGGGATAGCACACTCTATGAACTATGGCCTCCGGGCCGCTAAACATGATTACGTTGCCTTCATGGATCACGACGACTATCTGGAACCCAATGCAGTCTGGCGGCTGATCCGCGCCATTCAAAAAACCAATGCCGACTTCCTGTACTCCGATGAGGTGCTCACGGGAGATTGCTTAACTCACTTCCTCGATGTCCGCGCCCGACCCTCCTTTTCTTACGACTACTATCTATCGCATCCCTATTTCGTCCACCTGATTTGCGTTCGGAAGGATCTGGCCCATTCCTTGTCCGGGTGGAACGAGACGATGCCGGTCTCAGCGGATGTTGATTTTGTTCTGCGGGCCATCGAGAAATCCAAAAAGATCGCTCACATCCCAGACATACTTTATCGATGGCGCACCCACGGCGACAGCGCTGGCCATGTCAAAAAAGACGCCGTTATGTCAGCTACGACAATCGCCCTCCAGCGGCACCTGAACATGATGAGGTCAGGAGCAACGGCACGGCCTGGACCGTCGTTTAACCAATTTCATGTGGATTGGCCCATTCCTGATGGGAAGGTTCTTGTTGTCGTACCGACAAAGAACGGCCTCTCCATGTTGCGCAAATGCGTTTCAACGCTACAGCGCACAACATCGATAGAGCGCTACAAGCTGGTCGTTATCGATCACCAGTCGGATGATCCGGCGACACAACGCTACTTAAAAAAGATTGCGGACCAGCATATCGTCATGCCCTATAAGGGAGCATTCAATTTTTCTCGCATGAACAATCGAGCGGTAAAGCGCTTTGGGCAAGACTGCGAGTTTGTTCTGTTCCTGAACAATGATATCGAAGCGATCGAAAAAGGCTGGGTGGAAAGGTTGGCAAGTCTAGCTGCTCGGCCTGATGTAGGAGCGGTCGGTCCGCTCTTGCTGTTCGGAGATAAGCGCATCCAGCATGCCGGGGTGATTATCGGATATTCCAATGCGGCTGAACACGTCGCAAAATTCACTCCCTTTCTGAATGCCGAAGGTGGCCGAACGCTGGGAGCGAATAGCATCTTAACATCGGTACGCGACTATTCGGCGGTGACAGCAGCTTGCTTGATGATGCGCCGCAAAGTTTTCGAAGAAGCTAATGGTTTCGACGAAAAGCTCCCGGTTGCCTTTCAAGATACGGATTTGTGCCTTCGGGTTCGAGAGCTTGGCTACCGAAACCTCTATGACGGCCATACCGTGCTGTACCATCATGAGTCTGCCACGCGCTCGCATACCAATGATTTAGTTCATCCCAAAGATACGGAAAGATTCCGTGAGCTTTGGGGGCACCTCTTTAAAGGCGCAGATCCTTACTACAGCCCATTTCTAAGCCTTGAGGTTGAGGATCACACGCTTCGCAACGATCTGGTATCGCCGGCTCCCCTGGTGCGATGCAGCCCGGCGCCGTATCGCCCTGCCGGTGCCGTCCGGAAGCCAGCCCTCGTGCGCGGGAAAAAGCCTATATCAGTTCAACGGCGAAGCGATTGTGTCGAGCCGACACTCGATCTGATTTAACTTGTCATAAGCTCGGTCCATCTTATCCAGTCGTTGCGCTATATCAGCCAACTGATAAGTTTCAGGCTGTGACGCGTCTGAGAGCCTGACCTAAAATTGGTTGACCGGCCTCGCGGCCTGGGGATGCACGCTCAGCCCCTCGGAATTTTTGATTGTAACAGCCGGCCGGCGTCAGTCCTTCCAGAAGTCATTGAATCGGTTTGATGCCAGATGTGTGTAGACGACGGTGTGCTGGATGTTCCGGTGCCCGAGGTAGTGCTGAATCGCCCGGGTGTCCTGGCCATCGTTGGCGAGTTTGAACCCGGTTGAATGCCTGAGCATGTGCGGATGGACCGGCAGGCCGAGGCCCGCCTCATCGCCCGCGCGCGTCAGCAGTTTGCGGAACGTCGAATCCGTCATGGGCGCGCCGCGCTCCGTGACAAACACGTAGGCTGAAGCCGGGTATTCCCGAAGCACCTCGCGCAACGCCCTGAGCTCCGGGCCACGCAGGGGATGGGTGCTGGGCAGACCGTTCTTGAGGCGGCGGACGTGCAGCAGTCCCTGCCGTAAGTCCAACTGCTCGCGCCGAAGGCTGACGAGTTCCGAAACCCGAAGCCCGTGCCGGTAGGCGAGCAGGATCATCGCGGCGTCGCGCCGGCCGTGGCGTCCGAGCCGCCGCGCGGCGGCGATCAGCTGTTCGATCTCGGCCGGCGTCAGATGCTCGCGGGCGCGCCGACTGGCGTTCGTTGGTTTGATGGGCGGGGCCATGGAATGACTTTCCCTAAATCGATCATTGGCATGGCCGGGACCGACAGGGCTTCCAGCCCCGTGGCATCGGCATTCCCTCTGTCATACATACCCGAAAATGAACGATCTCGGGAATACTGAAATCCCTCCACCGCGGCCCGGTGCCGGCTCCCGACCCCCGACCAGGGCGGACGGCAGCCGGCGGCTCACGGTGCTATCGGCCGAGGAGCGGTATGCCCTCTACGGCCGGCCGGACTTCGACGAGTTCCAGCGCGCGGAGTATTTCGCGTTCACACCAGCGGAACGGACGGCGGCGGAGCTGCGCAGAGGCCACGCGGCTAAGATCCTTTTCATGTTGCAACTTGGATATTTCAAGGCCAAGCTGGCGTTTTTCGATCTTCCCGCGGATGCCATCCTCACGGACGACGTGGTGTGGTTGGCTGCGCATTACTGAGCTGGCCCCATTTCCAGGGGCCAGCTCACAGCCCATGCTTCCGACAAAGCTCGGAGGTCGGCAGGCCAGCCTCTTGTTCCTTGATCATCCCGATAATCTGCGCCT
>DAIDMG010000162.1:286-5112 GCA_027449105.1 Acidiphilium sp. | reverse complement strand
GGCTCCGAACCGCTGTTAAACACGGCGCGGTCATGCGTGGCATCAAGCGGCGCGACAAGGAACGGTGCACTGCTCATTCAGCGCGCAGCAGCTTGCTGCGACGAGCGAAAGCGCGTTTCAAGGCCGGTGTCTGTTGCGGCGGCGACAGCAAAGCCTGCGCAAAGCACTCCTGATCGACCAACGTCAGACGAATGATTTCTGCTTGTTCGATAGCGCGTTGCGCGGCGTCTTGAACGGCGGTCACCACGAAATCGGTCATGGTGCGCCCCTGAAGCTCGGCGGCGCGCTTGAGCATCGAATGCAGATCGGTGCTGATCCGGGCTTCGAGGCGAGCGGTGGAAATCGGTTGTGGCATGGGCTTACCCTCCTGACCACAATTATGCGGCAAATTGCCGTACATCACAACTTTCCTTAGCGTCCGATTTTTCGTTCTGAGGCGACCTCAGTTCCCGGATGCAGTCTTTGAGTTTGTCGATGGCTTTATCCGCCACCTTCACAGCCTGACGCCGTTCCGGCTGGCCGTAAATCCCAGAAACTTGTTTTGGCTGGGCGATCTACCGCGTCGTCCCAGATGCACCACGCCTCATATCCGGGTTTTGTTCATCGCCCCGCAGCTTTGGATTCAGCTTCCTTCAGACCCCGCCTCGCGACAACGCCCTTGGCGTTCTCCTAGCCTCCGGCTCTGCGAAAACCTGGCCCCAGGACTTCCACCGACATAGTGACGTGCCATGCCCGGCACACACGTTTGAAATCACCGGCGCTGCGCGGCTTTATCGCGCAGCGTCCGCGTTGACCGCCGGGTTGGGCTATCTGTGCTTGAGCAACTCATCAAGCGCGAGGCCGATGTCTTTGGCGATTTGACGGAGCAAGATTGGGGAGATGTCTCGACCTTGATGAAACGGAACCGTTGTGCAGCGGCCTGCGGTATCGCGGAATTGTTTGTGTGATCCGCGTTGGCGGACTTCGATGAAGCCGAGTTTAATGAGAATAGCGATTACTTCATTGGGCTTGAGAACGGGAATATTGCCCATGACTCAAGCGATGGCGACGTTTTGAACCCCGACAAACTCGGACTCCAGCATGGGTTCGCCATCTTCCAGAAGCATTGCAATAACATCGTGCAGGTTGTGGTTGACTTCATCCAGCGTTTCCCCCTGGGAATGAGCGCCGGGAAAACCAGGAACAAAACCAACGAACAGGCCAGTTTGTGGGCACCGCTCAATTACCGCTGAATAGACTTTCATGGCTGGCTCCAAAATTGCACGGAAAGTGTAATTATCATTCTATGCTCCGCGATAAGCAACCGCTGACGCCCAACGTGCTAGGTAACCGGCGCGCCGCTTTTCGGCGCGCCCGGGTTGACCGCCGGGTTGGGCGTGTTTATGGAGAGCGAACCAACAGCTACACCGTGAATGAAAGGGTATTCGCCCAAGCCCGCCGTCTTGTGCAGCTCGGTAATGATTTGCGCTACATCTTCTTTTGCCCGTTTGGCGTTTTCTAACTCCGAGAACTCTTCCCAGTGCGCCTTGGGAGAGTGTTGGTATGGCTCGTCAAGGGAGCTCACAGCTTTGGTTTCCTGCAATATCTGAGATTTGCCGTGGGCAATCGCATTCCGGAATTTGAAAAGAGCCTTGAGCGTTTGATAGGGGCCAGACTCCTATCTGATAATGGGTGCATAACGTTTGAGTTCAGCGGCGCGCCGCTTTTTGCGCGTCCACTGGAACGATTTGTTAGCGGAATTTTACCCAAATCTGGCGGCCTCTGCGGCAACGTGACCAGCCAGAGCCGTAACAAATGTCCTGAGTCCTGTCATCGCCGACATTTCTGAAAACTCACCAGTCTCGGCAGCGCTACGGGGCGACGTGATGAGGGCGGCAGTGGTGTAAAGCTGTTCCTTTACCAACTTTTGACAGAGCAAGTCATACCGGATGAGGTACGACGCCCCCTTAAACTCCTTGAAAACAGGGAAGTGCGGTGACGCATCCTTGACCGCACATCTGGATTTCGGGGCATCCTCGACCATCATCAACCAGCCAACGAAAGGGCGTGGTTGCTTGCCGAATGCCTCTTCGCGGTAGGCCGTCCAGAGATCGTGTGCGGTGCCAATAGCTTCCTCGGTTCGATTGTTGAAGTTATTCCCGAACGAACCAACTTGGCTTTTCAGCTCGATGGCCGCGATCAAATCGCCCTTGTAGATGACAAGAAGATCCCAGAGCTTTGTCGGCCTGAAATAGCCGGGCAGTGTCAGCATTGCCCGGTTCTGGTGAATCTCGGCATGGGCGAGTCCATTGGCCCGCACGATGTCGAGTACCAAAGCCAGGAATCCATCCATGTTCTTGCCAGCGGTAACGCCAGCGCGCTCGCCTTGGTCAGCCTTCCCGGACTCAATCTGCTTTTGTCTCGCTGCCACCCTGTTTCCCCAGAAAGCTTTTACAGCCTCATGAGCCTTTTGTTCGTAATCAACAAGATCGAGAGCCATTTATTCTCCATTGCCTCCAAGGGTAGATCGTTCTTCGTGGCTCAGGCCATACAGCTTGAACACGGCGCGGTTGCAGGCTTGAAAATCCCGCTTTGTTGCAGCTTCCGCCAGCTCTGTCCGCAACGCTGTCGAGACATCCGCCCATTGGGGAATGCGGATGCGACGCAGATATTGCGCCTGAAACCGGAGGAATCCGCCTTGCATTTTGGTTGAATAGGTCGCCATGAATAGACGTGTGACGACTGAAAGCATCACAGCTTGCAATGGCCTCAATTCCCACTCGTCGGACGTGACGTAGTAAAGGTTGTGGTGCGGGTACAACTCCCCACCCTCAAAAACGATATGGGCCTCGCCCTTGATGTCGGGAATCAGGAGCTTCGGCCTCGATGCCAGCGCTGGGGTGATGCGGTCGATTGTGCGATACCAGTTGGCCGGAGTCTTCTGAGCGCAGTGACGGCCCGCGATAGCCTCTCGTCGCGCCTCCAGGTAGCGGCGCAAGCGCGGATAGTTCCGCAGATCGACAAGGCCGCCACCCTCGGCGAACGGATTGATGACGCCTTGGCCGCGCCACTGCACCTCGCCGGACAGGATGTCCTTCGTTGTAACCAGCGGCAGTTTGCGATCAGGCTCCACGTCGAGTGCGTCAAAGTCGCCGATATAGGCCTTGTCCGCGCCGGTTGCTACGCCGATACCCACCTTGCAGCCCACCTCTTCCAAGCTCGGAAATTGCTTTTCAAGGCGGCGAATCAGCGCCATCTGATCCGAAGATTCGAGCAACCACGGTTCCGACCCATTAGGGACTCGAGCCAGTTCGCGTACCGGCCCGGCCTCATTCGGCAGGTTCCGCGCACGCAGCGCGTCGGCCAAGATCGCCAGCGCGGCCCGGTCGATGGCTGGGCGATGGGCAATGCGTGTCGCGCCGGGCGTTTCCCGGCTGATGATAGTGATGGCCGGGTAGGCGATCACATCGGAGTGAAACGCAGGGGTGTCCACCATATCGACATAGATTTTCAGGTGGAACTGATCGGCCACGAGGCTACGAAGCGGCCCGCCATAGCGGTTTTTCATCCAGCGATCCGCACAGATAAAACCCAGACTCCCACCCTTCGCCAACGCTGAAAGCGAGCGCTCGATGAACGGGATGTAGATGTCGGCTCGGTCATACATCGTCTGGTAGCGGCCACGGTACTCAGCCAGCAACGGTGCTGGAATCAACTCTTGGCGAACATAGGGAGGGTTTCCGACAACAAAGTCGAATTGCCCTTCAAGGGGTGCGAGAAGGAAATCCCCCTGCACAAGCCAACGATCAGCAAGTGCTACTGCGGATTGATCCTCTATCGCTTCTTGCTTAAGCCGCTCGATCACGGCTGCTCGGGTGGCAGAAAAGGTCAAGCGATGCAGTTCAACAGCACGAATTGCGTCGCCTAACTCTTCGACTACAGTTTTTATGTGTTGCGATGATCTCCACGCTGTCAGTAGTCGTCCGATTGCTGGTAATAGAAAGTCACCACCCCCGAATGAAGGCTCCAAAAGTCGCTTTTCATGGAGCGGTTGATCCTCCGTGTAGCCAGCCAGATCGAGGATGAAATCCACTACCTCAGCGCGTGTAAAGATTGCCCCGCGAGATTCGGTTCCTGCTGCTGTAGCCAATTTTTCAATCGCAGCAGCGACCATCGGCGAATGAGTGCAAACCGACTCGCCAAACAAATCAAAATTACGCTGCCCGGATGCTAAGTTAATGTTTCTATTTAACATGCGCTCATTGCTCGACTAGCCGCTAACGTAGAAGTAACCAGCGCTGCGCGGCTTTATGCGTAGCGTCCGTGTTGACTGCCGGGTTGGATACCAAGTTCACAAGGCATTGATGAATTCGTCTGGCGATATATCGGCTTGGCGCAGAACACCCGCAAGAGTACCGATCTTGATTTCACTGTGCATCGGAACGACACAGCCTTTGGAGCCACGCCGCATGATGACATGGCTACCGGATTGGCGAATTTTCGTAAACCCCAATCGTTCAAGTGCCCGAACTGCCGTGGCACCGGAGACATGCGGTAGCTTAGGCATGTGCGGGAACGCTGAACATCGTGACCAGTGGATGCCCAGGTGCAGGTAGAGGAAACTCGGATAAATAGAGTGCTGTTGCCTCGGTTAAGTTGGCAATAGCCTCCTCAACTGTTTCCCCTTGGGTCGTCGTGCCGGTTTCGGGATTGAGGGCAACATATCCGCCTTCTTCGGCAGGGGTAAGAACCGCAGTTAATTCCATGACTATGGCTCCGAGGTCAGGAAAAGCTAATTGTCGCGCATTCTGAGTGTGGGTGTCCAACGTAAAGTTGAGGGGCGCGCC